>NZ_JBHYFM010000001.1:4705-529522 GCF_051859525.1 Roseinatronobacter sp. | reverse complement strand
GAGGACGTCGGGGTCGCGCCAGATAGGCATTTGAGGCACTGTGAAACTCGCACCTCCTGCTTCTTGCAATCTAAAGCTCCTTAGTGCCTCCTCTTGGGACGCAACGACTGTGACATCCTCGCCAAAGTGCGCACGCTTGTAATATGCCTTAGCTAGTTCAACTGCTTCCGACTCTGTAGGAGCGCAAAACGCGGTCCAACCCTCGCTCAACTGTTGCTGCCCTTGGCTAATCCTTTGCGCGAAAACCGTCTTCTCATCTTCGCTAAGTTTAGGCCCATACCAAACCGGAATCTGATGCCCCCACCACAACTGGCGCGAGATACACCACGGCTCGATATTCTCCAGCCAGTGGAAATAGGTTTTCTCGCCACTCTCCGGCATGATCTTCACGCGGCCATCACGCACCGCGTCCAGCGCTGGCCCGACAACCTTCCCGGCGTCAACAAACCACTGATCGGTCAGCATCGGCTCGATCACGACTTTGGACCTGTCACCAAAGGGTTGCATGATCTTCTTCGCCTCGACCAGCGGAACCAGCGCTGCGGGGTCGTCATCTTCGCCCAGCTTGCGCCCCAGCCGCGGATCATCCGCGCGGGTCATCACGGCCAGCCCCTCAGTGGTAATCTCGTCGACCACCGCCTTGCGCGCCTCATAGCGGTCAAGGCCGCGTAGATGGTCGGGCACAAGGTTCAGCGCATCCGCCTCTGCCTCGGACAGGCTACGTTCGCCGCGCGCCACGGCACCGGCCACGCCGGCGGCTTCGGCATAGGGCGCGCCATCTGCGCGCATTTGCGCGCGCGTGTCCATCAGCCGGTACATCGGAATGCCCCCGCGCTTGGCCACGCCATAGTCATTGGCATCATGCGCGCCCGTAATCTTCACCGCGCCCGACCCGAAATTCGGATCAGGATAGTCATCGGTGATAATCGGGATCAACCGGCGATGCTCTTTTGGCCCAACAGGGATTTCACATAGTTTTCCGACAATTGACGCGTAACGCTTATCCGATGGATGAACTGCAACAGCCCCGTCACCCAGCATGGTTTCAGGCCGTGTCGTCGCAATGGAAATGTAGTCGCGCATCTCGCGGAAAATGACATTCCCGTCTTCATCTTGCTCCAAATACTCATAGCTTTCACCGCCAGCCAACGGGTATTTGAAATGCCACATATGGCCGTCAGTCTCGATATTCTCGACCTCCAGATCGGAAATCGCGGTCTCGAAATGCGGGTCCCAGTTGACCAGCCGCTTGCCGCGATAGATCAGGCCCTTGTTATACATATCCACAAAGACCTTGATCACTGCATCGTGGAAATTGCCATCCTCGCCCGCAGGCGCGCCCGGTGCGCCGGACATGGTGAACGCGTTGCGCGACCAGTCCAGCGAACAACCCAGGCGCTGCAACTGCCCGATAATGGTGCCGCCCGATTGCGCCTTCCACTCCCAGACCTTGGCCAGAAACTCCTCGCGCGTGAAATCAGTGCGTTTCTTGCCCTCGGCGGCCAAACCGCGTTCGACCACCATCTGGGTGGCAATGCCTGCATGGTCCTGCCCCGGTTGCCACAGCGTGTCAAAGCCCTGCATCCGTTTCCAGCGCACCAGAATATCTTGCAACGTGTTGTTGAAGGCATGGCCCATATGCAGGCTGCCCGTCACATTTGGGGGCGGAATCATGATGCTGAAGGCGTCATCGCGGCGCCTGTTTGCGCCCGCTGCAAACGCATCTTGCGCCTGCCACATATCGGCAATCCGCCTCTCGGCGGCCTGCGCATCAAAATTCTTGTCCATCGCCATCTGTCCGGCCCCATTCCTGTAGTTTGAAACCGTGTTTAGCGCCCCTGCGCGACAAGGGAAAGCCCTGCCCCCTTAGCGAACGGGCCGGATCGTGTCACCAGGTTGCATGCGCGGGCTAAGTTCAATAATCTTGCCGCCAATCATGCCATCCGTGTTCTTGCCTGCAACGATTTCCGCGGCATGGCGGCCAATTTCACGGCGACACGCATCAGTCGTGGCAAGGCGCAGGCGCAACCCGTCCAGCAATTCCAATCCGTTGAACCCCGCAAGCCCGATCTGGCCAGGCACATCAAGCCCCTGGTCCAGACAGTATAACAACCCGCCTGCACCAATCATGTCGTTGGAATAATACAGAAAGTCCAGATCCGGATTGGCCGCCAATATGGCGGCCGTCATTTCCCGCCCCTTGGCCAGTGACGACCCGCCCGCATAATGCTCGGTCGCGGCCAGCGAAATGCCTGCGGCTGTCAAGGCCTCGGTAAATCCTTCAAGGCGTTTCCGGGCGCGGTGGTCATCGGGCATTTTGGACCCCAGAAACCCGATTCTGCGATACCCTGCCGCCAGAATCGCCTCGGCCATTTCGCGGCCCGCGCGTTTGTGGGAAATGCCGACCATCGAATCAATCGGCGTGCCGTCGATATCCATGATTTCCACAATCGGAACCCCGGCTGCGGACAACATGGCGCGCGACGCATCCGAATGCTCCAGCCCTGCAAGGATCATGCCGGAAGGCCGCCATGACAGCATCTCATAAATGACATTTTCCTCGCGGTCGGGCTTGTAGTCGGTGGCGCCGAAGACGGGTTGCAGGCCCGAATCCTCCAACGCATCGGAAATCCCGCCCAGCACTTCGGGAAAGACCATATTGGCCAACGACGGAATGACCACCCCCACCAGATTGACCCGCTGGCTGGCCAGCGCACCCGCGATCTTGTTGGGCACATAGCCCAGTGCCTTGGCCGCCGCCAACACCTTGTCACGCGTTGCAGGCGATACATCAGCCCGGTTGCGCAACACGCGGCTGACCGTCATTTCGCTGACACCGCTGGCATCCGATACATCACGCAACGTCAAGGGCCGGTTGCTTTCAGGGGGAAGATAGGGGGGCAAATGCGTAATCCTGTCAAAGTGAATATAAAAGGATGTTAGCCCCTGATGCCGACAATGAGCAAGAGCGAAGCCATCCCCCCGTGACAAGCCAGCTCCAACACGCTATTGCAACACCCGCTGGCCCCGTGGCTCAACTGGATAGAGCAGCCCCCTCCTAAGGGGCAGGTTACAGGTTCGAATCCTGTCGGGGTCACCATTGCATTTGCAGGGAAAGGCGTTTGCCGCGATGGGCCGATGCACTTCGATCAGTGGTCGTGAATTGCGATACTGTCGTGTGAAAAAAAGGCAGCCGTTTTCCAACGACTGCCTTGCAAACAGGTTGCTGTGTCGGGCTGTCTAGAGTGTGGCGTTTACTGCGCCACCATCAAGCAGCAGGTTTTGCCCGATGATGAATCCGGCATGTTGCGAGCACAGGAACGCGCAGGCCGCGCCGAATTCCTGTGCGGTGCCGTAGCGCCCCGCCGGAATTGTTGCCTGTCTTTTGGCGCGCGCCTCCTCCATGCTGATGCCTTCGGCCTTGGCCACGCCGCCATCCAGCGATGTGGCGCGATCCGTGTCATGGATGCCAGGCAGCAGGTTGTTGATGACCACCCCTTTGCCCGCAACCTGCCGCGATGTGCCCGCGACATATCCGGTCAGGCCCGCGCGCGCCGAATTGGACAACCCCAGTACCGGAATCGGCGATTTGACGGATTGAGAGGTGATGTTGACCACCCTGCCCCAGCCGCGCGCCATCATGCCTGGCACCAATGCCTTGATCAGGGCAATCGGGGTCAGCATGTTGGCGTCAAGCGCTGCGATGAAATCGTCGCGGTTCCAGTCGGTCCACATACCCGGTGGCGGTCCGCCGGCGTTATTGACCAGAATATCCACATCGCCCGCAGCGGCCAGAACCTTCGCGCGCCCGTCTTCTGTGGTGATATCGGCAGCGACGGTCACCACGTCCACGTCATAGGCAGCGCGGATTTCTGCAGCGGCGGTTTCCAGCGCTTCGGCCCCGCGTGCGTTCATCACCAGATGGACGCCTTCTGCCGCCAAAGCCTCGGCGCAGCCCCGCCCCAACCCTTTGGAGCTGGCACAGACCAGCGCGCGTTTTCCTGAAATTCCAAGGTCCATACTCATGCCTCTCCCGTTATGGTGTGGGTCTGATCTAGCACTGGTAGGGGCAATGTGAAAGCGGATGCCTCGTGCTTAATTATGTCGTAAATGCACATTTTTTCGCCGCAGGGGTTGCAAAGCCCCTTCACACCCATGTTACCATTAACCACTCAAGCATCATAATCTGTCCCCTAACACAGCAGGAGGGACCATGTATCGGAAAGTAATATTTCCGGTCGACCTGTCGCGTGTCGACCATTTATCCAAGGCGTTGCAGACCGCAATCGATCTTGCGGCGCATTACAAGGCCGAGATCTGCTTTGTCGGTGTAACGGCCACAACCCCGACGGCACTGGCCCATAACCCGCAAGAATATGAAACCAGGCTGCAAGCATTCGCCGATGAACAAGGCAAGGCGCATGGGCTGAAAACCAGCGTCAGCGTGCGCGCAAGTCCGGACCCCACGATAGATACGGACAAGACACTTCTTGCCGCCATCAAAGAGCTTGGCGGCGATCTGGTGGTCATGCAAACCCACGCCCCCAAAGCTATGGACTATATTTGGGCCGGGCATGGCGACACGATCGCTGCACATTCCAATGCATCTGTCTTTCTGGTGCGTCACGATAACTGACGCGCCGGACAGGCAGCATTCCAATCCAAAGGCGAAACCGCGACTGACCCTTTGCCCAACAAGAAACTGGAGAGAACATGTCAGAACATGACGACGAAAACCTGCCGGAGGATACATCCGAGGCCTTGCCGGAACCTGAAGGGGCGTCTGATGTCATTGAAACCGACTACGAGGTCGGGCAGGACAACATAACCCCGCAGATCGGCCCGTTCGGACTGGATATTCACAATCCGGTCTTTGCTATTTCCGGTGTGGTTGTGGTGGCATTTGTCATCATCACGCTGGCGTTCCAGAACCAGATCGGCCCGATTTTTACCGATTTGCGTGGTTTCCTGACATCCAGCTTTGACTGGTTCTTCCTGATGGCGGGCAATCTGTTCGTTATTGTCTGTCTTGGGATTTTGATATCGCCCTTGGGCAAGGTGCGGTTGGGCGGGGTCGATGCAACGCCCGATTACAGCTATGCTGGCTGGTTTGCGATGCTGTTTGCGGCTGGCATGGGCATCGGCTTGATGTTCTTTGGGGTGCTCGAACCTGTGTATTATTTCGGCACGCCATGGGGTGATCAACCGCTGATGCGCGATATCGGCATTGTCGATGGCGTCCTTGCCGATCCTGCGGCAGTGGAAGCCGCGCGCCTGACAGCAATGGCCGCAACAATCTATCACTGGGGTCTGCACCCTTGGGCCATCTATGCCGTTGTGGCACTGTCACTGGCATTGTTTGCCTATAACAAGGGGCTGCCGCTGACTGTGCGGTCCATCTTCTACCCGATTTTCGGGGAACGCATCTGGGGCTGGCCGGGCCATGTCATCGACATTCTGGCCGTTTTTGCCACGCTGTTCGGGCTGGCGACATCGCTGGGTCTGGGGGCGCAACAGGCCTCTGCGGGGATTGGCTTTGTGATGGGCATTGACGGGATAAACGACACGGTTACCGCATCGGTTATCTTGATTGTCATTATCACCGGCATGGCGCTGATTTCGGTACTGCGCGGGCTTGATGGTGGTGTGAAAGTGCTGTCGGAAATCAATATGGGCCTTGCTGTGTTGTTGCTGGGCTTCGTGTTGCTGGTCGGGCCAACGCTGACTTTGGTGACACAATTCTTCGGCAATCTGGGCGCGTATTTCAGCGAAATCGGTGCGTTGTCGAACCCGATCGGGCGCGATGATGACGGCTACCGTCAGGGCTGGACTGCGTTCTACTGGGCGTGGTGGATCAGCTGGTCGCCCTTCGTTGGCATGTTCATTGCGCGTGTCAGCCGTGGCCGTACCGTGCGAGAGTTCATCACCTGTGTCCTGCTGATACCGACCATCGTATCGGCCATCTGGATGACGATCTTTGGCGGCACGGCGATCGACCAACTGATCAACACAGTCGCGGACAGTGCAGTCTACGGCTATGTCATCTCGGCCTATGTGCCGGAACTGTCACTGTTTGGCATGTTGTCGGAACTGCCACTGGCGGCAATCACGTCCACGATTGCGATCATTCTGGTGATTGTGTTCTTCGTCACATCCTCGGATTCAGGATCGCTGGTCATTGATACCATCACCGCCGGTGGCAAGATCAATGCGCCCGTCAGCCAAAGGGTGTTCTGGGTGATTTTTGAAGGGCTAGTGGCGGCAGCCCTGCTGATCGGCGGCGGGCTTGCCGCGCTTCAGGCGGCGTCCGTCTCGACCGGGTTGCCATTTGCCGTGGTCCTGATCCTGGCCTGTTATGCCCTGATCAGAGGTTTGATGAGCGAGCCGCGCGGCTAACACTGCCACCACCGCACCACACACCTAAAAGGCGCCTTCGCGGGCGCCTTTTTTATTGTCATTCGTGAACATGGCTTACGCAAGGTCGTGCTTGCGAGGCTTGCAAATTGCGACAAAACTTCCCCATCCAAGGGAGGAACGAAGATGCATAAAACACTATTTGCCGCAGGATTTGTGGCCTTGCTTGCAACACCTGCGCTGACAGATCCGGCGCACGGGCTGTGGAAAACCGCCCCCGATGACAACGGAAATTTCGGTCATGTCCAGATACAGACATGTTCCAACGGCAAGATTTGCGGCGGGTTGGTTGCCGCATTTGACGGCAACGCCCAACAGATCGACTCGCCCAATATCGGGCGCGCCATTGTCTGGGATATGGAACCACAAGGCGATGGGAACTACCGCAACGGTCGTGTCTACGCGCCGGACCGTGACCGCACCTATAATTCCCGCATGGAATTGCGTGCAAACCAGCTTGGGGTGTCCGGCTGCGTTCTGGGAATTTGTCGTGAATCGCTTTGGACGCGCGTGAACTAGAGCGCGCTGTTTAGAAACGTGCCCCTGACGTCCGGCACAGCCGGGCGTCAGGGATGTGCTTTTGTCGACACACTTGCTATTGAATCGTTCATCGATATGCTACCTCTACAGTTGCGAGAAGGGGCCAGTCCCGGTTCTGCTTGTTCGGCGTATTATCCTTTTGTTTAAGTTGCTCAAACCAGGCGAAACTTGCGCCTTTATGGGCATGGATCGAAACTAAACAGGGATTGCGCGCATTTCGCACATACCGAAAGGGAATATCCGCGACAAAGGTACAGCATGTCCGTGACGAAATACGAATGCGACGTGTTTTCTGCGAATGATTTTGTGGTGACATGGGGCATAAACGAAGGTGATCCGCTGGGCGCTCCGGCAATATGTGTGCTGGGGGACATCTATTGCCTGCATGCTGCCAGCAGGCTTTACCCGCTGACACTGCGCCTTGAGGCAACGATATCGGTTCTGGAAGACCCGTCAGGCAATCTGCCCGCGAGTGCGCCCGTCACCCCGTTATGCACATTGCGGATGATGGCGCATGACGGCGATATTCTGGAAATTGTCATGCTGGAAATCGACGGACACCGGTTTGGCCTGCCCCTTAGCCCCATCCGTGCCGAGATTGCATATTCGCTTATTGAAATCGACACCGCAGATACCGCGCTGCGCCTGTCCAAGATCGTCCATGGCTGCTTCGGGGCCGGCACACGCGTGACCATGGCAGATGGCCGCCTGATGCCGATCGAGCAACTGACACAAGATGATATGGTTCTGACGCGCGATCATGGCGCACAGCCCGTCCGGTGGTTGGGCAAGGTTACCTTGCGCGGCTATGGCGCGTTTGCGCCGGTCATCATTCCCGAAGGCGGGCTGGGCAATTTGCGCAGCCTGAAGCTGGCACCCCGTCAACGCATTTTCCTGTATCAGCGCGGTGACCGCCGACTGGGCACACGGGCCGAAGTCCTGCTTCAGGCACAGCATCTTGTAGGCTCTGCCGGGATTGTCCAGTCCGAGGGGGGATTTGTGGATTATTACAGTCTGGCTTTCGACGATCACCAGATCATTTATGCCGAAGGGGTGCCGATGGAAAGCTTGCTGGTCTCCCGCGCCGCGACCACAAGATTGCCCGCTGCGCTTCAGTCGGAACTGCACGAACGGTATCCGCATCTGAACCACAAGCCGCATTTTGCGCAGGAAATGTCATCAGACATGCTGTCCGGCCCGCTTGACGATACAATTCTCGCGCGCGGCTAAGTCATGGTTCAGAAAGCAAAGTGACGGCCCTTATCTGATCTGCTATGACTGGCACACATAACCTAAATGCATCACAGGGCACCGCGTTGTCTGCTATCAGAACCATTCTTGTTGCAACAGACTTGAAACAGCGATCAGCAGCGGCACCCGTGCGCGCGGTCGCGCTGGCGCGGGAATTGGGCGCGCGGGTCGTTTTGGTGCATGCCATGCCGGAACGTGGCGGGACGGTCACGCGCTTCAGGTTGCGCAACCCCATCAAGGACCACGCCAGCGTTCAGGCAACGTTTGAGCAGATCAAAACCCAATATAGCGATGTCGAGATAGACACCGTCATCACCACCGGCACGGTCGAGGATGTTATTTCACGAACAGCCCGCGATGTATCGGCCGATCTGGTGGTTCTGGGCCTGCACAAGGTTCGGGCGGTTCTGGACACGTTGCGCCTGACAAGTATGGAACGCATAACGCTTGCCGTGCCCTGCCCCGTTCTGATTGCACATACAGGCGGGACACAGCAATATCGCCGCGTGTTGGGGGCAATTACATTTGCGCCCGCATCCGCGAAGGCAATGGCCACGGCGGGCCAGATCGCCCCGCATGCCGAGTTTCACGCGATTCACGCCCTGCAATTGCCGTTGAAAGACAAGCTGTCCACCGCCGAGTCAGAGGACGGGTCCACCATGACGCAAACCGCCCTTCTGCGCGACGCCTTCATGCGGCTGGACGGCCTGCCCGACATGGACCTGCCAGAGGTCATTCCCGGCGGCGTGCATGAGGTTTTGCAGTTCCGGATTCAGGAACTCAAGCCCGACCTGATTGTCATCGGCAGCGCGTCCGGCAGAAAATCCGACAGTCTGGGAAACTATGCGCGGGATCTGATGCGCGCACCCCCAGCGGACCTGCTTGTCGCAAAACCTTGCTGATAAATTCCCCACATTGACCGGTTTTCATTCCCGTTTGCAGGCATTCGCAGGGTGCATAGCCGTTTTGTCGAAAAACACTCGCAACCCGCAAAAATATGCGCTATTTAATTGTTTAACGTTGAACTATCACTTTTGACGGGAGGGCTGCCAATTATGGCCACACGGAAAACTGCCGCGAAATCAAACGTCTCGGCTGAAGAACTGCTGGGATATTACCGCGACATGTTGCTGATCCGCCGATTCGAGGAAAAGGCAGGACAGCTTTACGGCATGGGTCTGATCGGCGGGTTCTGCCATCTTTACATTGGACAGGAAGCGGTTGTCGTCGGGCTGGAAGCCGCCGCCAAGGAAGGCGACAAGCGCATCACATCCTACCGCGACCACGGCCATATGCTGGCCTGCGGGATGGACCCCAAAGGCGTTATGGCCGAACTGACCGGGCGCGAAGGGGGCTATTCCAAGGGCAAGGGCGGCTCGATGCACATGTTCTCCAAGGAAAAGCATTTCTATGGCGGGCATGGCATTGTCGGTGCACAAGTGCCGCTTGGTGCAGGTCTGGCATTTTCAGACAGGTACAAGGGCAATGACAACGTCACCTTCACCTATTTCGGCGATGGCGCTGCCAATCAGGGTCAGGTCTATGAAACCTATAACATGGCCATGTTGTGGGATCTGCCCGTCATTTTCGTGATTGAAAACAACAAATACGCCATGGGCACATCCGTGCAGCGCGCCACGAAATCCCCTAGCCTGTGGGAACGCGGCGCGGCTTACGGCATCAAGGGCGAAGAAGTTGACGGGATGGATGTTCTGGCGGTCAAGGCCGCTGGTGAAAAGGCCGTTGCGCATTGCCGCGCTGGCAAGGGGCCGTATATCCTTGAAGTCATGACCTACCGCTATCGCGGGCATTCCATGTCGGACCCTGCGAAATACCGCACCCGCGACGAAGTCCAGAAAATCCGCGAGGAACGCGATGCGATTGAACATGTGCGCGAGTTGCTGTTGCAGGGCAAACATGCCAGCGAGGATGACTTGAAAGCCATCGACAAGGAAATAAAAGGCGTTGTGAATGACGCGGCAGAATTTTCCAAGGAAAGTCCGGAACCCGCGCTGGACGAACTCTGGACTGATATTTACGCATCTGACGTGCCGCAGAACGCTTGACAGGGGGGACGAAAAATATGGCAACCGAAATACTGATGCCCGCGCTCTCTCCGACTATGGAGGAAGGCACACTTGCCAAATGGCTGGTGAAAGAAGGCGATACCGTTAGTGCCGGCGACATTCTGGCCGAAATTGAAACGGACAAGGCCACGATGGAATTCGAGGCCGTGGATGAAGGGATCATTGGCAAGATCCTGATTGACGCCGGCACCGAAGGGGTGAAGGTAAACACCCCGATCGCCGTTCTGGTCGAAGAAGGCGAAAGCGTCGATGATGCGGTCGCATCCGCTGCGCCGGAACCCGAAGCGGCGTCTGACACCGCTGACAATTCCGCACCTGCCAAGGCAGCCGCTGCCCCTGCTGCGCCCTCGCCCGACACCAGCCCCGACTGGCCCGAAGGCACGGAAATGAAAACCCAGACTGTGCGCGAAGCCCTGCGCGACGCCATGGCCGAGGAAATGCGCAACCATGACGAGGTTTTCGTCATGGGCGAAGAGGTTGCGGAATATCAAGGGGCCTATAAGATTACCCAGGGCTTGCTGGATGAATTCGGCGCGCGTCGGGTCATTGATACGCCCATTACCGAACACGGCTTTGCCGGAATCGGCGTGGGGGCTGCCTTCGGCGGATTGCGCCCCATTGTTGAATTCATGACGTTCAACTTTGCGATGCAGGCCATTGACCAGATCCTGAACTCCGCTGCCAAGACATTGTATATGTCCGGCGGGCAGATGGGCTGTCCCATCGTGTTCCGTGGCCCCAATGGCGCGGCCGCGCGCGTTGGGGCGCAGCATAGCCAGTGTTATGCCGCATGGTACAGCCATATTCCCGGCCTGAAGGTCGTGATGCCCTATTCCGCAGCTGATGCGAAAGGGCTTCTGAAACAGGCCATCCGTGACCCGAATCCGGTCATTTTCCTTGAGAATGAAATCCTTTACGGGCGCAGTTTCGATGTGCCGGTTCTGGATGATTTTACCGTTCCCTTTGGCAAGGCAAAGATCTGGCGCGAAGGCAGTGACGTGACCATCGTCAGCTTCGGCATTGGTATGACCTACGCACTGGAAGCGGCTGAACGGCTGGCCGAAGACGGGATCAGCGCCGAAGTTATCGACCTGCGCACCATCCGTCCCATGGACACAGACGCCATTCTGGCCTCGGTCATGAAAACCAACCGTCTGGTCACAGTGGAAGAAGGCTTCCCGCAAAGCTCGGTCGGCAATTACATCACATCCGTGGTGATGCAGCAGGCATTCGATTATCTGGACGCGCCAGTCATTAACTTGACGGGCAAGGATGTGCCGATGCCCTATGCCGCCAATCTTGAAAAACTTGCGCTGGTCACCACCGATGAGGTGGTCGAGGCAGTGCGCAAAGTCACTTATCGCTGAAAGGGAGGGACCAATGCCTACAGAAATCCTGATGCCCGCCCTCTCGCCCACGATGGAAGAAGGCACGCTTGCAAAATGGCTGGTCAAGGAAGGTGACACCGTCGCATCCGGTGACATTCTGGCCGAGATTGAAACCGACAAGGCCACGATGGAATTCGAGGCCGTGGACGAAGGGGTCATCGGCAAAATCCTGATCGACGCCGGATCCGAAGGGGTGAAGGTCAACACCCCAATCGCGGTTCTGCTGGAAGATGGTGAAAGCGCGGATGACATCAAGGCCAGCAGCACCAGTGCAGCCGACGCACCAGCAGCAACGGACGCACCTGCGCAGGCGGCACCCGCCGGGAACACAACGCCTGCGCCTGCAGCGCCCGCCGCGCCGGTTCAGGATGGGCAGCGCATATTTGCCTCGCCGCTTGCGCGGCGTCTTGCGGCGGATAAGGGACTGGACCTGACGCAGATCAGCGGGACCGGTCCACATGGCCGTATCGTGAAGGCCGATGTCGAAAGCGCGACCACCGCCACTGCGGCAAAACCGGCGGCAGCCGCGTCTGACACTGCCGCAAGCGCAACGTCGAAACCAACAGCAGCCCCTGCAACCGGCCCAAGTGCCGATCAGGTTGCGCGCATGTATGAAGGCCGCGACTACGCCGAAGTCAAACTGGACGGCATGCGTAAAACAGTTGCAAGCCGCCTGACCGAAGCCAAGCAGACCATTCCGCATTTCTATCTGCGCCGCGATGTCCAGCTTGACGCGCTGATGGCGTTCCGCGCTGATCTGAACAAGCAGCTGGAAGCACGCGGTGTCAAACTGTCGGTCAATGATTTCATCATCAAGGCCTGCGCAATGGCACTGCAAGCGGTCCCTGACTGCAATGCGGTCTGGGCGAATGACCGGATTTTCCGCCTGAAACCGTCAGATGTGGCAGTCGCTGTCGCGATCGAAGGCGGGCTGTTTACGCCGGTTCTGAAAGATGCGCATCTGAAGTCACTATCTGCCCTGTCGGCCGAGATGAAAGATCTGGCCGGACGCGCCCGCAACAAGAAGCTGGCCCCGCATGAATATGTCGGTGGTGCGATGGCAATTTCCAACCTTGGCATGTTCGGGATCGAGAATTTTGATGCCGTGATCAACCCGCCACACGGGTCTATTCTGGCGGTTGGCGCCGGTCTGAAAAAACCTGTTGTCGGCGCTGACGGGGAATTGAAAGTGGCCACAGTCATGTCAATGACGCTGTCCGTGGATCACCGTGTCATCGATGGGGCATTGGGTGCGGAATTCCTGAAAGAGGTTGTCACCTATCTGGAAAACCCCGTCACGATGCTGGCGTAAATGCGTTAACGAACAGCTGCAAAGCATTGGAAAAGGGGCGCAAAGGCGCCCCTTTTTTTATCATTTACGGCCATGTTCAACACGTCCCTTGATGACGCCCAACAGGTCAATCCGCCTGTTGTTGCTGGCGCATCTCCGCCTCGATCTCGCGCCAGCGGGCAACGGCGCGGTTATGATCCGCCAGATTGGTGCTGAATGTATGCCCGCCAGTACCATCGGCCACGAAATACAGATAAGGCGTGTCATCGGGGTCCAATGCCGCCGCGATTGCCGCGCGTCCGGGATTGGCGATTGGCGTTGGTGGCAAACCGTCAATCCGGTAGGTATTATAGGGGGTTACAGCGTCCAGTTCGGACCGCCGCAAACCACGCCCCAATGTTCCACGCCCTTCGGTTATGCCGTAAATCACCGTCGGGTCGGTTTGCAGCCGCATCGGCATACGCAGACGGTTGACAAACACGCTGGCAACCTGACGCCGTTCATCAGCAACACCGGTTTCCTTTTCAACGATCGATGCCATGATCAATGCATCCTGCGGGCTGTCATAGGGCAGATCATCCGCGCGGTTTTCCCAGAACTGCGCCAGAATCGCCTCCTGACGCGATTGCATTTCAGCCAGAAGCGCCTCTCGGCTTGCGCCGCGTGCCACGGAATAACTGTCAGGTGCCAGCATCCCTTCGGGCGGCACATCGCCAATCTCCCCTTCCAGAAACTCGGCCAGCCGCAGGCCTTCCCAGATTTGCCAGCTGGTCGCCCCTTCGGCAATCGTGATGCGATACTGCATGTCCGATTGTGACGCGAAGCGCGCATAGTCTTCTGGCGGCTCCTCTCCGGCGGCGAACTGAACCATGGTCTCGAAGCGCTGCGTGGTGGGGTCCAGTTCGCGCACAAGCGTATCGATACGCGTCACCCCGATACGAAACTGGATTTCGCTGCCACAGGTCGACGCACCGCCGCGTGTCAGAATATCCAGAATTTCATCCATCGATGCAGCTTCAGGTATCAGATACGACCCGAAGCGCAATTGATCGGCCCGTTCGCTATACTGCGCCCCGATGCGAAAGACCTGTTCGGATGCAATGGCGCCTTGTTCGGCAAGCCCCCGCGACACGACCCGCAAGGAAGATCCCGGCTCTACGCGGAAACACGCTGCCTCGCTCAATGGGCCGGGGCCGGAAAACTGGCGTTTGCCCGCGGAAATAATGATTGCCACCCCCACAAGGCCGACAATCATCAATGTCAGGGCATTGGCTACGATATGGCGCACCATCAGTTGTCAATCTTTCCAAGGATCAGGCTGGCATTGGTCCCGCCAAAGCCAAAACTATTGGACAGGGCCAGCCGGATGTCGCGTTTCCGCGCCGCTTTCGCAGCCAGATCCAGCGGCGTTTCAACAGCGGGATTGTCCAGATTCAGTGTCGGGGGCGCAATCTGGTCGCGGATGGCCAGAATGCAGAAAATCGCCTCGACCGCGCCCGCAGCCCCCAACAAATGCCCGATGGCCGATTTGGTCGATGACATGGTGGCGGTGGCGGCGCTGTCCCCCAGCAGCCGTTCCACCGCTGCCAGTTCAATAACATCGGCCATTGTGGATGTGCCATGCGCGTTTATGTAGTCCAGTTCCGACGGGTCAATCCCCGCGCGCGCCACGGCGGCTTTCATTGATCGCAACGCGCCATCGCCATCCTCGGACGGGGCGGTGATATGATAGGCATCGCCCGACATGCCATAGCCCAACACCTCGGCATAGATTTTCGCGCCGCGCGCTTTGGCATGTTCATATTCTTCCAGCACCACCACACCAGCGCCTTCCCCCATGACAAAACCATCGCGGTCGGCATCATAGGGGCGGCTGGCAGCGGTCGGGGTGTCGGCGCGTTTGGTGGACAGCGCCTTGCAGGCATTGAACCCCGCGATACCGATTTCGGAAATCGGGCTTTCAGCCCCGCCTGCGACCATGACATCGGCATCGCCAAACGCAATCAGGCGGGCCGCATCCCCTATGGCATGCGCGCCGGTTGAACACGCCGTGACCACCGCGTGATTCGGCCCCTTGAAGCCGTAGCGGATGCTGACATGGCCGGACACCAGATTGATCAGCGCGCCGGGAATAAAGAAGGGCGACACCCGGCGCGGCCCGCGTTCCTTGATCAGAACGGCGGTTTCCGCGATACTGGACAGCCCCCCTATGCCCGATCCGATCATCACACCTGTGCGGCAGCGGCTGTCTTCGTCCTGCGGCACCCAGCCGGAATCGCGCACGGCCTGATCTGCGGCGGCGACCCCGTACAGGATGAACTCATCGACCTTGCGGGCCTCTTTGGGTTCCATCCAGTCATCAGGGTTGAATGTTCCGTCGCTACCATCACCGCGCGGGACTTCGCATGCATATGTGGTGGTCAGATGGCTGGCATCAAAGCGTGTGATCGGTCCGGCACCGGATTGGCCCGCGATAAGGCGCGACCATGTTTCCTCGACGCCGCAAGCCAGCGGTGTGACCATTCCAAGCCCTGTGACGACAACCCTGCGCATGTGCCCTCTCTTTTTGTCTGTCAACGCATATTATCGTTCTGATAGCGGGATTTGGGCCGCAGGGAAAGGGTAGAGCATGCTGTGATTGCTCACAAAGCGGCAAGCTGCGGGAACCTGCCGATTGATGCAGGCCCCATAATGAAAAACGCCACCCGGCGGGGTGGCGTTTCAAATTCTGAAAACAGACAGGGTATCAGGCAGCTTCCGTGATGAATTTCACTGCGTCACCAAAGGTCTGGATGTTCTCTGCGGCGTCATCGGGAATTTCGATACCGAATTCTTCCTCGAATGCCATAACCAGTTCAACCGTATCAAGGCTGTCTGCGCCCAGATCGTCGATGAAGGACGCGCCTTCGGTGATCTTGCCTTCTTCGACGCCAAGATGCTCGACAACGATTTTCTTCACACGATCCGCGATATCGCTCATGTTCTTCCTCTCGGTTATTTTGCCGGAACCCGGCCTGAAATGTCCCTAATCCGCCAGTTTCAAGCGGCGTCTTGCGCGCCCAATAGGGCCTTCATGCCCGCAGGTCAAGAGTGTTGCGGCCTTGAAATTGTAGTCTCACTTTCATACCACAGCGCCACGCTTCCGCAAGCGTGCAGCGCATATGGTGACAACAGACCATAGGTCAAACCATTGCCATGCCGCCATTGACGTGCAAAACCGCGCCCGTCACATAGCCCGCATCCTGACTGGCCAGATACAGCACCGCCGCAGCAATGTCGGCAGGGCTGCCCATACGTCCCGCAGGGATACGGCCGTTGATCGCCGCCTTCTGGTCATCAGTCAGCACGTCGGTCATGGGGGTTTCGATGAAGCCGGGGGCCACGCAATTCACCGTAATGCCGCGCGACGCCACTTCTTGCGCCAGCGCCTTCGACATGCCGACCAGTCCGGCCTTCGCGGCCACATAATTCGTCTGGCCGGGATTGCCGGTTGCCCCCACAACCGAACTGATATTCACAATCCGGCCCCAGCGCGCCTTCATCATGCCCCGCAAGCTGCCGCGCATCAGGCGCATGGCGGCTGTCAGGTTCACATCCAGCACTTTTTGCCACTGCTCGTCACTCATGCGCATCAACAGGTTATCCTGTGTGATACCGGCGTTGTTCACCAGAATATCCAGCCCGCCCATTGCGTCAATCGCGCGCTTTGGCAATGCCTCGACCGCATCCGGATCTGACAGGTTGCATGCCAGCACATGTGCGCGCGCACCCAGTTCCTGCGCCAGATCCTGCAACGGCCCTTCGCGCGTTCCCGATACCGCAACCGTTGCACCCGCATTGTGAAGCACACGCGCGATTTCCGCGCCGATACCACCCGAAGCGCCGGTAACCAGCGCTGTTTTTCCTGCAAGATCGAACATGATAACTCCCTTAATCCGGTCGGATTATGCTGCGTTTCCGCCCCCTATAGCAAGCCCTTCACTGCGCTGCCAATGATAAGCGGCTTGTGCCGGGGCCTGTTGCAATGGCACAAGTCTGCAATCGCAGATAGCGCTATCATGGATAAGGAGTTGGGCAACATGCTGACCCGCGCGCAGATGATCGGGCTTTTCAGGACAGGCGTTGACGCGGCCGACCCGCGCGCAGCGGTGCACGATGCCCTGACCGCCACACCCTTGCATGTGCCACAAGGCGGGCGGGTCTACGCGCTGGCCATCGGAAAAGCCGCCCATGCCATGATGGCGGCCGCGCTGCCACTTCTGCCCAAACCCGAGGCCGCAATCGTCGTCACCAACTACGAGAACGCCGCGCCGATGGACGGCGCACGCGTCATGGCAGCGGGCCATCCGGTTCCCGATGAAAACGGACTACAGGCAGGGCTGGCCATTCAGAAGATTCTGGCACGCACCCGCAAGAATGACGTTGTGCTTGTATTGGTATCCGGCGGTGGTTCGGCGCTGGTGCCTGCGCCTGTGACCGGTCTGTCACTGTCGGACAAGGCGCAGGTCAATGATCTGTTGCTGGGTGCGGGTCTGGATATCGGGGCAATGAACGCCATTCGCCAGCATCTGTCACGGATGAAAGGGGGCGGACTGTTGCGCATGGCGGCCCCCGCAACCGTGCAGGCGCTTATCCTGTCGGATGTGATCGGCGATGACCTGCGCGCCATCGCATCCGGCCCGACTGTTGCGCCCATTGCCACCCGCGACGAGGTTCGCGCCCTGCTGGCCAGTTCGGGCCTATGGGAACGCCTGCCACCGGCGGCGCGCGACGCCCTGAACCGAAAGGGGGACACCACCCCCCTGCCCGACGCACAGAACCGGCTGATCGGGTCGAATCGGATATCGCTGGCGGCAATGGCGCGTGCATGCGAAGGGGCCGAAATCGCCTCGGACAAACTGATCGGGGATGTCAGTGCGGCCGCAGCGCAAATCGTGGAGACGGTGCGCCAAGGCGGCGGCCCGCGTATTGCGCTGTTCGGTGGGGAAACGACTGTGCGGCTGGCCGGCACGGGCCGTGGCGGGCGCAATCAGGAACTGGCGCTGCGCGTTGCGTGCGATCTGGACGGCCTTGCGGGTTGGCGGTTCCTGTCTGGCGGCACAGACGGGCGCGACGGACCAACGGACGCGGCAGGCGCTGTGGTCGATGGCGACACGCTAGGGCGCATCCGTGCGGCGGGCGGTGATCCGGCGGCACTGCTGGCCAACAACGACAGCTATCATGCGCTGCAACTGGCCGGTGATCTGCTGGTGACTGGCGCGACCGGCACGAATGTCGCCGATCTGCAAATCCTGTGCATTGACGCGTGATACCCGTTTTAGGGCCTTGCAGGGCGCGCGGGCTTGACTTAATCGGGGCGGCATGACCCAGCATCAACGCCTTCTGATCATCGATTTCGGTTCTCAGGTCACGCAGCTTATCGCGCGCAGGCTTCGGGAACTGAGTGTGTATTGCGAAATTCATCCCTATCAGCAGGTGGATGACGCATTTCTTGCCGAATTCGCGCCCAAGGCAATCATCCTGTCAGGCGGCCCCGATTCGGTCACGCGCGACGGATCCCCCCGCCCGCCGAAATCGGTATTCGCGCTGGGTGTGCCGGTCCTTGGCATTTGCTATGGCCAACAGGTCATGATGCAGGAATTGGGCGGATTGGTGGAAACGGGACATGGCACTGCCGAATTCGGACGCGCCTTCGTAACCCCCACTGCCGACCGCCTGCCCCTGCTGGAGGGGTGGTTCAACGGGGTCGATGGCCGTGAACAGGTCTGGATGAGCCACGGCGACCATGTCAGCCGTATTGCCCCAGGATTTCAGGTATTCGGCACATCGCCGGGCGCGCCCTTCGCCATTACCGCCGATCCGTCGCGCAATTTCTTCGCCGTGCAATTCCACCCCGAAGTGCACCATACCCCGAATGGCGCGAAACTTTATGAAAACTTCATCCGGCTGGCAGGGTTCACTGGCGACTGGACGATGGCATCCTACAAGGATGAAGCGATTGCGCGCATCCGCGAACAGGTGGGTGACAGGCAGGTGATCTGCGGCTTGTCAGGCGGCGTTGACAGTTCTGTGGCGGCTGTGCTGATTCACGAAGCTATTGGCGACCAGTTGACCTGCGTATTCGTGGATCACGGATTGCTGCGCCTGAACGAGGCCGAAGAAGTCGTCACCATGTTCCGTGACAATTACAACATTCCGCTGATTCACGCGGATGAGGCTGATTTGTTTCTGGGTGAACTGGACGGCGTTTCCGATCCGGAAACAAAGCGCAAGATTATCGGGCGGTTGTTTATTGATGTGTTCCAGAAATACGCCAGCCAGATTGATGGCGCGGAATTTCTGGCCCAGGGCACGCTGTATCCCGATGTCATCGAATCGGTCAGTTTCTCCGGCGGGCCGTCCGTAACCATCAAAAGCCACCATAATGTCGGCGGCCTGCCTGAAAAGATGGGCCTGAAGCTGGTGGAACCGCTGCGCGAGCTGTTCAAGGACGAAGTGCGCGCGCTGGGGCGTGAACTGGGGCTGCCTGACAAATTCATCGGCCGCCACCCCTTCCCCGGTCCGGGCCTTGCCATTCGCTGCCCCGGTGAAATCACCCGCGAGAAGCTGGAAATCCTGCGCCGTGCCGATGCGGTCTATATTGACCAGATCCGCCGCCATGGGCTGTATGACGACATCTGGCAGGCTTTTGCTGCAATTCTGCCCATGCGCACTGTGGGCGTGATGGGGGACGGGCGCACCTATGATTTCGCGCTGGCCCTGCGTGCGGTCACTTCCGTGGATGGCATGACGGCGGATTACTATCCTTTCACGCATGAGTTTCTGGGCGAGACATCGACGCGGATCATCAACGAAGTGCGCGGAATCAACCGTGTGTTCTATGATTGCACATCAAAACCGCCCGGAACAATCGAACTGGAATAATGCCGGTCACGCTTCAAGGAACATTGCGCTGCGCGAATGCGGCCCAGGCAGAACTGGTGTTACGCCACCTGCCAGAGCATATTCTGCTGTCGCGGGCCGAAGCGGGCTGCCTTCAGTTCGATGTGACACGCAGCGCAGACCCGCTTGTCTGGATCGTGTCCGAGCGTTTCACCACGCGCGCCGCATTTGACGCCCACCAAGCGCGCGTGAAGTGCAGCGTCTGGGGACGGGCAACGGCGGATATCGCGCGCAGCTACAGCGTGACCGACATTTGACCGCATGACCTTGCGCACGGAATGTCAAAACGTCTTTTCTGGGACAAATCGCCATGCTAGGCATAATGTAAGGCAGTCAAAGCTGCCGGTTCCGTGCCGCACGGGCACAACAGAAGAACGATAACAAACCCTATGGGAGATACCTATGAAAAAGCTGCTTCTTGCCAGCACCGCGCTGGCCTTCTCGGCAGGCGTTGCATTCGCGGATGAGGTGAAGATGGGCGTGTTGCTTAGCTTCACCGGCCCGATTGAATCGTTGACCCCCATCATGGCCGATAGCGCTGAACTCGCATGGAATGAAGTCAGTGAAAGTGGCCTTTTCCTTGGCGGGAAAACCATTACGTCGGTTCGTGGTGACGCGACATGCTCAGATTCTTCCGTTGCGCAAGCCTCTGGCGAGAGGATGATTTCCTCCGATGGCGTTGTTGCGATCATGGGGTCGGATTGTTCCGGTGCGACAATCGCTGTTCTTCAGAACGTCGCAATGTCTGCAGGTGTCCCAATGATTTCACCTGCGAGCACATCACCCGCTCTTACAACACTTGATTCCAACGGGCTTTTCTTCAGGACTGCACCTTCTGATGCCCGTCAAGGAGAGGTGCTTGCCGGCATTGTATACGAGCGTGGATTTACGAATGTTGCACTGACTTATGTTAATGTTGACTACGGCGCGGGCTTTTCTGATTCCTTCGCCCGCGCATTTGAGAGCTTGGGGGGAACGATTACAAGCAGAGTTCCACATGAGGACGCGCGCGGCGACTATACCGCAGAAGTTGCCCAACTAGCATCGGCCGGTGGTGATGCCCTGGTAATTCTTGGATATGTCGATGGTGGCGGTTCCATGATGCGGGCGGCTTACGAACTTGGCGCGTTTGACCAATTTTTCATGGGCGACGGCATGTTCGGCGACGCACTGATTGACGCCGTCGGCGAGGCATTGGAAGGCACCGTCGGCACAATCCCTTGGGCTGCAGGCGATGGGACTGAAGCGTTCAACGCACTTGCTGAAGCAGCAGGCGTACAGGCCGGATCCAGCTTCACGCGCGAAAGCTATGACGCGGCAGCCCTTCTGGCACTGGCCGCACAAGCTGCGGGCGAGGCAACGCCTGAAGGAATCGCGGCGAATATCCTGAATGTGGCAAACGCACCAGGCGAAGAAATCCTGCCGGGTGATCTGGCGCGCGGTCTGCAAATTCTGGCCGATGGCGGCGAGATCAACTATGTCGGCGCAACGAATGTCGAACTGGTTGGCCCAGGCGAAGCTGCAGGCTTCTACCGTGAATATGTCGTCGAAGGCGGCGAATACGTTACGGTTCAATTCCACTAACCACAAAAAGGGTCCAACAGGATCCAGCGGCCCGAGGACACCCTCGGGCCGTTTTCCGATACCACCGGAAAACAGGTGTGCCGGACAGGGAGAACACACACATGGCCATGATCAAGGTCGAGAACCTGCACAAGCATTTTGGCGGGTTCCATGCCGTGGACGGCGCATCGCTTGAAATTGAAAAAGGGTCAATCACCGGATTGATCGGTCCGAATGGTGCGGGCAAGACAACGCTTTTCAATGTGATTGCAGGCGTTCTGCCGGCCACTTCAGGCCGCGTTCTGATGGAAGGTGATGATATCACCGGCCTGCCCCCGCACGAGTTGTTTGCCAAGGGATTGCTGCGCACCTTCCAGATTGCGCATGAATTCCATTCCATGACCGTGCGCGAAAACCTGATGATGGTCCCGCCCGGCCAGTCCGGTGAAAACCTGTGGTCGGCCTGGTTCAAAAGCGCGCGCGTGCGCGAGGAAGAACGCCGCATCCGTGCGCGCGCCGATGAAGTGCTGGAATTCCTGACCATCGACCATATTGCCGATGAAAAGGCGGGCCAGATTTCGGGCGGTCAGAAAAAACTGCTGGAACTGGGCCGCACCATGATGACCGATGCCCGAATCGTGTTTCTGGATGAAGTCGGTGCAGGCGTGAACCGCACCCTGCTGAACACCATTGCGGATGCAATCGTGCGCCTGAACAAGGAACAGGGCTATACATTCGTTGTCATCGAACATGACATGGATTTTATCGGGCGCATCTGTGATCCCGTGATCTGCATGGCCGAGGGCAAGGTTCTGGCACAAGGCACGCTGGACGAGATCAAATCGAACGAACAGGTTATCGAGGCCTATCTGGGAACTGGCCTGAAAAACAAGGTCAAAGCCGAGGAGGGCGCGCTGTGAAGGAACGCTGCGCCAGCAGAATGAGTATTTGGGGCAAGATGAAACACGCAAAGGGTTCGGCCAATGGATAAGCCGGTTCTGATAGGCGATGCCATGACCGGCGGATATGGTGGCGCGGATATTTTGCATGACTGCACGATCGCAGTCGAGAAGGGCCAGATCGCCGTCATTGTGGGGCCAAATGGTGCGGGTAAATCCACAGCCATGAAGGCGGTGTTCGGGATGCTGAAACTGCGCAAGGGCGCCGTGCACCTGAATGGCGAGAATATTACCGCGCTGACACCCCAGGCGCGGGTGGCCAAAGGCATGGGCTTTGTGCCCCAGACCAGCAACATCTTTCCATCGATGAGCGTCGAGGAAAATCTGGAGATGGGCGCGTTTATTCGCCGCGACGATTTTCGTGACACGATCGGGCAGGTCTATGAGCTGTTCCCGATCCTGCGCGACAAGCGCAGGCAGGCGGCCGGTGAATTGTCGGGCGGACAGCGCCAGCAGGTTGCGGTCGGGCGGGCATTGATGACCAGGCCCAGCGTTCTGATGCTGGACGAGCCCACCGCCGGGGTAAGCCCGATTGTCATGGACGAGTTGTTTGACCGGATTATCGAAATTGCGCGCACGGGGATTTCCATTCTGATGGTGGAACAGAACGCAAGGCAGGCACTGGAGATAGCAGACAAAGGCTATGTTCTGGTTCAGGGCGCCAACCGCTACACCGATACCGGCAGCGCGCTGCTGGCCGATCCGGATGTGCGCAAAAGCTTTTTGGGGGGCTGAGCAGAATGGAACCGTTAAACGCGCTTGTGAGCGTGACAAACTTCATGCTGATCCCTGCCCTTGCCTATGGCAGCCAGTTGGCGCTTGGCGCTTTGGGGATTACGCTGATCTATTCAATCCTGCGCTTTGCCCATTTTGCGCATGGCGATACCATGGCGATTGGAACCGCCGCAGTGATCGGGGGCACGTTCTTCTTGCAGGCGCAAGGTGTCAGCATTCACCCCCTGCCAACCGCACTTCTGGCAATCCCCTTCGGGATGCTGGTGCTTATCGGCTATCTGCTGGTCACCGACAGGCTGGTGTATCGCTACTATCGCCGCGTCAAGGCAAAGCCCATGATCTTCGTGATGGCGTCGCTTGGGGTCATGTTTGTGACCAACGGGATTACACGCCTGTTCATGGGGGTTGGCGAAACCCGCTTCGAGGACGGGGAGAGATTCATCTTCTCGGTGCGTGATTTCCGCGAGTTTACCGGACTGGCCGAAGGCATGGCGCTGCGCAGTTCGCAGGCCCTTACGATTGTGACGGCACTGGTCGTGATGGTCGTGTTGTTCTGGTTCCTGAACCGCACACGCGCGGGTAAATCCATGCGCGCCTATTCGGATAACGAGGATCTGGCGCTGCTCTCGGGCATTAACCCCGAACGGGTGGTGATCATCACCTGGGTCATCACCGCCATGCTGCTGGTGACGGCAGGTACATTATACGGTCTGGACAAGGGTTTCCGCCCCTTCAACTATTTCCAGTTGCTGCTGCCCATGTTTGCGGCGGCCATTCTGGGGGGGCTTGGTTCGCCTGTGGGCGCAATCGTGGGCGCGTATATCGTGGCCTTCGCGGAAATGGGCGTCACATATGCATGGCGGCGCGTGTTCACCTATCTGATGCCCGACGGGCTGGAGCCGACATCGATGATGCAGCTATTGCCGGTGGATTATAAGTTTGCGGTCACATTCGCTATTCTTGTCATTGTGCTGCTGTTCCGTCCAACAGGTATTTTCAAGGGGAAAGTCCTATGAGCCTGACTGCGCGCGATCTGGGCCTGTTTGCGCTGATGGGGGCCGTTCTGGCAATGGTCGGAATGTTCCAAAGCCCGCAACTTGCAATCACCATCCTGAACATGAGTCTGATTTCCGCAATCATGGCTTTGGGTGTGAACATGCAATGGGGCTATGCGGGGCTGTTCAATGTGGGCATCATGGGGTTCACGGCTGTGGGCGGTCTGGCCGTGGTGCTTATTGCACAGCCGCCCGTACCAGAGGCATGGGCCGCAGGCGGGCTTGGCATATTGCTGGGTCTGATGCTGGGGGTGGCAACCATTCTGGCGGCAGTCGTCGTCTATAAATCCATGACACCGGGTAAATTGCGCGGGGCCGCAATATTTGTTGTTCTCGCCATCGGCTACCTACTGACAAGCTATGTCTTTGGCCCCGCCAAAAGTGCCGTGCAGGCCGTCAACCCCGCCTCCGAAGGGTATCTGGGCGGGATGAACCTGCCCGTCATTCTGGCATGGCCGGTTGGTGCCGTTTTTGCGGCAGGTGTGGCCTGGCTGGTGGGGAAAATCAGTCTGGGGTTACGGTCCGACTATCTGGCCATTGCGACATTGGGCATATCCGAGATTGTGATCGCGGTTCTGAAACATGAACGCTGGCTGGCGCGGGGTGTCAATAACGTGACCGGCATTGACCGGCCGGTTGCCCGCCCCGTGGATCTGCAACCGCTGCCATGGGTTCAGTCGCTGGCAGATACCATGGGCTGGAGTGTCGGGCAGACGGCGTCAGTCGTGTCTGGTCTGGGATATGCCGGTTTGTTCGTCATTGTGCTGGCCTTGCTGATCTGGCTGGCTGAACGCGCGCTGAACTCGCCCTGGGGGCGGATGATGCGCGCAATACGCGACAACGAGGTTTCAGCCCGCGCGATGGGCAAAAACGTGACCAAACGCCACCTGCACATATTTGTATTGGGGTCTGCTGTCTGTGGGCTGGCAGGGGCGATGATGGTGTCAATGGACGGCCAGTTGACCCCCGGCAGCTATGAACCGTTGCGGTTTACCTTCCTGATCTGGGTGATGGTGATTGTTGGCGGGTCCGGCAATAACTGGGGCGCGGTATTGGGGGCCTTCGTGATCTGGTTCCTTTGGGTTCAGGTGGAACCGGCCGGACGCTGGTTCATGGAACTTGTAACATCGGGCATGGCGGACGGGTCGGACCTGAAGCAACACTTGCTGGGGTCTGCGGCCTATATGCGGCTTCTGACCATGGGGGTGGCGCTGTTGCTGATGCTACGCTTCGCCCCCCGTGGCCTGATACCGGAACGCTGATGCCCCTGCCCGCATGCGCCATAGTGCTGCCAGCGGCAGGGTTGGCACGGCGCATGCGCGGCGGAGACAAGTTGCTTGAGCAGGTGGACGGCGTGCCCTTGTTGCGCCGTGTTGCCGCGCAAGCGTTGCAAGCCAGTGACGATGTTGCCGTCACCCTGCGACCTGATGCAAGCACACGCCTGTCGGTAATCGCAGATTTGCCATTGCACATATTAACCCTGACAGATGCCGACGAAGGCATGGCCACAAGCCTGCGGGCCGGTGCAGCATGGGCCGCGAAAATGCCCGTAAACGCGCTGATGATCGCCCTGCCCGACATGCCCGACATCAACGCAGAGGATTTTCGCGAGCTGATTGTGGCGCAGGCGCAAAACCCCGATCACTGTTTGCGCGCGGCCAGTGCCGCAGGCGAAGCAGGCCATCCCGTGATCCTGCCAAGGGCATTTTTTTCCGCACTTCAGGACTTAAGGGGCGATTTGGGCGCGCGCGACATATTGCGCGCCCACCCCCCGCATTTGCACCCGCTGTCCGGCCAGCGCGCAATCACCGATCTGGACACGCCCGAAGACTGGGCCGCATGGCGCGAAGGTCGGGGCTAAAGCGCATTCAACACTTAAACTGTCTGCAACCGCGCCCTGTTCAGGGCCAGCCAGTACGCGGTTTGTATCAATGGCCCATTGCGCACCTCGGCGCTGTCGATCAGCGCCATCAGCCTGTCGAACGGTATGACATGGCTGCGGATATTCTCGGCCTCGCTCGCAAGGCCGGACACCCCCTCATCCTCGTGCGAAAGATCACATAACCCGATGAAGGAATACAGATATTCCGATATCGCACCGGGTGAGGGGTAGGACGCCCCCACAGGCACAAGCGCAGCTTTCGTCAACCCAAGCTGCGCTTCTTCCTGTGCTTCGCGCAGCGCGCAATCCTCAGCGCTTTCGCCGGGGTCGATCCGTCCGGCAATAGGTTCCAGCGACCAGCAATTCGCATCCCCCCTGATATAAGGACCATAGCGGAACTGCTCGATCACCATCACAAGATCAAGCTTCGGGTCATAGGGAAGCAGCGTAACCGCATCACTCATGACGAATGCTGCGCGGCGGACAACCTCGCTCTCGCTGCCATCAAAGCGCCGGAAGCTCAGGTCATCGACCTGAACCCCGAAGAAATACGCATAGGGTTGCATGCGTTGGCGCGACACCACATCACCCCGCCCCCAAGATCCGCGCAGCGTCGCGGGCTGCGCGGACTGCCCCGCGCGGATCTGTGACGCCGCATGCGCCAGCAGCATCGGATAGCGGATTTTCAAGACCTCCGGCGCATAGATGGCCGACAGGGCGAAAACCTCTTGCGTGGCAATCATCGCGCTGTCGCCATGGCGGTCACACCAGTCATCAAGGGACCAATATTGTTCCAGATCTGGCGGGGCCTGCTTGGGTCGGTACACCTGCGCCTGAACGGGATCGCCATCGCAGAAAACAACGATCTGTTCGCGCTGATACTCGAAAAGGGATTCGTAAAAATCCAGTCTGGCAAGGCTTGCGGCATCCAGTGTGACAAGCCCGCCGTCAGCCTGCCCCCCGTTTTGTGGCAGAAGAACCGGATATCCCGCACAATTAAACTGTGCAAAATCCGGTAGCACAGCGGCGCGCATCGGGGTCTGTCCGCCCAGAACAATCGCCCTTAGGGCGTCATGGCGCAAGGTGCCAAACAGGAATATGTCGTTTCTCATCGATCAAACCGCCGCGTTTCAGCCCAGCGGTAAAAAATCGTCAGCACGATTCCGGCCCCGACAATCATTCCCGCGATCAGCAGCAGGAAATCCAGATCCCACATCCGCATCAGGTGTTCGACGAACACCCCGACAAAGCCCAGAAACGCATCTTCCAGACCGGAATAACGCATCTGATAGCCGCGCCAGAAAACAGTGTAACTGCCTATAATTACAAGCGACAATAACACTGTCAGAATAACACCCTGAAGTGTCTGGAATATGGATTGCACAAGGCGTCCATCCACATGCCTGCCGACAAAACGCCAGCCCACAAGCGCAGCAACAGCCACCAGAACCAAAGTGCCGTTGCCTGAACGCGGCGGATACTCATAAAGGGTTTTGTAGGTTTCACCCGCGTAAAGCGCGAGTCCCGCAAAAATGATGGCCGCAGCCAGTCTGGTCAATGTCGGCATCAAATCTTACCCAGTGTCGTCCTGCGGGAGTTTACGCTGTGTTCCACACCTTAACAACCGCGCCTGTCGCGGCAGGCGTCAGCTTTTGGAAGGGCGTTGCAAAACCAGTTGCGTGACATCACAACTGCCCGACCGGAATGCCCCGGCGCAGGACGTCAGATAGAATTCCCACATGCGCCGGAAACGCGCGTCATACCCAAGCGCCGCGATTTCAGGCCATTTTTCTGTAAAACTCTGGTTCCAGCGCCGCAGCGTTTCAGAATAGCTGGCACCGAAATCATGGGTGTTCACATATACCAGACCGTTGGCCTCTGCGATCTGCCGCACTGGGCCCGGCGCGCCAAGCATTCCGCCCGGGAATATATATTTTTGAATAAAATCAACGTGCTTTCGATAACTCTTAAACCTCTCATCTGGCACCATGATAATCTGGATCACGGCATTCGCGCCCGGCTTCAACAGGTCATGGACGGATTTGAAATAGGCGGGCCAATAGGCCTCGCCAACGGCCTCGAACATTTCGATCGATGCGATGGCGTCAAACTGTCCGCGCGTGTCACGATAGTCCTGCATACGAATTTCAACGCGATCCTGCACGCCCGCCGCATGCATGCGTGCCACAGCATAATCATGTTGTGCCTGCGAAATCGTCAGGCCCGTCACCTTCAGGCCACGCTTCAGCGCGGCATATTCGGCAAACCCGCCCCAGCCACAGCCAATTTCAAGCACGCTGTCACCGGCGCTGACGCCCATCCTGTCCACCATCGCAGCGTATTTTGCCTCTTGCGCGGCTTCCAGCGTTTCCTGTCCACTCTCGAAAATCGCCGAGGAATAGGTCATGCTGTCATCCAGCCACAACTTGTAGAAATCATTCCCCAAATCATAGTGATACGCGATGTTCTTGCGTGCCTGGGTCTTGGAATTGCTGCGCAGCCAGTGCCGGACCCTCTCGACGGCGCGCACCAGTTTCATGGGCAGCACCTCGTCATATAATGACGGGTTGTCGTCGTTGATAAGATCCATGAACGCTTGCAGGTCCGGCGTGCTCCAGCCGCCTTCCATGTAGCTTTCAGAAAACCCCACATCGCCCTCGCGTATCAGGCGCGCAAACAGGTCAGGGTCATGGACGGTGATTGCCGCAACATGACCGGCCTGCTTGCCCTGAAACCGGAACACACGCCCGTCAGGCAAGGTGACATCCAGCCGCCCCTTGTTCAAACGCGACGCCATTGCATGCGCCGCCCCGAAATAACGGGGCAGGTTTTCCTGATTCTCAAGTGTTGTCAAAACCTGTGACATCATGCTCTCGCATGATATTGTATCATCGCGCATTGGCAATATCGTCCTTGTCCCTGTCGCATCATCAAGATTTGTTTTTGTTTTCATACGCGGCCAGCGCCCGCTTGCGTCCATCTGCCAGCGCTACAACGGGTGCGGGGCGCCCGTCTTGCGGGCGCAGGCCCCAACTGCGCGGACAGGCATCAAAAAATAACATCGCGGATTGCGGCGGGCTGTCACTCAGTTCTGCGAGCCAGGCCTTGCGATACTGCGCGGCAGGGTCGAATTTTTGCGCCTGCGTGTCTGGGTTGAAAATCCGGAAATATGGTGCCGCATCAGGGCCGGACCCTGCCACCCATTGCCAGCCCATGGCGTTTGCCGCAGGGTCCCAATCCACCAGACATTCGGCAAACCAGTCCTGTCCGACCCGCCAATGCGTCAGCATGTGTTTGGTCAGATAGGATGCCACCAGCATGCGCGCACGGTTATGCATGCGCCCGGTGACATACATTTCACGCATCGCGGCATCGACGACATCAATTCCCGTGCGTCCCTGTTTCCAGCGCAAAACATCTCCGCCCTCATCCCGCCATGCAAAACTGTCCCACCCCTCGCGCCAGTTGCGGGAAGTGATATGCGGTGTGTGATAGACCAGATGATAGGCAAATTCGCGCCAGACAAGTTCTTTCAGAAAATGCTCGGCCCCCGGCCTGCCAGCATCCAGCGCATGCTGGCCGGCATGCCACAGCGCAACGGGGCTGATTTCGCCGTAAGTCAGGTTTTCCGACAAGCCGGAACACACATCCTTGTGCAGAAAATCGCGCTGGTCCTTGTATTGGCCTACGTTACACTCAATGAACCGCGCAAGGCGGTCATGCGCGGCACCCTCGCCGATATGCAGATGGGGGTAAACCACATCTGCCCCGCGATCCATGCCGCGCCCCAAACTCCAATCGGCCAGTCTGTCACTCTCGGGCCAATGATCGGGTTTGCGCAGGCTTTTGGGCGCAGGCAGCCGTGCAGCGACATCCCTATCCTTCACCGCGCGCCAGAACGGCGAATACACCTGATAGAACTTCCCCTGCCCTGTCTGCACCTGCCACGGCTCAAACAGCAGATGGCCCGCATAGCTTCTGGCGTCACAGCCCAAATCGCCCAACGCCGCCTTGACGGCCTTGTCGCGCGCCACCTGATCAGGGTCATATTGCCGTCCCCACCAGATCGCGGTTGCCCCTGTCTGCGCAACCAATGTGCGCAGGACATCCAACGCCGCCCCTTTTCGGAAAACCAGCCGTGATCCGATATCTTCAAGGCGTTTCGCAAACGCCTCCAGCCCCAGCCCCAGCCGCCATTTCGGGGCCGCGCCCAAACTCTCGACAACATTATCGCAGATGAACACGGCAATCACCGGACGACCAGACGAGACAGCCGCATGCAGAACCGGATTGTCAGCCAGCCGCAAGTCGCGCCGGACCCACCAGATAACAGGGGAATTTTGTGTCACGTTACGTCCGGCTTCATCTTGCAAAAAATACTCATTCTTGCCCCTGCACGATCATTTCCGTCCGTCCAGAAGGCGTCACAGGACTTGATCTAGCGCCAAAATCAATGCGTCAAGATCCTCAGCACTCGTATAATGCACAAAAGACAACCGCAGCACACCATGCGCAGGATCAACCCCGACACCGCCAAGCGCGCGATTGGCATAGAAACTGCCGCCCCCCGCCATGATGCCGCGCAACGCAAGCGCCTGCGCAAGTGCCAGCCCCGAACGCGCATGTTCCAGCGCAACTGTCGGCGCACGCCCCTTCGCCTGATCCGGCCCGATAAGGCGCACATCGTTGCGCCCCTTCACATACTCCAGCAATGGTTGCAGCAGACGCGTTTCATGCGCCCGCATCAGATCATGCACCTGCACCATACGCGACGCCGCATCCTGCCCCGCGCCATCCTTGAAATGGTGGGCATGCAGCGCATCAAAGTAATCTGCCATCCCTGCACAGGCGGCAATCTGGGCATGGTCGGGGCCCGCGGGGGTGAACCGTTTATACAAGGTATCGGCGTTAAAGTAATGCGCCTGATTGGGCAGTTCTGCCCCAAGGTCGCGCCGGATCACCATCAGGCCCTGATGCGGCCCATATGTTTTATAGGCCGAAAACAGGTAGATATCCGCCCCCAATGCCGCCACATCCGGCAGGCCATGCGGCGCATAGGACACCCCGTCGACGCAGGACCGGATACCCGCCTGCCGCAAGCCCTGACAAATCTGCGCCACCGGATTGATTTCCCCCACAATATTCGAGCAATGCGGGAAACAGACCAGCCGCACCTTGTCATCGATCAGCCGCCACAGCGCTTCGGGGTCCAGATGGCCGCTTGTCGGGTCGATCTGCCACTCTCGAATAGTGATGCCTTGTGCCTGCAACCGCCGCCAGGGGCCTGAATTCGCCTCGTGATCCTGATTTGTCACGACAATCGCATCGCCCGGCGACAGCATCTCGCCAAAGGCCTGCGCCAGAACATAGGTGTTGGCGCTGCTTGAGGGGCCGAAACTCAATTCGTCACTTTCCACGCCCATCATCGCAGCAAGGCGGTTGCGTGCCTCGTCCATCTCGGCACCGGCGGCCTGTGATGCGGCGTAAGCCCCATAGGGCTGGACCTTGCGTTCATGGTAGTAGCGAAACAGCCGGTCAATGACTGGCTTGCATGTATACGACCCGCCAGCATTCTCGAAAAAGCGCTGGCCCTCCAAAGCTGGCTGCTGAAATGCGGGAAACATGGAACGGACGAAGCGGGTATCAAGCATAGTGTCGGTCATGGCGGGGGTTTCCTTGAACAGTCCTCGCCGACAATCTGCGCTGCCACTGGCCCGGATACAACCCGACTTATCCGGCGCCCAGTATCACCCGAACATATTGCTGTGTTTCCGCAAAGGGTGGAATTCCGCCATGCGCCTCGACCGCGCCCGGACCGGCGTTATAGGCCGCAAGCGCCAGCCGCCAGTCACCGAATTTGTCATACATCATCCGCAGATAGCGCGCCCCGCCGTCCAGATTCTGCTGGGGGTCATGGGGATCGACGCGCAACATCTGTGCTGTGCCGGGCATCAGCTGCGCCAGACCGATCGCGCCTTTATGTGACACCGCAGCCGCGTTCCATCCGCTTTCCTGATGCACAAGGCGCAGGAACAGATCCTCTGGAATGTTGTGCCTGCGCGCAGCGCCGCGGGCAAGCTCGGAAAATGCCCCCATATCCGGCCCTGAATAGCGCGGGATTGCGGTATCCTCACGCGTCTTGTCCGGCGCGTTGGGCAACAGACGCACAGACGCTGAATATTGCTGGGACAAACGCCCGTCTATGACGCGGGCGGCGCGCGTGACCACATCAGCCTGCCGCCCGCCGTCATTGCCACCGCGCGACAGGTTAAGCCCTTGCGCGACCACAACAGACGGCACGGGAACAAGGGCCATTGCAAGGCCGATAATGGCAATCACAGCACGCATAGCACAGTTTATTACCGCAATTCGGCCAACAGGGCTATACGCAAAATACGCAGGTTTTCCTGCACAATCCCTGATTTTTTCAGGACCACCGACCGCGTGACTGCATTCCCTGCTTTACCCTGCTGGGCCAATGATGGAAAACAACCCCTAATCCAAACGCAGATTCGATGAAACGCAGGGGGCAAATATGGCTGGATCAGTGAACAAGGTAATTTTGATTGGCAATCTGGGCCGTGATCCGGAAGTGCGCACCTTTCCTGATGGCGGAAAGATCTGCAACCTGCGCATTGCCACATCCGAACGCTGGCGCGACCGCGCGTCAGGCGAACAGCGCGAGCGTACAGAATGGCACAATGTTGTGCTGCGCGGCGAAGGGCTGGTGCGTGTGGCGGAACAATATCTGCGCAAAGGGTCCAAGGTATATGTGGAAGGCACATTGCAAACCCGCAAATGGCAGGACCAAAGCGGTCAGGACAAATATTCCACAGATGTTGTTGTCGCGGGTATGGGCGGCACGTTGACAATGCTGGATGGTCGCGGTGACGGCGGTGGTAGCGGCGGCGGCAGTGGTTCAACAGGTGGCGGCGGATATGACCGCGATCAGGGCTATGGTGCCAGCTACGGCAGTTCCGGCAGCTCCGCACCTTCCGGCCCGTCCGACATGGATGATGAAATTCCGTTCTAAGCCCCGCTTGACGGGTCCGGCGTCGCAGGATAATGAGGCGCCAATGCGGGTGTAGCTCAATGGTAGAGCGAGAGCTTCCCAAGCTCCAGACGAGGGTTCGATTCCCTTCACCCGCTCCATGACATATTGTCCGTGCCCATATGGCCAGACAAAGGAACCGTTATGGTCGCCTCTTCATTCTCTCATGTGCGCGGATGGGTCTTTGACCTTGATAACACGTTGTATCCGCCCGAAATCCGGTTGTTTGACCAGATTGAACAGCGCATGACCGCATTTGTCATGCAGGAATTGAATGTCGACCAGACAATCGCGAATCAGATGCGGCAGGACTATTGGGCGACCTTTGGAACAACGCTGGCCGGATTGATGCAGCGCCATGACATTGATCCGGTCCCGTATCTGGATGATGTGCATGACATTGATTTTTCCGTCATTGCGCCTGACCCCGACCTGCGCCACAGGATTTCGGACCTGCCCGGTCGCAAGATCGTCTACACAAACGGATCACGCACCTACGCACACAGAGTTCTTCAGGCCCGCGGGCTGTCTGGCGTTTTCGATGCGGTTTACGGGGTCGAGAACGCGAATTACCGCCCCAAGCCGGAACGCGCGGCATTCGAGCATGTCTTTGCGCAAGATGGTCTGGACATAGCCACAGCCGCAATGTTCGAAGATGACCCCCGCAATCTGGCGGCACCCCATGCTATGGGAATGCGCACAGTGCATGTCGCGCCGCAGCCGAATGAACAGCCCTTCATTGACCACCACACGAACGATCTGACAGCGTTCCTGACGCTTCTGTCCAGATAGCGGCATCATGTCACGCTGCATTGCAGCGCAGGATAAATTACATCCGGCCTAAACAAATACCGGAGAGTTCTGATATGACCATGACCGCAACCCAACCCGCGCAAACACCATCCTTCCTGCGCAACGAGCCTTGGGGCATCTGGGCCGCCGTGCTGTTTGTCATCGCCACACTGGTCACCGCTGTCGTGACCATGGGGCTTCCGGGACTGGTGCTTGTTATGGTGCCTGCGGCCTTGGGCATGCTGCTTTTGCTGTGCTTCGTGGTTTTCGGCTGACGGCGCATAGACGCAGCAATCTACAGATTGCTGCGTTTGGCCGCATTGCACTTGCGCGCCATAACGCTAATGTCCGGACCAGATTGAACAGGGGTCAGACATGCGCGAAAACTTCGATATTGTGGTTTCAGGCGGCGGCATCGCGGGCCTGACTGCGGCGGCGGCGTTCGGCGCGCAAGGCTATTCGGTTTTATGTGTCGACCCGACCCCCCCCGTCATTGCCGAGGCAGACCCGAGTTCGGATTTGCGCACCACGGCATTCCTGCAACCTTCGGTCAGGGTTTTGGAACTCGCGGGGCTTTGGCATCGGTTTTCATCCCATGCGACCCCTTTGCAGGTCATGCGTATTGTCGATGCGGGCGGGGAAACGCATGAACCGCGTGTCAGCCATGATTTCAACGCCGCCGACATATCCGACCAGCCCTTCGGGTGGAACCTGCCGAACTGGTTGTTGCGGCGCGAATGCTTGGCACGCTTGCAGGAATTGCCCAATGTCACGTTTCGCGCGGGCATAGGCACGAAAACACTGCTGACGCGCGAAACAGCGGCCCTGATCGGGTTAAGTGACGGCAGTTCGGTTTCAGCAAAATTGCTGGTGGCCGCAGACGGGCGCAATTCGCCCATGCGCACAGCCCTTGGGATAGATGTCAGAACCACCCGTTTCGGCCAGAAGGCCCTTGCATTCGCGGTGACGCACCCTGTGCCGCATGACAATGTGTCCACCGAAATTCACCGCTCTGGCGGCCCGTTTACATTCGTGCCCCTGCCCGACCGCGATGGCAAACCCTGTTCCGCCATTGTCTGGATGGAAACGGGGCCGGAAGCAGCCCGCCTTGCCGCCCTGCCCGTCCCCGAATTCGAGGAACAGATGAACCTTCGGTCTTGCGGGTTGTTCGGGGAATTGCATCTGGCAACGCGAAGAACAGTCTGGCCAATCATCAGCCAGATCGCCACACAGTTCTATGGCGAACGCACGGCATTGATGGCCGAGGCCGCACATGTTGTCCCCCCGATCGGCGCGCAGGGGCTGAATATGTCCCTTGCGGATCTGACAGCCCTGGTGGATCTGGCAACGCCGGAAGGCCTTGGAACTGTGCAAATGCTGCGCGCCTATAATCGCCGTCGTTATCGGGATGTGGCGTTGCGTGTGTCCGGTGTTGGCATGTTGAACCGCGCCTCGATGATTGAGGCACAGCCCTTGCGGGACATGCGCGCCAGATTGCTGGATACAATGTATTCCACATCCCCCATCCGTCACAGCCTTATGAAAATGGGAATCGGTGTCAGCTAGGGCAGGACCGGCCCGCGTGTCCGACCGGAACCGCAATTCCGGCCCCGCGTCGAAACTAGTCCTTGAACTGCGTTCAGGCGCTGCTTATCTTCCCTGATGGCAGGTGCTGCTCTTCTTGTGTGTGGCCCTTTTCCAGTGGCCGATAAGCATCTCCGAGGGAGCTGGCTCTGACATGGTCCTGGCCTTGTTATCTGGCGCCCACCTGAACATTCAGGCTCTCGGGAAATTCACGCCACCACGGTCGCTGCGGGCCTGCCACCCTTAGGATTTAGCAGATATTCTTATCGGCACAGGGTCGGAATGGGGCACCCCATGCCCGCCATGGTGGTCGTCATCGTCATCATCTTCAAACCCCATGCGCATGATGCGAATGGCAAATTGAACACCCGCAAAAACCAGCCCGTTGAAAAAGAAGATCAGAAACAACCCCAAAAGCCCGTCACTGGACCCGAAGACAAGGCGCTGAAGATTGGCCACGTTGAAATAGATCAGGATGGCCGTGAACACTGCCGAAAGCGCAAAGCCGATCGCCACCTGCTGGATGTAGACTTTGATAAGCTTCGGCATATCGCGCCCCTAATCGTGTATCATGCACCTATGATAAGACCGCACCATGTAAAAACAAGGCGCATGGCATGTTGCAGACCAAATGTCGCGGATCACCGCCAACCATGGCACCTGCGCGCGGTGCATACCACTTGCCCCGCCCCGCGTTCCAACCTATCCACGACCCATGCGCATTTTCCACAATATCATTACGGATCGCGGGTCCAGATATGCGGTATCGGGCGGGCCATGCAGCACCGGCACCGCTGCCCGCGACTTCGTGCTTCAGTTGAAACAGGACCGGAAATTCGCCAAGGCTACACATAACAGCTGGGGCCTGATCTGCGCAGAAGGTCCCTTGAAAAACGATGATGGCGAGGCGGGCGCGGGCATGACAATCCTGCGCATGCTGGAACGCGAAGGACTGCATGATCATATTGTTGTCGTCACGCGCTGGTATGGCGGAAAACACCTTGGCGGTGACCGATTTAGGCATGTGCAATCGGCCGTGCGGCATTATATGGCGCAGTTACAGCCCGACCCTACGGGCGAATAACAAGACGAACAACAGCAAGACAAGGCGTCCCGCCCGTGATCGTGATTGAACATGGCCCTTTGGGCAAACCCGTAGTTTTTGACACACCCCGACAGGTGTTGGTGGCATGGCAGGCCGAGGATGTGTTGCCAATGCTGGCGCAGGCAGAAGCAGCGCGCGCGCAGGGGGCTTGGGTCGCGGGATATCTGACCTATGAGGCGGGCCATGTCTTTGAACCGCGCCTGCACGCATCGCTTAAGCGTGATGCGACTGCGCCACTGGCCGTGCTGGGTGTGTTTGATCCACCGAAAGACGCAGGCGCGGCCCTCACCAAAGCGCAGGAAAACGCCCCGCAAGCACGCCTTGCGCCGTTGCAGCCGGTGATCGAACGTGCCGAATATGATGACGCCTTCGCGAAATTGCAGAACTATATCGCTGCGGGCGATTGTTACCAGATCAACCTGACATTCCCACTTGCCAGCAGATTGCTGTCAGGCACAGCGCTGGGATTATATGGCGCATTGCGCGCAGGACAACACGTAGGCTTCGGGGCGTTCATTGATATGGGCGTGGGGCCGGTCATCATATCGCGCAGCCCGGAGTTGTTCTTTCAGGTCCGCGACGGCCTTATCGAAAGCCGCCCGATGAAGGGCACGGCGCCGCGCAGTGCCGATGCGATACAGGATGCGGCGCTGTTGCAGGAGTTGCGTGACAGCGAAAAATCACAGGCCGAGAATCTGATGATCGTTGATTTGTTGCGCAACGATATCGCGCGCATATCGGAAATCGGGTCTGTGAAGGTGCCGGAACTTTTCGCCATCGACAGTTTCGCAACAGTCCACCAAATGAGCAGCCGCATTCAGGGCCGCCTGCAACACGGGGCCGACCTGCCGGGACTTATGGCCGCGCTGTTTCCATGCGGGTCCATCACCGGCGCGCCCAAAATTCGCGCCATGCAAATCATTGCAGAACTGGAACCCCACCCGCGCGGCGTGTATTGCGGGGCAATCGGCTGGGCCGCACCGTCAGGGGATCAATGCTGGTCGGTCGGCATCCGGACCTTGCGCCTGTCGCCTGACGGTCAGATATTGGCAAATGTCGGCGGCGGCGTGGTGCAAGACAGCACCGCCACAGGCGAGTGGGAGGAAGCATTGTGGAAAGCACGCTATATGCAGGCGCTGATCAGCCAGGGCTGAAGCTGATTGAAACCATGTATTGGGACGGGCGCAACGCGCGCAACTGGCCGCTGCATCTGGCGCGGTTGCAAGCGGGCGCGGCAGCGCTTGGCTGGACGTGCCCGCACCCTGTCATTCACGGCCCCGACCACCCCGCCCGCCTGCGCCTGACGCTGGATGCCCGGGGCACCCTGTCAGTGGACCCCCTGCCCCTGCCCCCCTCTGCCACGTCATGGCGCATAGGGCTTGCGCGGGATCGCCTGAAATCATCAGACCCTTGGTTGCGGATAAAATCCACCCGCCGCGAAACCTATGACCGGGCGCGCACGTCGCTGCCGCCCACGCTGGATGAACTGATTTTTCTGAACGAACGCGATGAAGTCTGTGATGGGACAATCACAACCGTTTTCTTCGATCGCGGCCACGGCATGCGCACCCCGCCCCTGTCGTCCGGTCTGCTGCCAGGGGTGCTGCGCGCGTCCCTGAACTGTCCCGAAGAACGCCTGCTCGTGGATGAGCTGCCCAAGGTGCGTTTATGGGTCGGCAATGCCTTGCGCGGGCTGATGGATGCACGTTTCGTGGAGGATGCGTAAACCGTCATGCCATAGCGGCAAACGCCGTCAAGAAATCTGTTTCCGCGACGCAATGTGATTTCTGATCAAGCTGAATGGTCGGGGCGATAGGATTCGAACCTACGACCTACGGTACCCAAAACCGTCGCGCTACCAAGCTGCGCCACGCCCCGACTGAGCGCTATGTAACGGGGTTGTTCGGCCAAGAAAAGGGGCAATCTTACCTTTGGCAGAATAAACCGCATTGCACCGCGTTACGGCGAACAGCCCCACAGGGCAATGTCATCATCAAGGCGCGGATGGCGCAACTGCGAGCCGACATCGATACCCATCGCCTCTGACAGGCCGCCATTGATTTCCAGCACCATCAACACGTTATCACCACCGGGAATGGGCGTTGTGTCATGTGGTACCGCGTTTTGATGGATATGTGTCACCGCACCTGTCGGGTCGACAAAAATCATGTCCAGCGGAATCAGCGTGTTGCGCATCCAGAAAGAGGGGCTGGTTGGCGCCTCGAAAATGAACAACATGCCCGCAGACCGCGCCAGATTCTCGCGGTTCATAAGTCCTTGCGCGCGCAGGGCATCGGTATCGGCAATTTCGACACGGAAGCGCGCTTGTCCCCAATCACCGCGCAGATCCACGCGCTCCTCGCTGCATGCTGCCTGAACCGGCCCGCCAGCGGCCAGAAGTCCCACCGCGAAAAACGCGGCTATGACAGCACGCCGCAACATCACCTGTCCCCCGTGCCATCAGCGCCCTGTGCCGGACTGGCCATGCCCGCCTCCCACGGCTCGATCGAAACGGCCATGCGCCCGCGTTCACCTTCTGACACACGCATGGCCAGCGCTTCACCGGGTTGCAATTCGGCAAGGCCAGCGCGGCGCAATGTCTCCATATGAACGAACACGTCTTCGGGTTTGCCGAAAACATTGGCGAATCCGAACCCCTTGACCTTGTCGAACCATTTGACGCGCGCCGGTTCCAACGGGATGGACATGTCGACAGGTGCGCCCCCCTCCAGACCCTCCACCGCCGAGGCCTGCTCGCCCTCCGGCGGCAGCACTTCAAGCACCTCTACGGTCTGAAACCCGCGTGTCGTCTTTTGGGCCAGAATCGTAATTCGCGCCCCGTCACACACCGAATTCAGGCCGAAATTTCGCAATGCATTCGCATGAAGCAAAATGTCCGAACCGGCATCAGCGGCAATGATGAACCCAAACCCCTTGCTGGGGTCAAACCATTTGACGACACCGGAATATTTCTCTGTCGTCTCGTCAGGCGAAGTCATGTCTGTTGTTCCACATCTTTTATTTTTGTCGCTTTCAGCATGCCCATCCACGCACTTCGCAAGATCACGCGCACATCATAGCGCCGCGCGCCCTCGGTTCAAGGCGAGAGTCGCGTTACACTCCATGCGTCGGAAAGTGTCGTGCGGTGCCACCGGAAACGGTCATGCAACCGGAAATCTCCATCCGCCCAGAACTCGATTTCAAGGGGCGTTATCCTGTAGCCCCCCCAGAATGGCGGGCGCGGCGGATTGGTCCCGTGACGCATGGTCTGGCGCGCAACTTCTGCCATCAGGTCGCTGCGTGCCCCCAATGGCCGGGACTGGCGCGACGCCCATGCGCCAAGCCGGCTTTTCAGCGACCGCGACGCAAAATAGGTATCGGCCTCCTCCCCCTCTACGCGTGCGGTCACCCCGCGCACACGAATCTGGCGGCGCAGGGATTTCCAGTGCAGAACGAACGCAGCCTTGCCCGCCGCATCAATCTCCTGCGCCTTCACACTGCCATAATTGGTGTAGAAAACGAAGGCATCGTCCAGAATGTCCTTCAGAAGTACCATCCTGACATTGGGCAAGCCATCTGCATCAACCGTCGACAACGCAATCGCATTGGGGTCATTCGGTTCAGTTTCCTGCGCCTGTGCCAACCAGGATCTCGCTAGGGCGAACGGGTCTTCACCTGCAAAAATTCCGCTGCGCGTGCTCACATGTCCTCCGCTCATAATCCGAAGGGAACCAGCATGCATCACGGTTGTGTTGCGACGATATCCCCTCGAATTATGACAAACTGAAAATTCTGACTTTGGTATTAATGATGCGCCCGGTTTACGCAACCCCTGACACGCGGTTTGCGCCGGTTCTGTTTCTGTGCGGGATCAAATTTGTGCAGACCCGCGCGAACAGGTTGACTTGCGCGGCCCCTGCGCTTGGCCTAAAGCAGATTTAACACCATTCCAGCAAGGAGCGACGGGACAATGGCACAATTGATGAGCGGCAAACGCGGCCTTATCATGGGGCTTGCAAATGACAAGTCCATTGCGTGGGGAATTGCGCGTGCGCTTGCCGAACATGGTGCCGAACTGGCCTTTGCCTATCAGGGCGATGCCTTGAAGAAACGCGTGCTACCGCTGGCCGAAAGCCTTGGCACGCCGCATTTGTTCGAATGCGATGTCACTGATATGGCCTCGGTGGACGCGGTGTTTAACGGGTTGGAGGAACTTTGGGGAACGATTGATTTCGTGGTCCATGCCATCGGTTTCTCGGACAAAAGCGAATTGCGCGGGCGCTATGTCGACACCAGCCGCGACAATTTCGCAATGACCATGGATATCTCGGTCTATTCCTTCACGGCAGTTTGCCAGCGCGCGGCAAAACTTATGCGTGACGGCGGCAGCCTGCTGACCATGACCTATTACGGTGCAGAACAGGTCATGCCGCATTACAATGTCATGGGCGTGGCCAAGGCCGCGCTGGAGGCGTCGGTAAAATATATTGCCGAGGATCTAGGCAAGGACGGAATCCGCTGCAACGCCATCAGCGCAGGCCCGATCAAGACGCTGGCCGCCAGCGGCATTGGCGATTTCCGCTATATCATGAAATGGAACGAACTGAATTCCCCCCTGCGCCGCAATGTAACGCAAGAAGAAGTTGGCAAGGCCGCGCTTTACCTGCTGTCCGACCTCGGGTCTGGCACCACGGGCGAGAATTTGCATGTCGACGCAGGTTACCATGTTGTCGGCATGAAAGCCGTGGACGCCCCCGATATCGACGTGGTCACCGGCAAGAAGGACGCCTGACATGACCGACCGCCTGCCCCACGAAAAAGGCTTCCACATCAGCTGGGACCAGATCCACCGCGACAGCCGCGCACTCGCATGGCGGCTGGACAAACAAGGCCCCGATGGCGGGCAATGGCGCGCTGTCGTGGCCATCACCCGCGGGGGGCTTGCGCCCGCCATGATCATCTCGCGCGAGCTGGATATTCGCGTGGTCGATACGATCAGCGTCAAATCCTATGACCATCAGTCACGCGACGCCGCAAAAGTGCTGAAATCACCGCAAGCCGACATGATGGGCGACGGCGAAGGTATCTTGATCATTGACGATCTGGTCGACACCGGCAAAACACTTGAACTGGTCCGCCAGCTATACCCGAAGGCACATTTTGCCACTGTCTATGCCAAACCCCAAGGGCGCGACATGGTCGATACCTTCATCACCGAAGTCAGTCAGGACACATGGATATTCTTCCCATGGGACATGGCGCTGCAATATGTGGAACCCTATCGCGGCACCTGACTGCACAGCTTTGCCCGTGAAACACAATCCGGTTTCATTCTGGCCCAAATATCCATACGATACGGGTTTCTTAAGGGGGGCCTGCCCCCCTTAAGGCAGGGGGTTTGGGGGGCGGCAGCCCTCCAAGGCCCCCTTCTGAATGCCACGCACCAAGCCGCAGCGCCAGACCGCGCGCTCTAATCCTCGAACAATTCGGATTGTCCGGTTTCCGCCTCGTCCCCCTCATCATCGTCATCGGCCAGCGCGTCACGGCCAGGCATCGGGCGACTGTCCAGCAGCCCCGCTTCGCGCAATTCCCGAAGTCCGGGCAAATCGCGAGAGGATTCAAGGCCAAAATGGTCCAGAAACTCTGTCGTCACGACGAAGGTCACCGGCCTGCCCGGCGTCATGCGCCGCCGTCCCAGCCGGATCCATTCCAGTTCCAGCAGCTGGTCGATTGTGCCCCGTGACAAGGCAACACCCCTGATCTCCTCGATCTCGGCGCGGGTGACGGGCTGGTGATAGGCAATGATCGCCAGGGTTTCGATTGCCGCGCGCGACAATTTGCGGATCTCGACACGTTCGGACTGCATCAGATAGGCCAGATCGGGCGCGGTGCGCAGGGTATATCCATCCCCCACCCGAACAAGATTCACGCCCCGCCCCTGATAACGCGTGCGCAGATGCGCCAGCGCTTCGGCCGCATCGCAGCCATGCGGCAGGCGCGCGGCAATCGCGGCCTGCGACAGGGGTTCGGTGCTTGCAAACAGGATCGCCTCGATCATGCGCTCCTGCTCGGGCATGGGCGGCGCGGGGAACAGGGTCTTGTCGGTGCTGTCTGCGGGTGGCTGGCTCATGATATGGTCTTAATGCCCTGCCCGTCTGCGCAGATGCAAGGGGGCAAAGGTGTCGGACTGGCGCAATTCGATCTGGCCCTGCTTGGCCAGTTCCAGCGTCGCCGCGAATGTGGAGGCCATGGCCGATCTTTTGCGCGCGGGCGCACCGCGCCACCCTTCGGGCAGATAGGCTTGCAGGCTTGTCCAGTCCGCCGCCCCCGGCACCATGCGCGACAACCGTTCCAATGCGGCTTCCAGCGGGTAAATGTCGGTTCGGTCAAACGCATAGGGGCGGAATTCGTCGCGGGTGCGCAGGCGCGCATAGGCCCGCATCAGGTCCAGCAGGCTGGCATCAAACACGGTCTTTCGGCTCACAGCCAGCGGTTGCGGCTGTCCGCGCGCGAAAAAATCGCGCCCTTTCTGGTCACGCCCCATCAACCGTGCCGCCGCTTCGCGCATGGCTTGCAACCGTTCCAGCTGGAATGCCAGATGCGCGGCAAGTTCCTCGCCGGACGGACCTTCCTCGGTCGGGTCGGGTGGCAGCAGCAGGCGCGATTTCAGATAGGCCAGCCATGCCGCCATGACCAGATAATCAGCGGCCAGCTCGATGCGCAATTCCCGCGCTTTCTCAACGAAGACCAGATATTGTTCTGCCAGTTGCAACACCGAAATGCGCCGCAGGTCCACCTTCTGGGTGCGCGACAGCATCAGCAGCAGATCCAGCGGCCCCTCAAACCCGTCGACATCGACAATCAGCGCCTCTGCGGCGCGGCGTTCGGAGATACTGTCTTGCACCCAGTCATCTGTCATAAGCGCAGTCTAGGACGCCTTGGACGACCTGTCCATCCTGTCCCAGTCGCGCAGGCGGGCGACATAACGCGCCATGGTATCAACCTCCAGATTGATACTGTCCCCAAGCGCCACATCCCCCCAGGTCGTGACCTGTTTGGTATGCGGTATCAGGTTGATCCCGAATTCGGCGCCGTCAACCTCGTTCACTGTCAGGGATGTGCCGTTCAGCGTTACCGATCCTTTGGGGGCAATGAAACCGGCCAGATGATCGGGCGCGCGCAGGCGCAAACGTGTGCTGTCGCCATCGGCGTCCAGCCCCACGACATGCGCCAGCCCATCGACATGGCCGGACACGATATGCCCGCCCAGTTCGTCGCCCACCTTCAGCGCACGTTCCAGATTGACGCGTCGGCCGTTTTTCCACGCACCCAGATTTGTTTTGGCCACTGTTTCCGCAGAAACCTGCACTTCATACCAGTCCGGCCCCAGTGCCACCACCGTCAGGCAAACCCCGTCCGAGGCAATGGACGCCCCCAGATCGATGCTGTCTGTATCATAGGATGTGCGAATGCGCGCGCGCAGATCGCCTTCCTGCACGATATCCGAAACAATGCCGATATCGGTAATGATGCCCGTAAACATGATCTGCTACCTCTTGTTTGCGCAGCTTGTGACCTAGACCGCACCACGCCCGAGTGCAAGCCCGCCATAGTGATGCCGCTTTTGTTTACTATGTTGCTGACAGCAAGCGTCAAGGCGTCTAATGCTGCGCAGACAGGGCGTTTTCAGTAACCAGGTAAGCAAGTAAACAACTACAGGCACGATGTAACATGCGTATAAGTGGCGAGGGCCGGTGCTTCCTGCTGTTACAGGGACCACATGGACCATTTTTCAACAGATTGGGCAGAATGCTGCGGCAAACCGGCGCACAGGTCTGGCGCGTTGGCTTCAATCAGGGCGATGCTGCATTCTGGCGTGACAAGGCACATTACCTGCCCTTTACGGATACGCCTGAAAACTGGCCCGACAGGTTCCGCGCCATTCTTGCCAGCCATCAGGTGACCGATATCGTCCTGTATGGCGATGTGCGGCCCATCCATGCACAAGCCATCGACATTGCAAAAGCCGCCGGTGTCACAATCCATGTCTTTGAAGAAGGGTATTTGCGCCCCTACTGGATCACCTATGAACGCAACGGCTCCAACGGGAATTCGGCGCTGATGGACATGTCGATCCGGTCCATGCGCCGCGCCCTGCGCAAAAGCGAGTTGGAACTGCCCGACCCGCCCGCCCATTGGGGGGATATGCGCCATCATATTTTCTATGGGGCGCTGTATCATTTCTGCGTGCTTGCACTGAACCAGCGTTACCGCCATTTCCGGCCCCACCGCGCGCTTGGGGTGGCGCAGGAATTCGCGCTGTATCTGAAACGGCTTTGGGCCATGCCGCTGACATCATTGCAGCGGCGCATTGCATCATGGCGCATTCGCAACGGCGGGTTTCCCTATCATCTGGTCTTGCTGCAACTGGAACATGACAGCAGCTTTCAGGCGCATAGCCCGTTCAGCACCATAACCGAATTTCTGGAACTTGTGTTCGAGGGCTTCGCAAAAGGCGCGCCGCGCCACCACCACCTTGTCATCAAGGCCCACCCTATGGAAGACGGGCGCGCACCGCTTTGGGCCTCTATCACTGCATTGATACAGGCGCACGGGCTGAAGGGGCGCGTGCATTTTGTGCGCGGCGGCAAACTGGCCGCCCTTCTGAACCACGCGCGATCTGCGGTGACAGTGAATTCTACGGCTGCGCAGCAGGTTTTGTGGCGCGGCATGCCGCTGAAAATCTTTGGCCGCGCAGTCTATGACAAGCCCGAATTCGTGTCCGATCAGGACATAGAGGCATTTTTCGCACACCCTGCCCGCCCCGATGCGCGTGCCTATCGCGATTATCGCCGCTTTTTGCTGGAAACCTCTCAGGTTCCGGGCGGATACTATTCTTTGCGGGGACGTCGGCAGTTGATGCGACATGTGGTAGATCTGATGCTTGTCCCTGATGATCCCTACACCGCGCTTATGCGCGGTGACGCGACACCAAGGCAACAGGTGCGCAAGGCGAAGTAGCTGCCAAACCATTAAAGCCCTTGGCGAAAACGTCCCAAGCCTGTATGAATGTAGAATAATTACCAGAGGCATGTCCTTTTCAAAGGAGCCCGAGCAGTGTTTGCTTTGTCTTTTAAATGGGGTCATTCAGTGGCCCTGATGACAGCTTTGGCTGTCGTATCGTCATGTGCCGTCTCGCGCGATGGCCCCACCATGAACGAAATATTTGCCGGATCGGTCATGCGGTCGGGCGATGCGCATATCATTGCGGTATCGCGGCAGGTTGCACAGGTCGCAAACCGTCCCGCAGCACTTGGGTTCAGCCACGGGTTGCGGTCTGGTGCATTGCTGGGCGGCGACACAATCCGCCCCGGTGATACAATCCGCCTGAATGTCTATGAAAACGTCCCCGAAGGCCTGCTGGCGCCCGAAACGGCCAATAACGCCATTATCGAGGAATTGCAGGTCGATGACGCGGGCTTCATTTTTGTGCCCTATGCGGGGCGTGTGCGTGCCGCAGGCCATTCACCGGATGCATTGCGCCGTATCCTGACAAATGCGCTGGACGAACAAACCCCCGAACCGCAGGTCGTTGTGTCCCGAGAGGCGGGCGACGGTGCCAGCGTGTCCGTATCCGGCGGGGTCAACGCGCAGGGCGTCTATCCCATCACACGCGCCACAAACCGCCTGAGTGCGATGGTGGCGCAGGCGGGTGGTATCAATGTTCCGCTGGAAACCGCGCAGGTTCTGGTGACACGCGGAAACCGGCAGGACAGCGCATGGCTTCAGGATATCTTTTCAAACCCGTCGCTTGATATTGCATTGCGCGGGGGTGACCGTGTGCTGATCAAGGAAGACCAGCGTGCATTCTCGGTTCTGGGGGCGACGGGCGCTTCAAGCCGTATGGTGTTTGACACCCAGTCCATCTCGGCCATTGATGCGCTGGCCATGGTGGGCGGTCTGGACCCGCTGCGTGCAGACCCCAAAGGCGTGTTCATCTTCCGCGATGAAGTGCCGGAAGTGGCCAGTGCCATTCTGGGGCATCAGAACATCGTGACCGACCAGCGCTTTGTCTATGTGCTGGACCTGACGGCCCCCACTGGCATGTTCGAGGCCCGCGATTTCAAAATCCGCGATGGCGACACCATTTTCGTCACCGAAGCTAACTCCGTCCTGTGGGCGCGCCAGATCTCGGCGTTGACAGGGTCGCTGACGGCCGCATCGGTCGCACGCAGCGCTGCGTCCGGCGACTGACGGAATGCGTGCCCTTGGGCCGCAAGACATTCATGTCTATAGCGGGGGCTTCCTTGGCCCCCGCCCCACTGCGCGCCGCATTCGCAGGATCATGGGGCTTGCGGGCCTGCGCGTCCGCTTCGGCTGGCCGGACCGCACCGGAACTGTGGCCGTCTGGGGGCACGCCCCGCGCGCCACCCGTGGCGAGGGGGTGGCCAGACGCACCGGCGCATCCCTTATCCGGATCGAGGATGCTTTCTTACGCTCGCTCTTTCCCGGTCGCATGGGGGAGCCGCCGCTTGGCCTGCTGATTGACCGCAGCGGGGTTCATTACGACCCGTCACGCCCCAGCGATCTGGAAACCCTGCTGGCCACACACCCCTTTGATGATCACAGTTTGATTGAACGCGCGCGCCTTGGCATGGCGCGGATGAAAGCGCTTGGCCTAAGCAAATACGCAGCCCATGACCCGGACGCGGAAATTCCGCCGCCGGGCTATGTCTTGGTTGTGGATCAGGTGCAGGATGATGCAGCGCTGCGCCATGGCGGCCTGTCGGGGCCAGTGCAGGCCCATGTGTTCCGCGAAATGCTGCTTCAGGCGCAACTGGACCACCCGGGCGCGCGCATCATCATCAAGACACATCCTGAAACCGCGCGCGGGTTGCGGCGCGGTTATTTCGGCGCGCAAGACTGCACATTCCCCAATATCACATTGTTAGACAAGGCAGTTTCAAGCTGGGCACTGCTGGACGGCGCGATTGCCGTCTATACAGTATCGTCACAACTTGGGTTTGAAGCGATATTCGCGGGCCACAAGCCCCATGTGTTCGGCCTGCCCTTCTATGCCGGATGGGGGCTGACACAGGACCAGACGCCCCACCCCCGCCGCCGCCGCAGATTGACGCGCGCACAACTTTTTGCAGGCGCGATGCTGCTTTACCCCACATGGTATGATCCCTGCCGCGACCGCTTGTGCCAGTTCGAGGATGTGGCCGACCATATGGACGCCTTGATCCGCGCATGGCGCGAGGATCATCGCGGATATGTCGCGCTGAACATGCGGCTTTGGAAACGCCCGCATCTTCAGAAATTTTTCGGCCGTTGGACAAGGCTGCGCTTTGCCAGACAAAAAGGAAACACCGAACGGCGCGTGATGGTCTGGGGCGCAGCACCCGCGCCTGATGGGCCTGTCACCCGCGTCGAGGACGGGTTTCTGCGGTCGCGCGGGTTAGGGGCGGAGCTGACGCCGCCCCTGTCGCTGATTGCCGATGACATGGGCCTGTATTATGACCCGCGCACGCCATCGCGGCTGGAACACCTGCTGGCGCATCCGCTGCCTGCCGGTGGCGAAGATCGTGCGCTCAGGTTGGCGGCGGCCATCCGCAAGGCCGCATTAAGCAAGTATAACCTGAAAGGCACAATGCCGGATCTGCCACAAGGACACAGGATTCTTGTGCCCGGTCAGGTCGAGGATGACGCCTCGATCCGGTTTGGCGCAGGGCGGATCGACACCAATCTGGCATTGCTGCACGAGGTGCGCGCCCATAATCCTGGCGCCGTGATCATATACAAACCCCATCCCGATGTCGAAGCGGGCCTGCGCCCCGGCGCCCTGCCCGCCCGAACGGCACTGCAATTTGCCGATCTGGTGCTGGAGAATGCAGACCCCGTCTGGTTGCTGGATCAGGTGCAGGAAGTCTGGACCATGACTTCCACACTCGGGTTCGAGGCGCTGTTGCGCGGCATCCCCGTCACCACAACAGGCGCCCCCTTCTATGCGGGCTGGGGGCTGACGCGCGATCTGGGCGACATACCCGACCGCAGGCGCGCGCGCCCCACACTGGCGGCCTTCGTGCATGCGACACTGATTGATTATCCGCGCTATATCGACCCGCTGACGGGCCTGCCTTGCCCACCGGAACTGGCCGTCGACAGGCTGCAAGCCGGCCCCCTGCCCAAAGCCCCCGCCCTGCGCGTGCTGGCCAAGTTGCAAGGGGTTTTTGCCAGCCGCGCGCATCTTTGGCGTTGACCCTGCCACTTGGTGGCTTACACCTGCGCAACGCGCCAACAACCCCGAGGCACAGGTGACCCAAGCGCCCAACCACCCCATCAAGGCCGCATTCTGGATGTGCGGCGCCATCGCGTCCTTTATCGCAATGGCGGTGTCTGGCCGTGCCATCCAGACCGTGCTGGATTCCTTTGAGCTGATGTTCTGGCGGTCGCTTATCGGCTTTGCGATTGTCTGCGTGGTGGTGGTGGTTTCCACCCGCGCCCTTGCTGCGGTTGGCCCCGTCATCCGCCCGACCCGCCCCGGATTGCACCTGACGCGCAATATTTTCCATTTTGCAGGGCAGAACCTGTGGTTTTACGGGCTGATGGTGATTCCGTTATCCCAGCTGGTGGCGCTGGAATTCACCATGCCGATCTGGGTGGCGCTGCTGGCCCCGCTGGTGCTGGGCGAGTTGTTCACCCGCAAGCGGCTGACCGTGGCCTGTCTGGGGTTTGTGGGCGTATTGATTGTCGCGCAACCCGGTGTCCAGCCGTTGAATTCAGGGCATCTGGCCGCGATACTGGCGGCAATCGGTTTTGCCATGAACCTGCTGCTGACAAAACGCATCATGCGCCATGACGGGGTGTTATGCGTGCTGTTCTGGATGACGCTGTTGCAAACCCTGTTCGGGCTGGCACTGGCGCAGATTGGCGGGTTCACATGGCCCCCTGCGGCAATCTGGCCCTGGCTGGCCATCATTGGCATAACCGGATTAAGCGCGCATTATTCCCTGACGACCGCCCTTAGCCTTGCGCCCGCGTCAACTGTGGCACCCATGGAATTCCTGCGCCTGCCCCTGATCGCGCTTGTGGGGGTCTGGCTGTATGCAGAAGCCCTTGATCCGCTGGTATTTGCGGGCGCTGCGATTATCGTGCTGGCAAACTGGATCAACATAAGGCCCGCACGGCACCCTGCCCGCGCAGATCGCAGCACCCTGCCGCCGGTTTGATACGGAAAGCGCTGGCAATACCGGACAAACCGGAATGCATGACAAAAAACGCAGTGTTTATCAGCCGATCAAAAAAAATTGTTCAATCCGGCCGCGCATTATGGTCTACAGGAAAAACCCGCCGCAACTGGCGTGTGAATGATAAAAAAAACACCATGGGAGGAAATCATGGATCGTCGTTCCTTTTTGAAAACCTCGGCACTGGGGGGCAGTGCTGCTGCCGCAACGTCGCTGGCCGCGCCTGCGGTTGCACAGGGCCGCATTACATGGCGCATGGTCACCACATGGGCGCGCAATTTCCCCGGTCTGGGAACCGGCGCGCAGCGTGTGGCCGACCGCATTACCGCCGCATCCGATGGCGCGCTGACTGTTGAAGTGTTTGCCGCTGGCGAAATGGTGCCCGCACTGCAATCGCTGGATGCCGTGATCGACGGCTCTGCCGAGATGAGCCACGGGGCCGCCTATTACTGGCAGAACAAATCTGTGGGCCTGTCCTTCTTTACCGGCGTGCCCTTCGGCATGACCTCGCGCGAGTTGGCGGCATGGATGCGCATTCTGGGCGGTCAGGAACTTTGGGACGAAGTTTATGACCAGTTCGGGCTGCAAGGTTTCATGTCAGGCGATACCGGCACGCAGGCAGGTGGCTGGTTCCAGAACGAGTTGACAGGCATTGACGACATTCAGGGCATGCGCTTCCGCACCCCCGGTCTGGGCGGTCAGGTCTGGCAGAAAATGGGCGCAAGCGTGACCAACCTTGCGGGCGGCGAGATTTTTGCAGCCCTGCAATCCGGTGCACTGGATGCGGCAGAATTCGTTGGCCCCTATAATGACCGTGCGCTTGGCTTCCATCAGGTGCGCAAGCATTACTACACATCGTCCTTCATCGAGCCTGGACTTGCGACAGAACTGGTTGTCGACAAAGCCAAGTATCAGGAACTGCCCGCGAACTTGCAGGCCATCATCCGCGATGCCTGTCAGGCGGAATATGACGAAGTGCCGTCTGAATTCTATGCCAACGACCCGATTGCACTGGCCGACATGGTCGACAATCACGGCGTGATTGTGCACCGGGAATGGCCCGAGAGCATTCTGGAATCCGGCGCGGCTGCGTCGCGCGAATTGCTGGAGGAGATTCTGGACAGTGCCGACCCGCTCAGCAAGCGCGTCGCAGAAAGCTATGTCCAGAACCTGAACCTGTTGCGGACGCGTTCGGAAAACACCGACCTGACATTCGCACTGGCACGCCAGAAATATTTCGATATTTCCGATCTGGGCTAAGGTCGGGCTTGTCAGCCGATAGTTGAAATGACAAATGGTCCCGATCTGTTTCGGGGCCATTTTTCCAAAATTGCCGCCCTTTCCCCACGGAGGATGACGTGACAGCGCTTGCGTATCTTATGCGCCTGATCAACCTGATCAACAGGGTGCTTGGCAATGTTTTCATGTGGCTTGCCACAGCAATTGTCATTGTCTGTTTCTGGGTCGTCGTCGAACGCTATCTGTTCTCTACCACACGGCTGTGGATGCAGGATTTATATCCGTGGATGAACGGGGTCATGTTCACCGCTGTGGCGGGCTATGCGCTGTATCGCAATGACCATGTGCGGGTCGATATTTTCTACAGACCGGCCTCGACGCTGCGCAAGGCATGGCTTGACCTGTTGGGCGTGTGCATTTTCCTGCTGCCCTTCGCGTGGGTTGTCTGGTCCTATTGCTATACATTTGTCATGCGCTCCATCGGTTTGCTGGAGGCATCCTCGAACCCTGGTGGCATGCAGGGGTTGTTCGTGCTGAAAAGTTTTATTCTGGTGTTTGCGGTCACCATCGGCCTGCAAGGCATCGCAATGGGTCTCCGGTCCATCCTGATCATCGCGCGGCGCGAGGATCTGGTGCCCGACGATTACCGTTACCAATACGATACGGAGCAAGCCTGACATGGATCCTGTGCTGATCGGTGAAATCCTTGCAGGATTGATGTTTTTCGGGGTGATCGGTTTTTTGCTGCTGGGCTTTCCGGTGGCCTTCACGCTGGCGGGCACCTCCATCCTGTTTGCCTATATGGGTCTCTATTTCGGCGTGTTCGACATGTCGAACCTGCGCGCGCTGGCGGGCCGCTACACAGGCTACATGATCAACGAGGTTCTGGTGGCCGTGCCGTTGTTCATTTTCATGGGGGTCATGCTGGAACGCAGCAATATTGCCGAACAGTTGCTGTCCACCATGGGGCGGCTGTTTGGCAATATCCGCGGGGGTCTGGGCATTTCGGTCATTCTTGTGGGGGCGCTGCTGGCGGCATCTACCGGCGTGGTCGGGGCAACGGTTGTCACCATGGGGCTGATATCGCTGCCCGCCATGATGCGCGCGGGCTATGACCCCAAACTGGCCTGCGGGTCAATCTGCGCGTCGGGCACATTGGGCCAGATCATCCCGCCCTCGACTGTGCTGATCTTCATGGGCGATATGATCGCGGGCATGAACTCTCAGGTGCAGATGAGCCTTGGAAACTTTGCCCCCAAGACAGTGTCGGTGGGCGATCTGTTTGCGGGTGCCATGATTCCGGGTCTGCTGCTGGTGGCGCTGTATATCAGCTATATCATATTCAAGGCCATCACCGACCCGCAATCCTGCCCCGCCACCCCTGTCCCCCCCGAGGAGAAGGCAGGTCTTTGGAAGGAAATCCTGTTCGCACTGGTTCCGCCCTTGTTGCTGATCGGCGCGGTTCTGGGGTCCATCCTTGGCGGCATTGCCACCCCGACCGAGGCCGCATCCGTGGGCGCGGTGGGGGCCACGCTGCTGGCGGCGCTGCGCTGGCGGTTGTCGTTCAAGGTCTTTGCCGAGGTCGCGCGGCGCACGGCGGTCGTGACATCGATGATCTTTGTCATTCTGTTTGGTGCCTCGGTCTTTGCAATCGTCTTTCGCCAGATGGGCGGCGACAATCTGGTGCGCGAATTCCTGACCACCATGCCGGGCGGCGCGATGGGCGCGATGATTACAGTCATGATCATCATGTTCGTGCTGGGCTTCATTCTGGACACATTCGAGATTATCTTCATAGTGCTGCCCATCACCGCCCCGACCCTGTTGCTGCTGGGCGTTGATCCGGTCTGGCTGGGGGTGATGATCGGGGTGAACCTGCAAACGTCCTTCCTGACACCACCATTCGGGTTTTCGCTGTTCTATCTGCGCGGCGTGGCGCCGAATTCCGTCAGCACCGGCATGATCTACAAGGGCGCGATTCCGTTTGTGATGTTGCAAATTCTGGCGATTGCGCTGCTGTTCATCTTCCCCGGTCTGGTTCTGTGGTTGCCGTCCATTCTGTTTTGACGTCCCGTTCGCACCACGACCACCGGCTTGAATGCCGCAACCCGCCAATCGTGGCTTGCAGCATTCTACCGGATACGTCACTTAGGCGGCGTAATGGTATTGTTGGACACAAAAATGCGTAAACCGGCCCTGATTTCGCTTTATATGGCACTGTCGCGCGTGTCCCCGCCGCTATGGTCGCTGGTGCTGCATGCGCGCGCGCGGCGCGGCAAGGAAGATCGCGCGCGTCTGGCCGAAAAATGGGGTCATGCCAGCCAACCGCGCCCGCGCGGACCGCTGATCTGGATGCATGGCGTCAGCGTGGGCGAATCCGTGGCCCTGTTGACACTGATTGCCCGATTGCGCGCGGAACGCCCCGACACAACGATCCTGCTAACGACAATCACGCAGGCCTCTGCGCAGGCATTGTCCAAACGCGCGCTGCCCGATGGCGTCATCCATCAATACATGCCCGTTGACACACCCGCCGCCGTGCGCCGCTTCATGGCCCATTGGCGCCCCGATGTCACCGCCATTGCCGAGGCGGACCTGTGGCCGCGCATTCTTCTGGCAGCCAAAGCACGGGGCTGTCCGATGATCCTGCTGAACACGCATGTCACGCCGCGCCGCTATCGCCGCAGGCGACGCGCCCCCGCGGCCAATGGCTGGTTGATGAACCTGTTTGACGAAATCCATGTGCAGGATTCAAGGTCATACGAGCTGTTTCGCGAACTTGGTGCCCCGATGGACAAGTTACAGGTCACAGGCGTGTTGAAAGCGGCATCGGACGCCTTGCCTGATGATGTGGCAGAACGCGAAAAACTTCAGGCCGCCATAGGCACGCGCCCGCGCTGGCTGGCCGCATCGACCCGCGCTGTTGAAGAAGACCAGCTATTTGACGCCCACGCCTTGGCCTGTGAGCGTATGACTGACATGCTGATGATTATTGCCCCGCGCCAGATGCGCGATGCCGACAAGACCGAAGCGCTTGCGCAGGACCGCTTTGGCCGCGATCATGTTGCCCGCCGGTCGCGCGGCGACACAATAACCCCTGACATATCCGTCTATATTGCCGACAGCATTGGCGAGATGGGGCTGTGGTATCGTCTGGCACCTGTTGCCTATACCGGCCAGTCCCTGCCATTGCCCGACAGAATACTGGGCGGCAAAAACCCGTTCGAGGCCGTGGCCCTGAACTGCATGATCCTGCACGGCCCCACAGTCGCCAATTTCCGCGAAGCCTATGACAGGCTGCATGCCGAAGGGGGCGCATTGGAAGTGGCAAATTCCGCAGAGATGGCACGGGCCGTATGCGACGCCCAATCGCCAAAGTTCCGCGCGCCGTTTATTGCAGGTGCGAACAGGGTTCAGCACCAGAATATGATGCCACTGGACAAGGCACTGTCTGCGACCCTTGCGATGCTGCCTGCACCGTCCTGACCCCGGACCTGCGGCCCCCACCCGCGCAAGCCGTTTTTGGGTTTCACCCCATGGGTGAAATTGTTACATACAAACTGATGCGCGCACATGTAAAAGGATTATGATCCATGGATAAACTTCGCGTCTATATTGGCTGGGACTCGAGAGAGGATATTGCCTATCAGGTGGCAAAACAATCGCTTGAAAAGCATGCCACCATCCCGGTCGAGGTGATCCCGATCAAATTGCAGGATCTGGTGGATCAGGGGCTGTATACCCGCGATATCGACCCGCTGGCATCCACCGAATTCACCTATTCGCGTTTCCTTGTCCCACATCTGGCCGGATATGACGGCTGGGCGATCTTTGTTGATTGCGATTTTCTGTTCTTTGGCGATGTCGCGGAATTGCAGCAATACATGGACCCGAAATATGCGGTCCTGTGCGTCCAGCATGACTACACGCCAAAAGAAACCACCAAGATGGACGGCGTGCCGCAATCGGCCTATCCGCGCAAGAACTGGTCATCCTTCATGCTGATGAACTGCGCGCACCCCTCCACCAAACAGCTGACACCGGAACTGGTGAACCGCGAAAGCGGGGCCTATCTGCACCGGATGCAATGGGCGCAGGACGATGAAATCGGGTCCTTGCCCACTGGCTGGAACTGGCTGGAAGGTTGGTATGACAAACCCGCCGAAGGGTTCCCGCAAGCGGTGCACCATACCCGTGGCGGGCCATGGTTCAAGGAATGGCAGAATGTCGACTATGCCGCCGAATGGCTGGCCGAAGCCGCCGAATACGAGGCGAAAGCCGACAAAACCGCCTGACCGGCTGCGACATCATAAATCCATGCGCCCTTTGGCGCATGGGTTGGGCGCATGGATTGCTCAGGATGACGACGCATACCAGAAGGCGCATAAATCTGCAGCGGTGGCATGGGGCTGGTTTAACCTTTGGGCGGCATAAACTTGCGCGCCAATAAGCGCAGCAATGCCCCACGCCTGTTCTACGCGCCCCGCAGACACGCCCTGAACCTGATACATGCGTTCAATGGCATCACAGGCCGATGAAATTGCCAGCACCATTTCAAGCGCGGGCGCAGTGGGCCAGCGACGCGCCAGCAGCGCAGGCAGCGCGTCCAGCGCCTGATCTGCGTCCATGATCGCCGCCGCAGCGGCGTCTGTCATATGCGTCAGCGAACTTTCCGACATTTCCAAAGGCACGTCCGGCAGCAAGAAACCATTCGCCCCGATCATGGGGCCGCATGCGCTATATCATGTTCCGTCATATCTGTTTGCAGAAATATTAACTTTTTAGTGCATGTTGCTCAAAAGTGGGAACCGGTTTTGAGCGCCTCGAACATGCAAAGCCAATAGGTTAGAGCATATCGCGTGAATGCGAATGAACGCGACATGCTCTAACGCAAACTCGTGTCAGGCGGCGCTTGGGGTATCAAGGACCGGCGGTGCATTCCGCCGTTCCAGCCGCAGGCTTTGGAAATGCGCGATCTCGCGTTGGGTCCAGGCGGCAATATCCCATGATTGCGCGGAACTGCGCAGGGCTTGCATGCGCGCGCGCGCTTCTTCCTCGGTCATGGCAAGGGCCTGTTCCAGACCGCTGTCCATTGACCCCGCAGAAAAGGGGTTTACCGGCACAGCACCATCCAGCAACACCGCGCAGCCCGCAAATTCCGACAGCACCAGTGACGCAAATTCCCGCCCTTTGCGGGCCGCGCAGAATTCGGACGCTACAAGGTTCAGCCCATCCGCCAAGGGTGTTATCGATGCCACATCAGCCGCAGCATAATACGCCACAAGCTGCGCCAACGGAATTGCACGCGAAATCAGGGACACAGGCTGCCAGTCAAAACTGCCATAGGTGCCGTTAATGCGCCCTGTAAGCGCCTCGATCTGCTCCTGCACCTCGGCATAGGCGGTCATGTTCCGGTTCGCGCCAACCGATACCAGCATCAGCCGGACCTTGCCATGCAGGTCACGACGGCGCTGCAACAATCGCTCGAACGCTTCTAGTTGTTCGATATTGCCCTTGGTGTAATCGGTGCGCGACACGGACAAGACCAGCTTGCACCCGTTCAACTCGGCGCGAATCTCGTCCACGCGGTTCTGGACTTCCGGCTTCGCGGCAAGGGTCTGAATATGGTCGAAATTCACGCCGACAGGGTTGGTATGAATGCGCGTGCGCTTGCCGTCCACGTCCAGTTCAAGCGGGGTCAGCCGGTCATTCAATGCCCCCCCAGTGGCCAGCATACGCGGCGGCGTCTGCACTTCGTCCACCAGTCGCGCGGCCTTCAGACTGCGCACCACGGCTGCGAAATTCTGCGCATAGCGCGGAATGTGAAAACCGACCGAGTCGCAAGCCAGCAGACTGTCGATAATTTCCGCCCGCCACGGCAGGACATTGAACATATCAGGCCCCGGAAACGGCGTATGATGAAAAAAGCAGATCGTGGCATTTGGCTTCAGCTGGCGCAGATATCCGGGCACCAACCACAGATTATAATCGTGAATCCAGATCACCGCATCGTCGGTGGCCTGTTCGGCTGCTGCCTCGGCAAAGGCCCAGTTGACCGACCGGAATGTCGGCCAATCAACAGGATCATAGTTATAGCGTTCCTTGAACCCGTGCAGGATGGGCCAGAATGCTTCTTTTGACGTCACATGATAAAAGCTGCTGACCTGTTCTTTGGTCAGGGGCAGACGGCTGACAGTATAGGTCCCGAAACTGTCCGAGATTTCGATGACGGGTTCGAATCCCGGGTTTGATGTGTCAGTGCATTCTTTCCATGCGACCCATGCGCCGTGCTGCGCCGTCCCGAAAAACCCCTTCAGGGTCGGAACAATGCCGTTCGGGCTGGAATTTTCGCGGTATACAGTCTTTCCGCCCTCGATCACTTCTTCATAAGGCTGACGATGATAGACAATGACAAGATCGGATTTCATAAGCTCACCTTTGGTGGGTTTGGGTGCAGGTTGAATGCGCCGATAGCTTCAATTATTCCGCCGGCCCCCGCTTCGGCGCAATGCAATGCACGGTTCAGCCCGCCTGTCGCAGCAAGCAGTTCTGCCTCTGCCCCGCCCACAACGGCACCGTGCAGCCCCGTCTGAAACATGGACAGGTCATTCAGCGTGTCCCCTGCCACAAGGACCCGTTCGGCAGGCAAACCCAGATGGGCAATCAGCCGCAGCAGCGATGGGCCCTTGCTGATCCCTTTGGGCAGAATATCCACAAAACAGCCATGCGAAACCAGCACATCCACATCCAGCCCTTGCAGGACGGCCAGACTGTCAGGGTCAAACCCCGCGTCATATTCGTAGGATAGCCGGTAGCGAAACGGCGCGCTTTGCAGCTTCAGGCCGGATATGCCGTGCAGCCTTTCCCGCACAACGGTTCCATGATCGCGCCAGATCTGCGCAATCGGGGCTTCCAGTTCAGCGATCGGGTGCACGCGCCCGTCTGTGAACCGCCCGATGGTGGTGCCCACATCACCAATAACAAATTCGGGGGCCGGCACATCGCCATTCGCGCATAGTGCCGAAATGAAATCAGGATCACGGCCGGTTACGAAAATCAGGCGGGTTTTGGGGGCTTGGGCGCGCAGCCAGTCATACAGGATTTTGCGTGTCGGCGCGGCACCGCCCAAAAATGTTCCGTCCAGATCGGTGGCAAGCACCATATCGCAATTTTCTGCAGTTGCTCTGCATATCGGGTTATGTAGCATGTGTATAAAGATGTGGGGTTGCGGGTGTGTTTTCCACAAAGCCACGGTATTCAGTGTCTACTTCACCGCAAAAAACAAAAACCGCCCAATAAATGGGCGGTTTTCCAGACTATCCTGCCATAAATCAGGCAGATATGGCTTATGCCAGCGCCAGATTCGAGGCCGATTCACGACCGTCGCGGCTTTTTTCCAGATCAAAAGTCACTTTCTGACCATCTTCCAGACCGCGCAGACCTGCACGCTCAACTGCGGAAATATGAACAAAAATGTCTTTTGCTCCGCCTTCGGGCTGGATGAAACCATAACCTTTGGTGGCGTTGAACCATTTCACTGTGCCATTGGCCATAGTGATGTCTCCTAGTAGTTACGCTGCCCACGTTATGCGGCAGCCCGGCTCAGTCAGTGCAAGATCGAAGTGACTGTGGCCGAGGTCGGAGAACAGTGGTCGATAGTGGTAACGTCGCGCAAACAATCTGCTGCATCACACCCCGAAATGCAACAAAAATCGATGTTACATCGGGAATATCCGCTGTGCCATATCCAGCATCCGGCATGAAAACCCCCATTCGTTGTCATACCAGCCAAAGACACGCAGCATACCGCCATTGGTGACGCGGGTTTCGGGCAAGGCCATGACAATGCTCTCGGATCGGGCGCGCAGGTCACTTGAAACCAGCGGGCGGTCAGTCCAACCGATGACCCCGCCCGCGCTGCGCAATGCGTCATTCACCTGATCTGCTGTTGCACTGCGCGACAATGTTACCGACAGGTCCACCGCCGATACCGACGCGGTCGGAACACGCACCGCCGCCCCCAGCAAGCGCCCCTTCAGTGCAGGCAGGACATGTTCCACCAAATGCTGCGCGCTGGTGGTTGTTGGCACCATGGACAACGCCGCAGCCCGCGAACGCGCCGGATCACCGCGCGGGGCGTCGGTGGTGGGCTGGCTGCCGGTATAGCAATGAATGGTGGTCATGAAGCCGGTTTCAACGCCCCAACGGTCATTCAGCAACCTTGCAAGTGGTGCAAGCGCGTTGGTGGTACAGGAAGCGTTGGAAATCAGGTCGTGCTCGGGCCTGATGGCGCCCTCATTCGCGCCCAGAACGACCGTCACCTGTGCCGCATCAGATGGGCCGGAAATCAGGACACGGCGCGCGCCTGCCCGCAGCCCCCGGCTTGCAATATCACGGGTGTTCGCCTGACCGGTGCATTCCATGATCAGGTCAACATCGCGCAGGTCAACCTGCGACAGATCGGCGGCATGGGTCAGCCGCAGCCGGTGTCCGGCAACACACATTTCCCCGTCGCGCAACTCGACACTGCCCTGAAAGGGACCAAATACAGAATCATACTCGAACAAATAGGCGCAGTCTGCCGCACTGGCGATGTCATTAAGTGCAACGATCCGGACGTCCGGCCACCCCCCTTGCAGCCACGCACGCAGGACAGTCCGGCCAATACGCCCGAACCCGTTTATCGCCACTGTGACCATCAACGCCCCCTAGCTGCCGCAATACCGCCTTTGCGCACTTGTTCTGAAATTCAGACCAGTTGCAAGGGCAAGCCAGAGGCATATGTGCGTGCAAAATATTTCCGACTTTATTAATCGGGATTTGACAATGGTGAGTGTTTTTGTCATCTATTACATCAACAGCCAGCCCAAAGGTCAGCAAACGTGCCGAATCCAACAGTTTTGAAAGGCCCTGCGCATGAATGCGATAACCCGCTTTGAACCGCACCCGACCCACACGCCCCCTGTCCATGACGTGTATTCCCTGACGCGTGGCGGCACGCTTGCCCAAATAATGCTGGACGGAAAAACCTATCAGCTGCGCATCACACGCGCCGGAAAACTGATCCTGACCAAATGAAAAGGGGGCCGAACCGGCCCCCAATCCTGCAAGTCTGTGTCGGGTCAATGTCCCAGAATCTGGCTAAGAAACAGTTTCGTCCGTTCTGATTGCGGGTTGTTGAAAAACTCTCTCGGTTCGTTTTGCTCGACGATCTGCCCCTGATCCATGAAGATCACGCGATTTGCCACAGCCTGTGCAAATCCCATTTCATGGGTGACGCAAATCATGGTCATGCCTTCCTCTGCAAGCGCGATCATGGTGTCCAGCACTTCCTTGATCATTTCAGGGTCCAGCGCCGATGTCGGTTCGTCAAACAGCATAATCCGCGGGCGCATGCACAAGGACCGCGCAATCGCGACACGCTGCTGCTGGCCGCCCGACAGCTGGCCGGGGTATTTCAGCGCCTGTTCCGGAATCTTGACCTTCTCCAGAAAATGCATCGCAATTTCTTCGGCTTCCTTCTTTGGGACTTTTCGCACCCAGATCGGGGCAAGGGTGCAGTTTTCCAGAATTGTCAGATGCGGGAACAGATTGAAATGCTGGAACACCATGCCCACCTCGGACCGGACCTTGTCGATATTCTTCAGGTCCCCTGTCAGTTCCGTCCCATCAACAATGATCTGTCCGGCCTGATGTTCTTCCAGACGGTTGATGCAGCGGATCAGGGTGGATTTGCCTGACCCTGACGGCCCGCAAACCACGATCCGCTCGCCCCGATGCACGACCATATTGATGTCGCGCAGCACATGGAATGACCCGTACCATTTGTTCATGCCGGTGATCTGGATCGCAATTTCGTCAGAAACCTGCATCTTGCTGGCGTCGATTTCCCGATCAACGGGTATTTCAAGTGTCGTTTCGGCCATGATGCGACCCCCTTACTTATGGTCCGTTTTCAGCTTGCGCTCCAGATACATGGAATAGCGCGACATGCCGAAACAGAAGATGAAGAACAACGCCCCGATAAAGATGAACAATTCCCAATAGATGCCGTTCCAGTCGGTATCTGCACGGATCGCATTTGACAGGCCAATCGGGTCCAGAAGGCCGATAAAGACAACCAGTGTGGTATCCTTGAACAGACCGATAAACGTGTTCACAATGCCGGGGATGGATATTTTCAGCGCTTGCGGCATGATAATCAGCCGCTGCGCCTTCCAGTAATCAAGACCAAGTGCGTCTGCGGCCTCATACTGGCCCTTGGGCAATGCGGCAAGCCCGCCACGGATCACTTCGGCCATATAGGCAGATGCGAACAGCGTCACCATGATGATCACGCGCAAGATCAGGTCGAACGTGGTGCCCGGTGGCAGAAAATAGTTCAGCAACAAGGATGCCGTGAACAGAAGCGTGATCAGCGGCACACCGCGAATAAACTCGATCACCATCACGCAGACCGACTTGACGAACACCATGTCCGACTGCCGCCCAAGCGCAAGCAGAATTCCAATGGGCAGCGACAACGAAATCCCTGTCACACCAATGACCAGCGAAATCAGGAACCCGCCAAACCTGTCGGAACGCACAAATTCAAGGCCGATCGGTGCAATGGACGTCATCGCAGATGTGAAGCCAGCGGCGAACAATATCCACCAAAGCACGGGAACCAGAATTGCGCCGGCAATCGCGATCAGGGGCGCAAACCGGTGTAGAACGCGAAAGGCTACATAGCCCAGCACGAAACCCAGAATAACCGAAACCGGCAACCAGACCGACCCGCCCCACAGCAGATGATAGGCAACAAACGGATACAGCGCCGAAAAGCCCAGCAATTTGCGCGGCAACTGGCTAAACAGCACCGGTGCAAGCGCCACGAACAGCAACACCAGCGACAGAACCGGACGCCAGTAATGCTGCGGCGGGTAGAACCCGAAAAGCAACTGGTGCCAGCGATCCTTGATAACCGCAAAGCACGCGCCGCTTGCCCCGTCCAGAACCTCGCGGCATTCGCGCAGCGACTGCGCGTTCCACACAGTGTTCAGCAACCATGGCCCGATAGCGGCCAGGGCATACCAGATGGTCAATAGCGACAGCAGCGTCAGTATGGTGTTCAGCCAACCGGAAAACAGATTCTCGCGCAGCCATTTAATTGCGCCTTTTTCGGCAATGGGCGGGGCCTGTTCCGGCAGCATACTTTCACGAACATAGGCAACGGTCTGTGCGTGTGTATCGCTCATCTCTACCGCTCCTTCAGTTTGACGCGGGCATTATAGACATTCATCACCCCTGATATTGTCAGACTGATCAGCAGATAGATCAGCATCATCAACAGCATGCCTTCAAGCTCTCGTCCGGTCTGGTTGATCGTGATCCCGCCCAAGGTGGACCGCAGGTCCATATAGCCCACGGCCAGACCAAGCGAGGTATTCTTGGTGATGTTCAGGTATTGCGAGATCAGCGGCGGAATGATGACCCGCAACGCCTGCGGCAGGATAACAAGGCGCATGGTCTTGCCCGGTTGCAGGCCAAGGGCAAAGGCGGCTTCGGTCTGCCCTTTGGAAATAGCCAGAATGCCCGCGCGCACGTTTTCGGCCACAAACGCGCCAGTATAGATGCCAAGCCCCAGCCACATCGCAATCAGCGAGTTCCGCAAATGCGTCCCGCCCGCGAAATTGAACCCGCGCAATTCGGGGTAATCCAGATGCGCCCCAAGGCCTATGAAAATGACGACAACAGGGCCAAGCAGAACCAGAATGGATTTCCACCATGTTTTCGGGCGGATGCCCGTGGCATTCTGCACGGCGGTCGCATGATCAATCAGGCGCTTATTGGCAAAAATACCTGCAATAATGACTGCGAAAATCAGCAACCATGTCAATGATGGCGCAACCGGTCCCAGCCGCACATCACCCAGATCGCGCATGAACTCGATGGACGGAACATAGACGCCGCGATTTGTTATCGCCACCGCATCATTGAACAGCATGCTTGCGGCGGGGTCATCGCCGCGGAATGCACTTGGCGCTGGCATGGCTTCGGTCATGATCGCGCCGAAGATCAGTATCCACAGAAGCGTCGGGATGTTGCGGAACACCTCGATATAGACCGTCATCAACCGGCCCACGATCCAGTTATTCGACAGACGCAACACGCCCGCGATAACCCCGAGGACCGTCGCCAGAATACAGGCCATAACCGCAAGAATGATCGTATTCAGGAAGCCCACCAGCGCTGCACGGCCATGGGTCATCTGGCTGTGATATTCAATCGGGCGCTGGTTGATATCATACCCAGCGGGTGCATTCAGAAACGCGAAGCTGAAATCGCGCCCCAATGCGCGCAGGTTGTTGACCGTATTGTCAATCAACCACGCCGCACCCAGCATCAGCATGAACAGGAAAAACACCTGAATTGTAATCGAACGATAGCGCTGATCATAAAGCAGCATGCTGAAACGGAAGGACCGTTTCGGGGCCGATGCCGCAACGCGCAAATCATCAGAGGTGGACATAATACACTCCTGTCAGTGGCTGCGCGATTAGGCGTAGCCAAAGCATGCTGATATCATAGTTCGGACTGTTGCAGAAAAAACGCGCGCCACATGGGCGCGCGTTTTCAGTTCTGTTAACGGAACGGCGGCGCGTAAAGCAGGCCACCCTGGGTCCATTGTGCGTTCAGACCACGCGCCAGACCGATGGGCGTCTGCTCGCCAATCGTGGCCGAGAAAATCTCGCCGTAGTTGCCAGCTGCCGCGATTGCCCGCACAGCCCATTCGCTGTCCAGACCGAACATTGACCCCAGATCGCCTTCGCTGCCAAGCATACGGTTGATTTCCGGATTGTCGGTTCCGGCCTTCATCTCGTCAATATTGGCGGATGTGACGCCCAGTTCTTCTGCTGCGATCAGGGCAAACAGCGTCCATTGAACAATATCGCCCCACTGGTCGTCACCATGACGCACTGCCGGGCCAAGCGGTTCTTTGGAAATGACTTCCGGCAGAATCACATGGTCGGACGGGCTGGCAAAGGATGCGCGCGTGGCGGCCAGACCGGAAACGTCAGTGGTGTAGACGTCGCAGGCACCCGCCAGATACTGCTGTTGCGCTTCTGCGTTGGTTTCAATCGGCACCGGCTCGTAGGCCATGCCATTGACGCGGAAATAGTCAGCAAGGTTCAACTCGGTCGTGGTGCCGGTCTGGATGCACACGGTCGCACCGTCCAGTTCCAACGCGGAACTGACACCCAGATCACGCGTCACCATGAAGCCCTGACCGTCATAGTAGTTGGTCCCGACGAAGGTGAAGTTCAGATCGACATCGCGCGAGAACGTCCAGGTGGTGTTGCGTGCAAGGACGTCCACTTCGCCGGACGCAAGCGCCGAGAAGCGCGTCTGCCCTGTTGTCGGAACAAAGTTCACCGCCATCGGGTCTTGCAGGACCGCTGCGGCAACGGCACGGCAGAATGCCACGTCGAACCCTTGCCAGACGCCATTCCCGTCAGGGGCAGAAAAACCGGCCAGACCGGTGGAAACGCCGCAGTTCAACTCTCCACGGGATTGCACGGTTTCCAGCGTGGACTGTGCCTGAGCAAGCCCTGCCACAAGTGACGTCGCGGCGAAAGCGCCGAGAAATACTGATTTCTTCATGTTTACCTCTCTGTTGTCGCCGCCTTGGCGGCGGTCTGCCCCACGTTTGTTCGGGGGTATAGTGGATAAGCCATTTCTGACCCTCACTATCGGCAAGTTTGCGCCGATAATCGCAAATCGGTCAAGCCTGTAAATGTCTAATGGATCGCAATTCAGATCAACTGCCTGAAAACCGGCCAGTTTGCAGGCCAATGTATGGACTGGCGCGCCGGTTCGCACAGTTTTGTATCTTGGGGGAAAAACAACGCCTTGGTGCATCGACTGTGCGGGACAGGCGCATAGGCACCCCAAATGCCAAACGCGGTCCACACAGCATAAAAAAACGCCGCGCATGGGCATTCCATCGCGGCGCAAGTGGGGTCAGGGGGAATTCGGCACGGGACGGTGCGCGAACACCTTGGCAAAGTGACCCGTAGGCAGTTCAGGCAAAAAGCGGCAGGTGAAGCATGGCAAGAACCAGCACTGCAAGCGCGATCCCGCCAGCCAGATCCTGCCAGAATGCGGGACGGTCAAATTTAGATTGAAAGTAGAACATCACACCCTCCATCCTATAAGTTAACCATTTGTTCGCATTTGTTCCGCAACACGTCAAGAACAAATGCGAACAAAATGGGTTCAAGGAACGTCGATTATCTGATGTCGGTTTTTGGGATATGCCGGCGGGGGTGGGCAATGCGCTGCCGCGGAACATGCCCTAGCCGACAGAAAGGTATTTGACCGCCTTGTCCTGTTCCATCAGCCAAAGCGCAATTCTTACTGCCTGCCCGCGCGGACTGCGCAGGTCGGGGTCATCCGACAGCAGTTTGCGGACATCGGTTTGCGCCACAGCCATTAACGCGGATTGTCTTTCCATATCCGCAACACGAAACCGTGGCAGCCCCGATTGCGCCGTGCCGATAAGATCACCCGCCCCGCGAATGGCCATGTCTTCCTCGGCGATTCGGAACCCGTCTTCCGTGTCGCGCAACAGTTTCAGGCGGCGCGACGCCGTTTCGCCCAGCGGCGCCTCGTATATCAACAGACAGGTAGATGCGGCGCTTCCGCGACCAACGCGCCCGCGCAACTGATGCAACTGCGCCAGACCGAAGCTCTCGGCGCGCTCGATCACCATGATTGTGGCATTGGGCACATTCACGCCCACCTCGATCACGGTTGTTGCGACCAGTAATTTGGTGCGGCCCGCAACAAAATCCTGCATCGCCGCATCCTTGTCATGCGGCGCAAGCTGGCCATGGACCAGCCCGACCACCCCCTCCCCCAAGGCGGCGCGCAGATGCTCGAACCGCGACTGCGCCGCCGTCAGGTTCACCAGCTCCGATTCCTCGACCAGCGGGCACACCCAATAGGCCTGACGCCCCGCATCTATGGCCTGCCGCAGATGCTCGACCACCTCATCCATACGCGCGGTGGAGACAAGCGCGGTCTGAACCGGCTTGCGCCCCGGTGGCTTTTCATCCAGCACAGACACATCCATGTCGCCATATTGCGCCAGCGCCAATGATCGCGGAATGGGCGTTGCAGTCATCACCAGAACATCAGCCCCCACCCCCTTGGCGGCAAGGGCCGCACGCTGCGCCACGCCAAACCGGTGCTGTTCATCGACAACGGCAAGGCGAAGGTCGGCAAACTCGACCCCTTTCTGGAACACCGCATGGGTGCCAACCAGAATCTGTATCTGCCCACTGGCCAGCGCCGCCAGTTTGCGCGCACGCTCGGACGACTTGTCGCGCCCGGTCAGAAGCGCAAGCGACACGCCCGCAAGATCCGCTAGCGGCTGCAAACTTTCCAGATGCTGGCGGGCAAGAATTTCGGTGGGCGCCATCATCACGCCCTGCCCGCCCGCCTCGACCGCGACCAGCAGCGCCATCAGCGCCACCAGCGTCTTGCCCGCGCCCACATCGCCCTGCAACAGGCGGTTCATGCGCTGCGGGGCCGCCATGTCGGCGGCAATTTCGTCAATTGCGCGGCGCTGTGCCCCCGTGGGCGCATAGTCCAGACCGGCCAGAACGCGGTTTTGCAACCTGCCATAGCCACGGCTGGGCCGGCCGGGCTTGCGCCTCTGGCGCTGCCGCGCCAGCGCCAGCGTCATCTGGTGGGCGAAAAACTCGTCATAGGCCAATCGCACCCGTGCTGGCGCCGTGGGGTGCACATCATTTATGGTCGCGGGCGCATGTGCTGCGTGAATTGCGCTGTGCCAGTCAGGCCAGCCTTCGCGGGCAACAAGGGCAGGGTCAATCCATTCGGGCAAATGCGGCACCCGCGCCAGCGCCGCGCCAACCGCCTTGCCCATCAGCTTCTGGCTGACACCGGCGCATAGCGCGTAAACGGGTTCCGCCGCTGGCAGGCTGTCGGCCTCGTCAGGGTGCAGAACATGGTCCGGATGCACCATTTGCGCCATGCCGTCGAACAATTCCAGCTTGCCCGAAACCACCCGCTTCTGTCCCGCCGGAAGCAGCTTTTGCAGATACTCCCCACGCGCATGGAAAAACACCAGCTGGAATTCAAGCGCCGCATCGCGCACACTGATCCTGTGCGGGCGGCCACGGGTCCGTGGTGGCATATGCGCCAGCACTGTCACCTCGACAGTGGCAATGCCGGGAAACTCCATGCCCTGAATGGATTCGCGGCGCGTGCGGTCCACCAGCGCATGCGGCAGGTGAAACGCCAGATCACGCGGTGTCGCAATGTTCAGCGCCTCGAAATTGCGGGCTGTTTTCGGGCCGATCCCGTCCAGAACGTCAAGCGCGGCAAAAAGCGGGAACAGGATTTCGGGACGGGCCGCCATGTCAAAGCGCGCCAATCATCGCCAGCCATGCGTCCTCATCCACGACCTCAACACCCAGATCCGCAGCTTTTCGCGCCTTCGATCCGGCCCCCGGCCCCGCAACCAGAATATCGGTCTTGGCCGACACCGACCCCGCAACTTTTGCCCCAAGGGTTTCGGCGCGCGCCTTGGCCTCGGCGCGGGTCATTTTTTCCAATGTTCCCGTGAATACGATGGTTTTTCCCGCGATGGCACTGTCACTTGCGCGGGCCTGCGCGGGGGCAATGGTCAGTTCCGCGGCAAGGGCGTCAATCGCGGAAATCTCGGCAAGGAAGCCTGTTATCAACGACTCGGCCAACACCTCGCCCACGCCATCAATGGACAACAAGTCCTTGCGGGCGGCACTTTCGGGATCGCGCGCCTGTTGCAGCGCTGTGCGCAGCGCATCCCATGTGCCAAAATGGCTGGCAAGCATTGCAGCGGTCACTTCGCCGACATGCCGGATGCCAAGTGCAAAAATGAACCGCGCCAAGGGTATGGATCGTTTTTCATCAATTGCGGCAAACAGGTTGCTTGCGGATTTCTCGCCCCAGCCTTCACGGTTTTTCAACTGCCTTGGCTGGCCCGGACCAAAACGGTCCTTCAGGGTGAAAATATCCTTCGGTGACGCGATCCAGCCGTCGCGCCAGAAACTCTCGACCTGCTTGGCGCCCAGCCCTTCGATGTCGAAAGCCGCGCGGCTGACAAAATGCTTCAACCGCTCGACCGCCTGTGCGGGGCAGACCATGCCCCCCGTGCAGCGGCGCACGGAATCACCGGGTTCGCGCAGCGCTGGACTGCCGCATTCGGGGCAGGTCTGCGGAAAGTCAAAAGGCCGTGCCGTTTCCGGCCGCCTGCCCAAATCGACATCGCGGATCTTGGGGATCACATCACCGGCGCGGTACACTTCCACCCAGTCGCCAACACGGATATCGCGGCCGTCCCGAATGACCGTGCCGCGCGAATCGCGGCCCGAAATGTAGTCTTCGTTGTGCAATGTGGCATTCGACACGACAACGCCCCCGACAGTCACCGGTGCCAGCCGCGCAACGGGGGACAGGGCGCCCGTGCGCCCGACCTGAATTTCAATCGCTTCCAGCTGTGTCCAGGCCCGTTCTGCGGGGAATTTATGCGCAATTGCCCAGCGCGGTGTCGTCGAACGCAATCCCATCCGGTCCTGCAAGGCCAGATCGTTCAGCTTGTAGACAATCCCGTCAATATCATACCCCAAACGCGCGCGCTGTGCCTCGATCGCCGCATAAACGTCCAGCATGTCCTGAACCGAATGGCACAAACGGGTTTGCGGGTTGGTGCTGAACCCCAGTTGTGCCAGACGCGCGATTGCAGCGGACTGGGTTGGTGCCAGACGCTCGGACACCTCGCCCCATGAATAGGCGAAAAAACGCAACGGGCGGGCGCGTGTTATGGCGGCATCAAGCTGGCGCAAGGACCCTGCGGCAGCATTGCGCGGATTGGCAAAAACCTTGCCGCCTGTTTCCTGCTGGCGGGCATTCAGCGCGGCAAATTCATCATGCGCCATATACACTTCGCCGCGGATTTCCAGTATATCCGGTGCCCCCGTCAGTTGAACCGGAATATCGCCGATTGTGCGCGCGTTCGCGGTCACATCCTCGCCGGTGGTGCCGTCACCGCGTGTGGCGGCATAGACAAGCGCGCCCTGTTCATAGCGCAGGGACAATGACAAACCGTCGATCTTGGGTTCCGCCGTGAATTCAAGCGAAGCGTCTGCAGGCAAGCCAAGAAAGCGGCGGATACCTGATACAAAATCCTCGACATCCTCCCTCGAGAAGGCATTGGACAGCGACAGCATGCGTTTTGCATGTTGTATTTTGCCGAATCCCACAGCCGGTTCCGCACCAATACCGGAGGCCGGACTGTCGGGCCGCACCAGCGTCGGAAATGCGGCTTCGATCTGCGTGTTTCGCAAGCGTAGCGCGTCAAACTCCGCGTCCGACATGACGGGCGTGTCATCACGATGATACGCAATGTTCGCGCGGTTCAGAAGTTTCGCCAATCGGGCCAGTTCCTGACGCGCCTGTTCCTGAGTCAGATCGGCCACGGGAACACCCCGCAATTCGCCCATGTCTGAAGTGTCCGACACTGCCTTTTCCTTTGCGCTTTGGCCATCACGGTTCCAAGGCGATTGATAGGCGGCGCAGACACTCAGGTCCAGCCCGAAGACGCAGACAAGCCGGACGCTAGGCGCTTAGAACACGGACCGGCGCAGGCGCGGCACCTACGGCCGGATCGCGCAGGACATAGCCCCTGCCCCAGACAGTTTCGATATAATTTTCGCCATCCGTCGCCTCTGCGAGTTTTTTGCGCAATTTACAGATAAAGACGTCGATTATTTTCAATTCAGGTTCATCCATACCGCCATATAGATGATTGAGGAACATTTCCTTGGTAAGCGTTGTGCCCTTGCGCAGGCTTAACAGCTCGATCATCTGGTATTCCTTGCCGGTAAGATGGACAATCTTGTTGCCAACCTCGACCGTTTTGGCATCCAGATTCACCGAAACCTTGCCCGTATGAATAACCGATTGCGCATGTCCCTGACTGCGGCGCACAATCGCATGAATGCGCGCGACAAGTTCTTCGCGGTGGAACGGCTTGGTCAGGTAGTCATCGGCCCCGCCGCCGAAGCCGCGCAGTTTGGTATCCGTATCTGTTTCGCCCGTCAGGATAAGGATCGGCGTGTCAACCCGCGACAGACGGATCTGGCGCAAAACATCCAGCCCCCCAAGATCGGGCAGGTTCAGATCCAGCAAAATCAGATCGTAATCGTAAATCTTGCTGAGTTCGATCGCTTCTTCGCCCATGTCAGTGCAATATACATTGAAATTTGAATGGGTTAGCATTAATTCAATACTTCTGGATGTGGTTGGATCGTCTTCAACGAGCAAAACGCGCATGAGGTTCTCCTTTGTCGCTGCTTTCACCACCTTCAATGAAATTCGTTAATTCTCTGTTACCAATACTGAAAACCTATACCAACAACCTATGGTTGTCGATATTTTTGCAGGCTTGTCACCTTCAACGCGTCTATCCCGTGCTGGGATACGGCCGTTTCCCACAGCGTGAATTCTTCATCGCTCAGGTCATAGCGTTCCTGCGCCGCTTTGCGGTTCAGCAACCCGTATTGAACTGCCATCACGACAAGCGCTTTTCGACTGGCAACCCATCGACGCGTGTTTGCGGGGGGCAGGTCGGCCAATGTCAGCACGCGCCCGTCCGGCAGGGTCACCGCGCGCGGCCCCTCGACCTTCTTGATATACATTTCGGCCCCTTCTCAGCTTCGTTTCCGCCAGATAATCGCGCGTCAGACTTAATGGCAGGTTGACGAAACTGCGGATGCCCCCTTGAGAATACGTAGCATTTTCCTATATTTTGCGCGCAACCTTGCCGGAGTTCTTTCAATGCCCTTTGACCCGCCCTTGAATTCATTGGGCTTTTCCAAACCGCCTGCGCAAACGCGGGTCGTCGTTGCCATGTCGGGCGGGGTCGACAGTTCGGTCGTCGCGGCGGAACTGGCGGCTGAAGGGTATGACGTTGTCGGCGTAACCTTGCAATTATATGACCATGGCGCAGCCCTTGCGAAGAAGGGGGCGTGTTGCGCGGGGCGGGATATTCATGACGCGCGGCGCGTGGCCGAATCGATGGGGTTCCCGCATTACGTTCTGGATTATGAATCCAAGTTCCGCGATTCAGTCATTGACGAATTTGCCGATGCCTATCTGGCGGGGGCGACACCTGTGCCCTGCATCCGTTGTAATGAGCGGGTGAAGTTCCGCGACCTGCTGGAAACGGCCCGCGATCTGGGGGCCGACTGCATGGCAACGGGGCATTATATCCAGCGTTTCGCAGGCGATCACGGGCCGGAACTGCACCGCGCCGCCGACCCTGTGCGCGACCAGAGCTATTTTTTGTTTTCGACAACGCGTGAACAGCTGGAATATTTGCGTTTTCCCCTGGGGCATCTGCGCACCAAGGCCGAAACCCGCGCCCTTGCCGTCCGGCACGGGCTTGACGTGGCCGACAAGCCCGACAGTCAGGACATTTGTTTTGTTCCCGACGGGAATTATGCCGCGGTTATTGAAAAACTGCGCCCCGGTGCGGCCGACCCCGGCGAGATTGTGGACATGCAAGGCCATGTTCTGGGCCAGCATGATGGCGTTATCCACTATACCATCGGGCAGCGGCGCGGGCTGGGTATCGGCGGGCTGGCAGATCCGCTGTATGTGGTCAAGCTGGACCCCGATGCGCGGCGGGTAATTGTGGGGCCAAAAGCGGCGCTGGCCACAAGAACCGTGCCCGTGCGCGAAATCAACTGGTTGGGCGACAAGCCCTTCACGGCGCAGGCAGAATGGGAAATGTCGGTCAAGCTGCGTTCCACCCGCCCGCCGGCACCCGCGATATTGCGGCCAATCTCGGACACCGAGGCAGAGGTGGAACTGCTAACCCCCGAAGAAGGCGTCAGCCCCGGTCAGGCTTGTGTATTCTACGCCCCCGAAGGCAGCCGCGTCATGGGCGGCGGCTGGATATGGAAGGGCCGTTAAGCGGCGCTTACGCGTGTTGGCCTTGCCCTTGAACCCCGCTAGGGGATAGGGAAGGCAGGCAATAGCAAAGAGCAGGCACCCATATGGCGTTGGCACCACTGGTCATGAGTTGCGGCGACCCGTCCGGCGTGGGTCCCGAGATTGCCGTCAAGGCATGGCACGCCACAGGGGCAAGCTGTCCGTTCATATGGCTGGGCGATCCGCGACATTTGCCCGAAGGCACCGAATTTGAACTTGTGTCCCTGCCCCGCCAGATAACAGGCGACAGGTTTCCGGTCCTGCAGGTTGATTTCGCGGCGGATGCCAGCCCCGGCCAGCCCGATCCCGCCAATGCGCAAGGCGTGATTGATGCCATCCGCCGCGGCGTGGCGCTGGTGCAATCGGGCGCGGCCAGCGGGCTTGTCACCTGCCCCATCAACAAGGCCGCGCTGAAAACCGGCGCTGGGTTTGCCTTTCCCGGCCATACAGAATTTCTGGCCGATCTGGCGGGCGGTGCGGATGTGGTCATGATGCTGGCCTGCGATGCGCTGCGGGTGGTTCCCGTCACCATCCATATTCCGCTGACAGACGTTCCCGCCACGCTGACGCAAGACCTGCTGGAACGCTGCATACGCGTGACACATGCTGCCCTCATGCGTGATTTCGGTTTGCACGCGCCGCGTCTGGCGGTTGCCGGACTGAACCCCCATGCGGGCGAAAGCGGCACCATGGGCGCGGAGGAGATGACCGTGATTACCCCTGTTCTGGACCGGCTGCGCAAGGAAGGGATGGCGCTGTCCGGCCCGCTTTCGGCCGACACGATGTTCCACGCCGGCGCGCGCGCGACCTATGATGCGGCAATTGCCATGTATCACGATCAGGCGCTGATCCCCATCAAGACGATTGATTTCGCGGGCGGCGTGAATGTGACATTGGGCCTGCCTTTCATCCGCACATCGCCCGAACATGGCACCGCCTATGATATTGCCGGCCAGAACAAGGCCGACCCCACATCGCTGATTGCGGCGCTGCGCATGGCGCGCCGCATGGCCGAAAGGCGCGCGGCATGATCGACGCCCTGCCCCCGTTGCGCGATGTGATCCGCACCCATGATTTGCGCGCCAAGAAAAGCTTTGGCCAGAACTTCCTGCTGGACCTGAACCTGACTGCGCGGATCGCGCGTGCGGCAGGCGATCTGCACGGCGCAGATATTCTGGAGGTTGGCCCCGGTCCAGGCGGGTTGACGCGCGGGCTACTGGCCGAAGGGGCGCGCAAGGTTCTGGCCATTGAGAAAGACCCCCGCTGCCTGCCCGCGCTGGCGGAAATCGCGGATGCCTATCCGGACCGGTTGCAGGTCATCGAAGGGGATGCGCTGGCGGTGGACCCGCTGGCCCACCTGTCCCCGCCGGTCAAGGTGGTGGCCAACCTGCCCTATAATGTGGGCACCGAATTGCTGATCCGCTGGATGACACCTGCACAATGGCCACCCTTCTGGGACAGTCTGACGCTGATGTTCCAGCGCGAAGTGGCCGAGCGCATTGTCGCGCGCCCCGGGTCCAAGGCCTATGGGCGGCTGGCGCTGATGGTGCAATGGCGCGCTGATGCCCGCGTGGTGCTGCATCTGCCACCCGAAGCGTTCACCCCCCCGCCCAAGGTCAGTTCCGCCGTGGTGCATATCACGCGGCTGGCGGAACCGCGTTTCCCCGCAGATGCGCGCGTGCTGGAAACGGTGGTTGCCGCCGCGTTCAACCAGCGCCGCAAAATGCTGCGCGCGGCCCTGCGCGGGCTGCACCCGCAGATCGAGGATTTGCTGCAACAGGTGGGCATTGCGCCCACCGCCCGCGCCGAAGAAATTGGCCTTGAAGGGTTCTGCGCCCTTGCCCGCGCCCTTGCAGCCGCCCGCCAACAGACCTAGCGTTTCATCACACCGCGCACATCTGCATTGACACCATGCGTTTACTGGGTCGACAAGGGCACAGTCGGCAACGAATACGCATACCGGCCATATTCGCCGCGCAACCAGTCCGCAGCACAGGCGCTTACCTCGCTCAGGCGCGCAAGATCCGTTTCGCGCATACGCGCCGAACGGGTCAGCATGATACGGCGCGCCAGACTGGCACGGCCCCGCGGGGAGTTGTAGAACCCCTCGGACGAAATCAACACGGAAACCGGACTACCCAGCATCGCCAGCGCCGGATAACTGCCCAGCCCCTTGTATAATGCAAACGCGCAATCCGACACATTCGCACCGCATTGCGCATCACAAACCTGCCGCAGCGGCGCGGCAAGATCGGACCGCTCCAGCCAGCGTTGCAGATCCGCATCCTCGATATGCATTCCTCGCATATATTGCTGCGGATCACCGCGATCATTCCCCTGCCCTTCGCCAGATGATGCGGGCCAGTCCGCCACCAGATACGACAATGTCGCTGGATACCAGTCATACGCAATCACGTCGCGCGGAAAGCCGCTTTGTTGACGGCTGGCAAGGGTCAACAAGGTTTCGCGGACCGCGCGCGTGTCGCCCATGGCCGCGAAATCCTGTGCAATATCCAGACCGCCGTCCAGACGCCACAATCTGTTCCATAATTGCGCATAGGCGCTGTCTGGCGCGGCAATCGTCATCCAGTTGCGCCCCGACAACCCGCCCTGCGCGCGCAGGGCAGAAATACGGTCCTCGCGGGACAAGGCGGTCACCCAAGGCCCCTGAAGGGCAGATGTCTTGTCGATCACGCCCAACAGAATGCGCGCGGCAGTATTTTCATTATGCGCCAGTTGCGCAAGCTCCGGCACGGCCTGTTTTTCGTCATCGGCCAGCCAGTCTTCAAATGCGCTCAGAAATTCCGGGTCATCGCTGCCCGGCACATTCTGCGCAGATGCAACAGCCCCTAATCCGGTCCACCCCGCAACCAACACGACAAACAAATACTGTCCGATCACATGGCGCAAGACGCGCCAAGGCATATCTTGTTGCCTCATCCAACCTCCCGTTTCTGTTTGTTCTGCACGATCCCTGGTCATCATGCAGCCCGGTGCGACCTCCGACACGACTGCCGGAACAATGCTATTGTTCCTGCCAGCCGGTGCAGCAAGCCGTATTTCATAAAAGCATACAACAGAAACTCACCCAAATCCGGCACGACCTTGTGTGACGACCGACCACAGAAAGACAAAGACGCGGGCTTCCAACCAACACGCGCACACCCTATTGGCGGAAAGCCGAAGCTGCAATCCGGTTCATGGGGAAAAATATCCCCTCACTCACACTGAATGCTGTTTCCGGCACTGGCGCAATGCGCGCCAGCCAACCGGATTGTTCCCCGAAATGGCAATATACTGCCTTTGGTCTGCATTGGCGTTGTGGAAATCAGGTGTCAGGGCTTTTGCAGGTCCGGCGTTTCGCCTATCGTAGGGGCAGCGCGACAGACACTTAATTTGCGGGATAGGCACGATGTCCAAAAGGGATCAGGACGATCTTCAACTTCTTGACAGCCCCGCGTCAGGCCCTGCACCGCAGCCCTGTATCGCACAGGATATCGACCTGACACGCGCCCCCAACGAGGCCGAGTGGCTGGCCCGCCTTGATGAAATCGGCGACGAACTGGACCCGCTGGCGGGCGGGTTTACCGCCCTTGGGAAACACCATGCCGCACTTTACAGTGACGGCAACGACACGCTGCTGGTCACATTTGAAAATATTGCCACCATCCGCACACGCGAAGCTGACCACCGCCCCTTGGGGTTCACGCATGCACAAAGGCGCGGCTGGTCCAGCCTGACCATCATGGCCAGACAGTCGCGCTGGTTCCGTGACCCCGAAATTTCCGACTATTTCGACGCCCAGATCGACGCGGGCTTTTTCGACGGGTTCCGCCGCGTGCTGTTTTACGGCGAAGGCATGTGCGGATACGCCGCCTGCGCCTTCAGTCTGGCGGCGCCCGGTGCCACAGTGCTGGCCATTGCCCCGCAGGCCACGCTTGACCCCGAAATCGCGGGCTGGGACCGCCGGTTCATGGCGGCACGGCGGCTGGATTTCCGCAGCAGGTTCGGGTTTGCGCCCGCCATGCTGGACGGGGGGCGGGGCGCGTTTATTGTCCATGACCCTGCGCGCAAACTGGACCTGATGCACGCGACCCTGTTCCGCCGCCCGTTCGTCACGCTGCTGCGCACACCCGATCTGGGCAAGGACACTGGTGCCGCGCTTGCGCGTCTGGGCGTGCTTGCCCCCATGATCGACGCAGCAGCGCAGGGCAAAATTACGCATGAGCTGTTTTACACGCTGATGCGCGCAAGGCGCACTGACGCCAGCTATCTGGAACGCCTGACCAGACGCTGCGCCAAACTGGGCCGCCATCCCGCGCTGACGCTGGCGGCCGCACGCTTTGCGCTGGCACAATCCGACAGCCGCAAATTGCGCAAATGCCTGCGCAAGGCCGAAAAGCGGCTTTCGCCATAAACGGCAGCAGGTCAGGGACGCCGCGCTGCACAATCCCGCACCGGCCTGTGCATTCGGACTGGAACTGCTTGCGGGATTTGGCTAGGGAACATGCATGCAAAAGACCCTGACCATACCCCGCCCTGATGACTGGCACCTGCATTTGCGCGATGGCGCGATGTTGCAGGCCGTGGCCCCCGAAACCGCCCGCCATTTCGCGCGCGCCATTATCATGCCCAATCTGGTGCCGCCGGTGGTCACGGGCGCACAGGCTGACGCCTACCGGACGCGCATCAATGCCGTGACCGGCAGCGGCTTCACGCCCCTGATGACGCTGTATCTGACCGAAGACACCGATCCCGATGATGTGGTCGCCGCCCATGCCGCAGGCATCATTACGGCGGTCAAGCTGTATCCGGCAGGGGCCACCACGAATTCGGCATCCGGCGTGCAGAATTTCGACCGCGTGCGTCCTGTGCTGGACGCAATGGCGCAGGCCGGAATTCCCCTGCTGACCCATGGCGAGGTGACAGACCCCGCCATCGACATTTTCGACCGCGAAGCCGTGTTCATCGACCGCGTGCTGGACCCGATCCGCCGCGCAACGCCGGAACTGCGCGTTGTGATGGAACATATCACCACCGCCGATGCAGTCGCCTATGTCCAAAGCCAGTCGGAAAATCTGGGCGCGACGATCACGACCCATCATCTGGTCATCAACCGCAACCATATTCTGGTGGGCGGGATCAAGCCGCATTACTATTGCCTGCCTGTCGCCAAACGCGAAAGCCACCGTGTGGCACTGGTGGGGGCCGCAACATCCGGTGATGCACGGTTTTTCCTTGGCACCGACAGCGCGCCGCATACCGATGACGCCAAGGAATCCGCCTGCGGCTGCGCGGGGTGTTTCACCGCGACGAACACAATGTCCATTCTGGCGCATGTGTTTGAAGATGCGGGCGCGCTGGACAAGCTGGAAGGGTTTGCCTCGCGCAATGGTCCGGCCTTCTACCGCCTGCCCGTAAATGACGACACATTGACGCTGGAACGCAGCGACACCCCAGTCCCCTATCCCGCCAGAATCGACACCGGCAGCGGCCCTGTCACGGTCTTTGATCCGGGCTTCCCGCTTTATTGGCAGGTGGCACAGGACGCGCCGCAGTAACGCACACGGTTTCATCTTGCCAAAAATACTCATTTCCACCCCCGCGCCACGGGCCAGACGCCTGAGAGGACAGCCATGATCCCCGCCACCTATCCCGACCGCCAGACTGTTGCCCGCCTGACCGCACGCATGTTGCTGGACATCAAGGCCGTGCATTTCAACGCGCGCGAGCCGTTCACCTTCGCCAGCGGGTTGCAGGCACCCACCTATATCGACTGCCGCAAGCTGATCAGCTTTGCGCGCATTCGCAGCACCTTGATGGATTTTTTGACCTGCCGCGTGCTGGAGGATGCAGGGTTTGAAGCGTTTGACAATATCGCGGGCGGCGAGACAGCGGGCATTCCCTTCGCAGCGCTTGTGGCCGAACGTATGGCCCTGCCCATGACCTATGTGCGCAAGAAGCCCAAGGGCTACGGGCGCAATGCCCGCATTGAGGGCGCCATGTCCGAAGGCCAGCGCGTGCTGCTGGTCGAAGACCTGACAACCGATGGCGGGTCAAAGCTCAGTTTCGTGGACGCCATCCGCGACACTGGCGCGGAATGCGGGCATACGGCGGTGATCTTCTATTACGGCATATTCCCCGAAACCGAACCGCGGCTGGCCGAGCATGGCGTCAAGCTGCATTACCTGTGCACATGGTGGGACGTTCTGGCCGAAGCGCGGCGCGGCGGCGATTTCGACACCGAAACCCTTGATGCGGTCGAGGGGTTCTTGCGTGCCCCCCGCGACTGGACAGCAGGCTGACGGGCACGGACCGGAGCATGCCGCATTCATTCCGCCTTCGCGTCTATTATGAAGACACTGACCTTGCGGGCATTGTCTATTACGCGAATTACCTGAAATTCATCGAACGCGCGCGGTCAGAATGGGTGCGGGATCTGGGCATTGATCAGGCGCAACTGAAGGCAGATGGCGGCGGCGTCTTTGCCGTGCGCCGTGTGGTTGCAGATTACCGCGCCCCTGCGCGTTTCGATGATATGCTGGATGTCACGACCGACTATCTGTCCCATTCCGGCGCGCGGCTGGAATTGCGCCAATGCGTGCTGCGCAAGGCGACAGTGCTGTTTGAAGCGCAGGCCACGCTGGTGTGTCTGGCGGACACAGGCCGCCCGCAGCCGCTTCCTGCGCGGTTGCTTGCCGCTTTGCGCGAAAATATTACAAATTAAACCCAAGGTATAACGCGCTTGTGTTGGTAAGGCGCTTTTATTCCTGTATGCTTTGCGTCAAAGCAAGCCGCCCGAGAAGCGGCGCATTTTGAGTGAGCAGAGCATGGACCCACAAACTCTAAGCGTGACGCAAGAGATCGATTTCTCGCTGGTTGCGCTATTCGCCCGCGCCACCCTGACCGTGCAATTGGTGATGATCAGCCTGATCCTTGCCTCTTTCTGGTCATGGGGCATCATCGTGCAAAAGCATATCCGCTACCGGCGTGCCCGCGCCGAGGCCGAGGAGTTCGAGGCCGCATTCTGGTCAGGCGAACCGCTGGACGAATTGTATGACCAGATCGGCCCTGCACCCGCCACGTCGCCGCAGCGCGTGTTTGCATCCGGCATGACCGAATGGCGCCGTTCGCACCGCGCCGACGGGGCACTTATTCCCGGTGCTGTGGCGCGGATTGACCGTTCCATGGATGTGGCCATCAGCAAGGAATCGCGCGAACTGACCAAGGGGCTGACCTTTCTGGCCTCGGTCGGGTCCGCATCGCCCTTTATCGGGTTGTTTGGCACGGTCTGGGGGATCAAGCACGCCTTCGAAGAAATCGCGCTGGCGCAATCCACCAATCTGGCCGTTGTTGCCCCCGGCATTGCCGAAGCGCTGCTGGCCACGGGCCTGGGCCTTCTGGCCGCCATTCCCGCGACGATCTTCTATAACAAGCTGACCGATGATTCAGACGAGATCATTTCGGGGTACGAAGCCTTCGCGGATGAATTCAACACCATCCTGTCGCGCCAACTGGACGCAGCCTGATCCATGGGCGCGCAGTTTCTGAAAAAAGGCGGCGGAACGGGACGGCGCAGACGCCGCGGCGGGGCCGCGCGCATGTCCGAAATCAACGTCACACCCTTTGTTGATGTCATGCTGGTGTTGCTGATCATCTTCATGGTTGCAGCGCCCATGCTGACCGTTGGCGTGCCGGTGGAATTGCCGCGCACATCGGCCGGGGCCTTGCCTGCCGAACAGGAAGAACCGCTTTCCGTGACGCTGGGCAATGACGGGTCGGTGATGATCATGTCGTCCGAAGTCAGCCTGAATGACCTGATCCCGCAACTGCGCGCGATTGCCGCCGAACGGCGTGACAACCGCGTCTATCTGCGCGCCGACGGGGCCATTCCCTATGAACGGGTTGTTCAGGTCATGGGCGCGCTGAATTCGGGGGGGTTCAACAATATTGGTCTGGTGACAGAACAGGGCGGCCCGCGCTTCGACGGGCAGCCAAACTGATGTGAGAGAGCCGGTCAGGCACATGGCAGTCGCAACAGACATCATATCACGGTTGGACACGGGGCAGAAAGTCTCGGGCGTGGCGCATATTGCGTTGATCGCATGGGTTATGCTGTTTGATCTGTTTCAGGCACCCGACCGTGCGCCCAGCATTCCTGTGACCGATGTTGCGCTGATCTCCTCGGAAGAATTCGCCGCCCTGTCCGCGCCTGCCAGCGCGCCGCCCCCGCCTGCGCCTGCAGCCGAACCCCAACCGGATCCGGAACCCGCGCCAGCCATTACACCGCCCCCCCCACTTGCGCCCGCGCCGGAACCTGAACCGGAACCCGCACCGCCACCGCCTGTGCCAACGCCGGACCCCGCGCCGCAACCCCAGCCGGAACCGGAACCTGCCGCCCCGTCGACCGGCGTGATATTCTCACCGCAAACCACACCGGGGGCCAGCCAGCGCCCGCGCCCGCGCCCTGTGGACCGCGTGGCCCCTGTGCCGACCGAAGCCCCGCCCGAAGACGCCCAGACCGATCTGGCCGCGCAACCGGCGACAACACCCGATCCGGGTGACGAGCAATCTGCGCCGCTGGAAGAGCAACCCGAGACTGCGCCGCCCGAAGCCACGACCGAAATCGTGACCGAAGCGACCGAAACCGACGACAGTTCAACCGAACGCGCCGCTGCGGCGCCCAATATCAGCCAGCGCCCGCGCCCGCGTCCGGACCGTCCGGCCCCTGCGCCCGAACCCGAACCTGAACCCGCCCAGACAGCGGCAGCGCCTGACCCCACACCACCTGCGCCCACGCCGACACCGGACCCCGAACCGGCCGCGCCGCCAGCCGATGCGATCAATGATGCGCTGGCCGCAGCATTGGCCGAAAGCGCGGCCCCCGGTCCCGTCAGCACAGGGCTGTCCGCCAGTCAGGCCGATGCGCTGCGGCTGGCAATCCAGCAATGCTGGAATATCGTGTCGCTGTCGACCGAAGCGTTGCAGGTCACTGTCACGGTGGGCTTTTCCATGACCCCGTCGGCCATGCCCGAACAGGGCACAATCCGCGTTGTGGGCGCATCCGGCGGGTCGGAAGCGGCGATAAATCAAGCGTTTGAAGTGGCGCGGCGCGCAATCATCCGCTGTGCAGGCGATGGTTATGGCCTTCCCCCCGAGCAATATGACGCGTGGCGTGATATAGAGATTACATTCAACCCTGAAGGCATGAGACTCAGATGACACGGATTTTCCAGATTCTGCCCCTGCTTGCCCTGACATGCATGACAATGTTCGCGGCCCCGTCCCCTGCGCAAGCCCAGCCCTTGCGACTTCAGATCACCGAAGGCGTCATTGACCCGATGCCGATTGCCGTGCCCGCCTTCGTGGCCGAAGATAGCGGCGGCGCGCGCTATACGGATGCATTGGCGCGCGTGGTGGTCGCCAACCTGACCGGCACGGGGCTGTTCCGGGAGGTGCCACAACAGGCCCATATCGCGCGGATCAGCAGCTTTGACGCGGGCATCAGCTTCCCGGACTGGCGCGCGGTCAATGTGCAGGCGCTGATTACCGGCGCTGTGTCCGTCTCTGGCAACCGGATGAATGTGAAATTCCGTGTCTATGACGTGGTATCCGGCCAGCAACTGGGTCAGGGGCTGCAATTCGCAGGCACAGCCGATGACTGGCGCCGGATGGGACATAAAGTGTCCGATGCCGTCTACAGCCGCATCACCGGCGAGGATGGCTATTTCGACAGCCGCGTGGTGTTCGTGTCCGAATCAGGCGCGCGCGACAACCGGACCAAGCGTCTGGCGATCATGGATCAGGACGGCGAAAACGTCGAGTTCCTGTCTGACGGGCGGTCCCTTGTGATTGCGCCGCGCATGTCCCCCACTGGCGACAGGGTGGTTTACACAAGCTACGAATCGGGCAGTCCGCGGATCACACTTCTGAACCTGTCAAACCGGCAACGCCAGATGGTCGGTGACCAGCCCGGGGCCATGACCTTCTCGCCGCGGTTTGCGCCGGACGGGCAGTCGCTGGTCTATTCGCTGGCGCGCGGCGGCAATACCGACCTGTACCGGATGGACCTGCGAAACGGCCAGCAAACGCAGTTGACCAATTCGCCATCCATTGCCACCGCGCCCAGCTTTTCGCCGGACGGGCGGTTCATCACATTCGAATCCGACCGGTCAGGCACCAGCCAGATCTATGTCATGCCCGCAAGTGGCGGAGAGGCGCGGCGCATCAGTTTCGGACAAGGGCGGTATTCAACACCGGTATGGTCACCGCGCGGCGATTTGATTGCGTTCACCAAATCCAATGCAGGCCGGTTCCATATCGGGGTCATGCGCACCGACGGGTCGGAAGAACGGCTGCTGACAGCGTCCTTCCTTGACGAAGGGCCGACATGGGCACCCAATGGCCGCGTGGTTATGTTCACCCGCGAAGCACAAGGCGGTGACCCGTCCATATATTCGGTTGATATCACAGGACGAAATCTGCGACGGGTGACCACACAAGGCCCCGCATCAGACCCAGCCTGGGGACCATTGCGCCCCTGACAACAAAAAACCGGAAACCCGTACTTCACACCCAAGTTCAAGGAATAGACCATGACACTGACTACAAAAGCACTTCTTTTGCTGGGCGCGCTGGCGCTGGCGGCTTGTAACAACCCGCGCGCTGGCGGCACTTTCGGCGGGGGCGGCGCTGACGGGTTCGGCGGCGATAACGGTTTTGGCGGCGGCATCAGCACCGGCCAGCTGGGCGACCCGAATGACCCCCGCTCGATCGCACATTTCAACCAGCGCATCGGCGACCGCGTTTTCTTCACGGTTGACAGTTCCAGCCTGACACCCGAAGGGCGCGAAACCCTGAACGGGCAGGCCCGCTGGCTGAACTCGAACACGCAATATGCGATCGTCATCGAAGGCCACGCAGATGAACGCGGCACGCGGGAATATAACGTGGCCCTTGGCGAACGCCGTGCAAATGCCGTAATGCAATATCTGGTCAGCCAGGGTGTCAGCGCCGGACGCATGCGCACCGTCAGCTATGGCAAGGAACGCCCGGTCGAGGCCTGTGCTGCACAGCGTTGCTGGGATATCAACCGCCGCTCGGTTACGGTAATTTCGGGCGGCCTTTCGGGGTAAGATCATGCGCTTGTTGCGGATTACAACCATCGCCATCGCAATGCTGGGACCGGTTTCGGTCCCGGCATTCGCACAAGACACGCCGCCAGCCGCGCAACAGGGTGACAGCCTTGCCCAGTTGCGCAGCGAGATCAGTGCGCTTAGCGCATTGGTCGCGGAACTGGCGGCCAACCTGTCCTCTGGTGCGGGCAGTACGGCACAAACGCAGGGCTTCGATGGCAGTATGATCGACCAGGTGGAACGTATCCGCGAAGAACTGGCCGCCTTGACAGCACGGGCCGAAGCGCTGGAATTCCGTATCAGGCGTGTTGTCGATGATGCGTCAAACCGCATTGGCGATATGGAATTCCGCCTGACCGAACTGGAAGGCGGGGACACATCGTCCTTGCCGCCCACGCCCCCGCTGGGCGGTGAAACCGGCGCGACCAGTGGCGGGGTCAGTGACCCCGCACAGGCGCCGCAGCTTGCAGCGGGCGAACAATCCGCCTTCGACGCGGCCCGCGCACTACTGGATGAGGGCGACACGGACGCGGCAAAATCCGCGTTGTCGGTCTTTCTGGAAACCTATCCGGGCAGTCCGCTGGGCGCGCAGGCAAGCGCGCTTCTGGCACAGGCGCAGCGTGACAGTGGCGCTGATGCGGATGCAGCGCGCACATGGCTGAACCTGTATCTGGCCAACCCCGAAGGACCGGACGCCCCCCATGCGCTGCTGGAACTGGGCAACAGCCTGGCACAACTGGGCCAAACAGCCGAAGCCTGCGTCATGTTCGAGGAACTGTTCACCCGCTTCCCCGATGCACCCCAAGCGCAACAGGGCCGCGATGCCCATAGCCGCCAAGAATGCCCCTGAACGCAGGCGATACGGAAACCCGCGCCTTGCAGACCGGTTTCGCCAAGCAGATGCGTGCAATCTGCGCAAATGACCCGATTTCACGGCTTGGGGTGGCCGTTTCGGGGGGCGGCGATTCGATGGCATTGCTGCGTCTGGCGCATAACTGGGCGCAGCAACACGACAAAACGCTGATGGTGGCAACTGTCGATCACGGGCTGCGCGCCGCCTCTGCGCGTGAGGCCGCAATGGTCGCCCGATGCGCCGCGCGCCTTGGTCTGCGCCATGACACGCTACAATGGCACGGATGGGACGGGCGCGGCAATCTGCAAGACAATGCAAGACAGGCCCGCAAACACCTTTTGTCACACTGGGCGCGCACGCATGCGCTGGACGCTGTGGCCCTTGGGCATACGCGCGACGATCAGGCAGAAACCTTCCTGATGCGCCTTGCGCGCGGATCAGGGGTCGAAGGGTTGTCGGGCATGGCCGCGCGCGACGCCTCGTATGGCACCATCTGGCTGCGCCCCCTTCTTGCGACCGGACGCGCTGCCTTGCGCGAGTATCTGCGCGCAATCGCGCAGGACTGGATCGAGGACCCCTCGAATCTGGATACGCGTTTTGACCGGATCAAGGCGCGGGCCGCGCTGGACCATCTGGCCGCGTTGGGGCTGGATGCGCAGCAACTGGCGCAAACAGCCCAAAGACTGCGCGCGGCACGCGATAGTCTGGATTTTCTGGCCAATGCGCAGGCCACACGCATTCTGACACTGGATCACGGTGATTTCATGTTTGACGCGGACGCGTTGAACGCCTTGCCGCAGGATACGCGCACACGGCTTCTGGCGCGCGCCCTTCAGGCGATCAGCGCCAACCCCTACCGTCCGCGTCTGGACGCGTTGCAAGCCGCCCTGAACACCGGAACGCGGGCCACATTGCACGGTTGCCTGCTGACCCGCAGCAAGACCCATATCCGGATCACGCGCGAATATAACGCGGTCGCGCGGACCCGCGCCCCGCTTGGGAATGCCTGGGACAGCCGCTGGCATATTTCCCCGACCGGCGCGCCGCCTGAACATGCCCAGGATCTGCACATTGCCGCACTGGGACCGGCGGGGGCAGATCAGTGCCGCCCCCGCGACATCTGGCGCCTGCCCTATGCGTCCCTGATCGCCAGCCCCGCAATCTGGCGCGGAACCACCCTGATTGCGGCGCCTTTGGCCATGCCTGATTGCGGCTGGCAGGCGGAAACACACCATAATTGGCCCAAGCCGCGCATTTCTTGACCCCTGCTGATTGATTGCAGAACTCTGATCGCTATGTAACAAGGGTAAGAACCGCGCGTCTGGGCGCGACAACACCACGAACGGTGCACAGGTATCTGCCTTCGGGCTGCATCATACCGCAGGCACATGATCGAAACCAAAGGAGACGCCCGTGGGCAACGCACGGAATTTCGCTTTCTGGATCGTGCTGTTTTTGTTGATGATCATGCTTTTCAACATGTTCAGCAACAATCAGGGCACATCATCAGCGCGCAGCGTGAATTATTCTGATTTCGTCCAGCGGGTCGATTCGGGCACTGTCAGCAGGGTTACCATTGATGGCGAACGCATTGTGTTCGTGGGCAGTGACGGCCAGCAATATTCGACCGTGCGACCAGATGACACAGGTTTGACCCAGCGTTTGCTGGATGCCGGCATCCCGGTGGAGGCACGCCCGCAACAGCAATCGGGTTTCCTGTCCACGCTTATGCTGTGGCTGCCCTTCCTGCTGCTGATCGGGGTGTGGATCTATTTCATGAACCGCATGCAAGGTGGCGGGCGCGGCGGGGCCATGGGTTTCGGCAAATCCAAGGCGAAACTGCTGACCGAGAAAAGCGGCCGCGTCACCTTTGATGACGTCGCAGGAATTGACGAGGCCAAGGACGAGCTGGAGGAGATTGTCGAGTTTCTGCGCAATCCCCAGAAATTCAGCCGTCTTGGTGGCAAAATCCCCAAAGGCGCACTTCTGGTCGGCCCTCCGGGCACAGGTAAAACGCTGCTGGCACGCGCCATCGCGGGCGAAGCGGGCGTGCCCTTCTTTACCATCTCGGGGTCTGATTTCGTCGAAATGTTTGTGGGTGTCGGTGCCAGCCGTGTGCGCGACATGTTCGAGCAGGCCAAGAAAAACGCGCCCTGCATCGTGTTTATTGACGAAATCGACGCTGTGGGCCGGTCGCGTGGCGTAGGCTATGGTGGCGGCAATGATGAACGCGAACAGACGCTGAACCAGTTGCTGGTTGAAATGGACGGGTTTGAAGCCAATGAAGGCATCATCATCGTGGCAGCCACAAACCGCCCCGATGTGCTGGACCCAGCCCTGCTGCGCCCCGGTCGCTTTGACCGTCAGGTGCAGGTGCCAAACCCCGACATCAAGGGCCGCGAGCGTATCTTGGGCGTGCATGCGCGCAAGGTGCCACTGGGTCCGAATGTCGACCTTCGCATCATCGCGCGCGGCACACCGGGCTTTTCGGGCGCTGATCTGGCGAACCTTGTCAATGAAGCCGCATTGATGGCCGCACGGTCAAACCGCCGTTTCGTGACAATGGAAGATTTTGAATCGGCCAAGGACAAGGTCATGATGGGGGCTGAACGCCGCTCTATGGTCATGTCCGAGGATGAGAAGAAACTGACCGCCTATCACGAAGCCGGTCACGCAGTCGTGGGCTTGCATGTGCCCGAACACGACCCGATCCACAAGGCAACCATTATTCCGCGCGGTCGCGCGCTGGGTCTGGTGCTGTCATTGCCCGAACGCGACCAGTTGTCGGTCAGCTATCGCAAATACAAATCCAAGATTGCCATGGCAATGGGCGGGCGCGTGGCCGAGGAACTGACCTTTGGCGAAGATGCGGTCACATCGGGGGCGGCAAGCGACATCCAGCAAGTCACCAAGATTGCCCGCGCCATGGTCACGCAATTCGGCTTTGACCCCGAACTGGGCTATGTCGATTATGCCAATGAACAGCAAAGCTACCTTGGCAGCTATGGCGGCGGGTCCAACCATTCCAGCATGACCCAGAAGATGATTGACGACAAAGTGCGCCAGTTGGTTCAGGAAGGCTATGATACGGCGAAACGTATCCTGACCGAGCATGCGGATGATCTGGAAAATCTGGCACAGGGCCTGTTGGAATATGAGACGCTGACAGGGCCGGAAATCAAACGTGTCATGCGCGGCGAGCCGTTGAACCGTGACGATGATGATGCCGACACACCCAGCAGCGGCACGCCTTCAGTGGCCGCAATCCCCAAGACGCGCGGTCGCAAACGTGGCGACGAAAGCGGCGATGGCATGGAACCGGAACCTTCGGCATAAGTGCTGGCGATACGACAAAGAGCCCCGGTCCTGCACCGGGGCTTTTTTGATGCGCGCTGTGACGCGGTAGGGGCAAAGATCGGGATGGCTGAAACCGGACGGTTGCGGGCATTCGCGCTTGGATAAAGCCCGCACCTTGGGGCAAGGCTCAAAACGCCCCCAGGCCCGAAAACACGCCGTAATCACCCCTGAAGGTGCCGCAGCCCCTGCGTGACATCTGTGCGCAGCGCAAGGCGCAGCGCAGCATCATCGCCTGCGCGCAACGCCTCCAGGATCAGGCGGTGATGGGGCGGTGCGGTGGTGCGCCGCAAGCGCGTGTAAAGTGCGCGCATGGTCGGGCCAAGCTGCAACCACACGGTTTCCAGCAACCCCAGCATGGCGGGACTTTGGGCGCGCAAATACAAGGTGCGGTGAAATTCCAGATTGGTGCGGATATACTCCACAGGGTCTTGCAAATTGACAGCGCGCGCATTGGCGGCATTGATAATATCCATCCGGTCAATCAACGCCAGATGCGCCCGCCGCAACGCGCGGCTGCCAAGTTCCGGTTCCAGAAGCGCCCGGATCGAGGCCAGTTCTTCGATGCGTTCATTGCTAAGTTCCGGTGTCGTCACCCGCCCCGAGGCCGACAAGGTCAGTGCCCCTTCTGCCGACAGGCGACGCACAGACTCGCGGGCCGGCGTCATGCTGACCCCGAAGGACTTGCCAATTCCGCGCAAGGTCAGGGAATGTCCCGGCGGCAATTCCCCATGCATGATTTGCTGGCGCAACCCCCGATACACCCTGTCATGTGCAGACAGCGGCGCAACTTCGGCAGAAACAGACGGACGCAAAACTGATCTTGGCATGTCAAAACGTGATCACAAAACGCAAACCGCGTCAATCCATCCCGCATACCGCCCCCCATGATGATACCAAAGTCGCTACGACGAAAGCCTGATTTCATATTCCGCGCATTTTCCGTAACCTGCGCATCAGCCCACAGGACACAGGAACACCCCGATGAAAATGAACGACACCCGCCAGATCGCCGCCCCGCCGCAACAGGTCTGGACAGCCCTGTTCGACCCAGAGGTTCTGAAAGCCTGCGTGCCGGGGTGTCAGGACCTGTCAGGCAACCCCGAGGACGGCTATGAAGCTGTTGTCGTCCAGAAGGTCGGCCCTGTGAAAGCGACATTCAAGGGCATGGTCACCATGGCCGATGTCGTTGACGGGCAAAGCTGCACATTGATCGGAGAGGGCAAGGGCGGCGCTGCCGGTTTTGCAAAAGGTCACGCACAGATCCGGCTGGAGGCGGCAGACGATGGCGGTACGGTGTTGCATTATGACGTCGACGCCAGTGTCGGCGGCAAACTTGCGCAGCTTGGCAGCCGTATCGTGGACGGATTTGCGCGCCGCATGGCTGGCGAATTCTTCACCCGTTTTCAGGACCAGATCGAAGGGCCGGACATATCCGATGCGCAAACCCCGCCCCCCGCAGCCCCGGACGACACCGCCGAACCGCGCAAGGGCTGGGTCAAACGCATTCTGGGCTGACCCCCTTCCCCTTGCGTGCATCTTGCGCGCCCCCTGCCCTTAAGGTAATAAATTCTTACCAATTTCAGGGGGACGCTATGCCGGTCATTACAAATATCGAGGATTTGCGCCGTATCTACGAAAAACGCACCCCGCGCATGTTCTACGATTATGCAGAATCCGGCAGTTGGACAGAACAGACATTCCGCGAGAATATTAGCGATTTCCGCCATATCCGGTTAAAGCAACGCGTGGCCGTTGACATGTCGGGCCGCAGCACCGCGTCGCGCATGATCGGGCAGGATGTGGCCATGCCTGTGGCCCTTGCGCCCGTCGGCCTGACCGGCATGCAATCAGCCGATGGTGAAATCAAGGCCGCCCGCGCTGCCGAAGCCTTCGGCGTGCCGTTTACCCTGTCGACGATGTCAATCTGCTCGATCGAGGATGTTGCCGAACACACGACCAAACCCTTCTGGTTTCAGGTCTATACCCTGAAAGATGATGATTTCATGCGCCGCCTGATTGAACGCGCCCGTGCCGCGCAGTGTTCGGCCATTGTCGTGACAGTGGATTTGCAGGTGCTGGGCCAGCGCCACAAGGATTTGAAAAACGGCCTGTCCGCCCCGCCGAAACTGACCCCCAGATCCATTGCCAATATGATGACGAAAATACCGTGGGGCCTTGAAATGCTGGGCACCAAGCGGCGTTTCTTTGGCAATATCGTGGGCCATGCCAAGGGGGTGACGGACCCGTCGTCGCTGTCGACATGGACGGCAGAAGCGTTTGACGTGGCGCTGGACTGGAAACGCATCGCGCAATTCAAGGAATGGTGGGGCGGCAAACTGATCGTCAAGGGGATCATGGAGCCCGAGGATGCCCGCCGCGCGGTTGAAATTGGCGCAGATGCGATCATCGTGTCCAACCATGGCGGGCGGCAACTGGACGGGGCTGTCAGTTCCATCCGGATGCTGCCTGCGATCATGGATGCGGTGGGCGACAAGGTGGAAGTGCATCTTGATAGCGGCATTCGTTCCGGTCAGGATGTGCTGAAAGCGCTGGCGCTGGGGGCAACGGGCACTTATATCGGGCGCGCGTTTACCTACGGATTGGGGGCAATGGGTCAGGCCGGTGTCACCAAGGCGCTGGAAATCATCCATAAGGAACTGGATGTCACAATGGCCCTTTGTGGCGAAACCGATCTGCGCAAACTGGGGCCGCACAACCTGTATGTGCCGCAGGGCTTCGGTGACCCGACTGTGCTGCTGTAGCGGGGCCTCGGTCCGGCCCGACGCAAAAGGGCAAGGGTTTGTGACGGCACACTGCCGGTTTTCCCTTTTCAAGCGCCCGAATCTGCCCTATAGCCCCCTGACTTATTGCCCGCACCCTTGGAGGCGGGCATTTCAACTTGTAACATATGGAGAATTCCAATGGCTGGTGAGATCCCGGATCTTTTGGCCGAGGTACGGACGGGGACAGGCAAGGGGGCCGCTCGTCAAGCTCGTCGTGAGCATAAAGTACCCGGTATCGTTTACGGTGGTGGCGCAGACCCGCTGCCCGTGAACTTCAACTACCACTACCTGATCAAACAGTTGAAGGCAGGCCGTTTCCTGTCAACACTGTTCAACCTGAAGGTTGAAGGTCAGGAAGATGTGCGCGTCATCTGCCGCGGCATTCAGCGCCATGTCGTGAATGGCCTGCCCGAACATGTCGACCTGATGCGCCTGCGTCGCACCAGCCGCATCAACCTGTTTATTCCGGTCGAATTCATCAACCATGAAAAATGTGTTGGTCTGAAGCGTGGTGGCATGCTGGCCGTTGTCCGCCCCGAGGTGGAACTGAACGTGCTGGCAGGCGAGATTCCTGAAAAGCTGGTCTTTGATCTGGATGGCCTGAAAATTGGCGATACGATCACCATTTCGGCAATCGACCTGCCCGCAGGAACCAAGCCCACGATCGACCGTGATTTCGTGATCGCGAACATCTCTGCGCCGCGCGCACTGGTTGCGTCCGACAACGAAGAGGGCGCTGAGGAAGAAGCCGCCGAAGAATAAGGCGTGTCAAACAGCAATGCGAAGTATTCACGGGGCACCCAGACAGGTGCCCCGTTTTCTGTCTGCGGTTGGCTGATACGGCAAGGCCTGTGCGGTTTCAAGCGCGCCGCGCATCACGGCCAATTCAGGGCGGTTGGAACAGAATTCGCGGACTCAGCGCTTTTCACCCAAGCGCCGCGCCTTTATGCTGCACTGCATATAGGGGATATGTCATATGAAACTATTCGTTGGTCTGGGGAACCCCGGATCGAAATATGCGGCCAACAGGCATAATATCGGGTTCATGGCCATGGACCGTATTGCCGATGCGCACGGGTTTGCACCATGGCGCAGCAAATTTCAGGGTGACATCTCCGAAGGCCGGATCGGGCAGGAAAAGCTGGTCCTGCTGAAACCGGCGACATTCATGAATCTGTCAGGGCAATCCGTTGGCGAAGCCATGCGATTTTACAAGCTGGCGCTGGGGGATCTGGTGGTGTTCCATGACGAACTGGACCTTGCACCCGGCAAAATGCGCCTGAAACAGGGTGGCGGGCATGCGGGCCATAACGGTTTGCGGTCCATCCATGCCCATGCAGGGCCGGATTATGCGCGGGTGCGCCTTGGCATCGGGCATCCGGGCCACAAGGACCGCGTTTCGGCCTATGTCCTGTCCGATTTCGCAAAATCCGATCACGACTGGCTGGAGGCGTTGCTGCAAGGCATTGCAGATGGCGCGGGCGCATTGGCCACAGGGGATGGCGCAGGGTTTTCCAACAAGGTTGCGCAGCACACGACCCCGCAGCGCAAGGGACCATCGCCCAAGCCAGCCGCCGACACAGCCCGCAAGCCGAAGCCGAAGCCGGACCCCGCCACAGCAAAGCCCGCCCCCCCGCAGCAGGAGACGCCCGCAGACGCACGATCGCCACTGCAACGGCTGATGGACAGGTTCAAATGACATTTCGGGATCATGCGCGCGCACAGGCCGCGGCCTGTGCCGCGCTGGGATCACCATTAACGGCGCGGGTTCTGGGTCTGCTGGCAGACCGGCTGACACCGGGGCGCGCGGTGGCCGACAGGGTGCTGTACTGGCCCGAACACCGGCTGAAACCCGATGCTGTCGCGCTGCGCCTTGCGGGGGCGCTGCATCATCTGGTGCTGTGCGGACAGGCCCCCATTCTGAAGCGGCTGTATGATGCGCATGCCACTGTTCCCGACATCCAGCTTTGGCGCGCGATCGAGGCCCTGTTGCGCCTGCATGAAAACGCCATCCTTGCAACACTGGATCATGCCCCGCAGACGAATGAACTGCGCAGAGCCGCCGTCATAATAGCGGTTGCCCATTGGTTGACCGCCACGTTCAACCGCCCGCTGGTCTTGTCGGAACTGGGCAGTAGCGCGGGGCTGAACCTGATCTGGGATCATTACGCCTTGCAGGCAGGCGGGCAGGTCTACGGGCCGGACGATCCCGCATTGACACTGGCACCCGACTGGCACGGCACGCCCCCACCGCTGGCACCGCCCGTCATTCGGGCGCGCGCAGGTGTCGACCTGAACCCGCTGGACCCTGTCGCCGACAGGCAGCGCTTGCTAAGCTATATCTGGGCGGACCAGCATGAACGGCTGTCACGCACCGCGCAGGCCCTTGACCTTGCCGCGACACTGCGGCCCGAAATCACGCGCGGTTGTGCGATCGACTGGCTGGAGCGCCGCTTGTCACGCCCGTTGCCGCAGGCGCTGCATTTTGTCTATCATACGATTGTCTGGCAATATCTTGATCCGGACTTGCAGGAACGTGGAACTGCCGCACTGGCACGCGCAGGCGCCAGATTGCGCCATGACGAACCGATGGCACATCTGGCCATGGAAGATGACGGGGAAGGACCGGGGGCGCGGCTGACCCTGACACTATGGCCTGCCGGGGATTGTATTGATCTGGGCCGCGCCGATTTTCATGGCGCATGGGTGGACTGGCGCGCCCCCATGCCACCGGCCTGAACAACACTGAACAACACCACGCCGCATATCTGTCACGCGCCCCGAATGCCCGCAAAACAGGAGAGCAACATGACAATCAGGATGGAGCCATCGTTGAACGTGCTGGGTGGCACGTTGGAAAGCTGTTCACACGCACCAATGACAGGGTTTTTCCGCAACGGGTCTTGCGATACCTGCGATCAGGATCAGGGCAGGCACACGGTATGTGCGATCATGACCGCCGAATTTCTGGCCTATTCAAAATATCTGGGCAATGATCTGTCGACCCCGCGTCCTGAACATGCCTTTCCGGGGTTGAAACCGGGGGATCAATGGTGCCTGTGTGCGGCACGTTTCTTGCAAGCCCATCAGGAAAATGTGGCCCCACAAGTCCGGCTGACGGCAACCCATCAAAAGACGCTGGAAATTGTGCCGCTTATCGTATTGCAAACCTATGCGATTGATCCGCAATAGGCACTGGACAAGGCCGGAAGATCAGAATGATTTGCGCGCCCGAAGCGCCGCGCCGATTGTGCCGTCATCCAGAAAATCCAGTTCTCCGCCCATGGGGACGCCTTGGGCCAGTGCCGTGATCGTCACGCCGGTCGGGGCTAGCGCATCGGCAATGTAATGCGCGGTTGTCTGGCCATCGACGGTGGCCCCCAAGGCAAGGATCACTTCGCGCGCGCCCATCTCGTTGATCCGCGCCACAAGTTCGGGAATGCGCAGATCATCCGGCCCGATAGCATCCAGCGCCGACAGCGTGCCGCCCAGAACATGGTACTGCCCCTGAAATACGCCCCCGCGTTCCATGGCCCATAGATCGGCGACATCTTCGACCACGCAGATTTCACCACGCGCGCGGCGGGCGTCATCAGTGCAGATCGCGCAGACCGGCGCGGTCGAGATGTTGCCGCATTGCGCGCAGGGCTGCGCTGTCTGCGTCACGCGCTCCAGCGCCGCCAGAAGCGGGCGCAGGCTTTGGTCGCGGCGCTGGATAAGATGCAGGACCAGACGCCGCGCCGACCGCGGCCCAAGACCGGGCAAGCGCGCCATCTGTGCGATCAGCGCCTCTATATCATTGGGGGCACGGTCCATATGCGGCCGGGTCTAGAACGGCAGGTTCATGTCGCGCGGCAATCCAAGGCTTTCGGCCATACGGCCCATTTCTTCCTTGGAACGCGCTTCGGCCTTGGCCTGTGCATCCTTGATGGCCGCAAGAATCAAATCCTCGACCACTTCCTTCTCATCGACATTGAAAATCGACGGATCAATATCCAGCCCCGTCAATTCCCCTTTCGCCGTGGCCGTGGCCTTGACCAGCCCCGCACCGGATTCGCCGGTCACCATGATGGATTTCAGGTCTTCCTGAAGCTGCGCCATCTTGCCCTGCATTTCCTGCGCGGTTTTCATCATCTTGGCCATATCGCCAAGTCCACCCATACCTTTGAACATGTCCGTGTCCTTTCGTCATGTGTCGTCAAACGGGTCCCAATCGGGGTCCAATTCATCCTCGACGGGGGCAAGTGCTTCGCTTTCGATCTGCGCATCCGGCGGGGTCAGGTCCCGAATATCGGCAATCCGCGCCTGTGGAAATGCCTGAATCACGGCAGCCACCAATGAATTCTCCATGGCTTCGGCTTCCTGCGCGCTGCGTTCGCGCGCGCGAATCTCGGCCAGGGTGGGCGCACCGCCTGTCGATGTGACCGACACCCCCCAACGCGCGCCGGTCCATGTCTGCAAGCGCCCCGCAAGCCGCGAGGCCAGATCAGGCGCGGCATCTGCCGTCGGTTCAAATTCGATCCGGCCGGGGCTGTAGCGCACAAGGCGCAAACAGGTTTCCACCTCGACCAGCAGGGCCATGTCGCGCTTGTCGCGAATCAATGACACGACATCGTCAAATTGCGGATAATAGGCCAGCGCGGGGGCCGCCCCTGCCAGCGCCGCCTGTGGTGCACCCGCGCCCGCATGCCCGCCCGATGGTCCCGCACCGGCCCCGCCGCTGCGCGCCATAGCCCCCGCCCCCGCCGGGGCCCGCACACTGCCCCCACCGCCAGCGGGCGGGGATGGCGGGGTCTGGTCATGCCATTTGCGCAACAGCTCTTCGGGGCTGGGCAGGTCGGCCACATGGGTCAGGCGAATGATCGCCATTTCGGCGGCCATCATCGCATTGGGGGCAGCGGCCACTTCTTCCAGCGCTTTCAGCAGCATTTGCCACGCCCGCGTCAACACCCGCATCGGCAGGGCCTGCGCCATGGCTGCACCCCGGTCGCGTTCATCAGGGCTGATGGTGGGGTCATTGCCCGCATCAGGGGTCACTTTGGTCACGCTAAGCCAATGTGTAATCTCGGCCAGATCGCGCAGCACGGCCATCGGGTCCGCCCCGTCGGCATATTGCGCGGACAGTTCCGCCAGCGCCGCGCCCGCATCACCGCGCATGATCTGGTCAAACAGGTCCAGAACCCGCGCACGGTCCGCAAGCCCCAACATGGCGCGCACCTGATCGGCGCTGGTTTCGCCGGCGCCATGGCTTATGGCCTGATCCAGCAGCGACATGGCATCGCGCACCGACCCTTCGGCCGCGCGGGTGATAAGCGCCAGCGCATCATCTGCGACCTGCCCGCCTTCGGCCTGTGCGACGCGGGCCAGATGCGCGATCATCACTTCCGGTTCGACACGGCGCAGATCGAACCGCTGGCAGCGCGACAGCACCGTAACGGGCACTTTGCGGATTTCGGTTGTGGCAAAGATGAATTTCACATGCGCAGGCGGTTCTTCCAGCGTTTTCAACAGCGCGTTGAAGGCCGAATTCGACAGCATGTGCACTTCGTCGATGATATAGATCTTGTAGCGCGCAGATGCCGCGCGATAGGCCACACTGTCGATGATTTCGCGAATGTCGCCCACACCTGTCCGCGAGGCCGCGTCCATTTCCATGACATCGACATGGCGGCCATCGGTAATGGCGCGGCAATGTTCGCACTGCCCGCAAGGTTCCGTTGTCGGCCCGCCCTGCCCGTCCACACCAATACAGTTCAACCCCTTGGCGATGATTCGCGCCGTGGTCGTCTTGCCGGTGCCACGAATGCCGGTCATCACAAACGCATGGTGAATACGGTCTGCCGCGAAAGCATTGCGCAGGGTGCGCACCATCGCGTCCTGCCCGATAAGATCGGCAAAACTCTCGGGGCGGTATTTGCGCGCCAGAACCTGATAGGGGGTTTGGCTGTCAGTCATGGGGTCAAGCCTTGGTTATGGTGCCCATACCCTAGCGCGCCGCGGGCACGATGGGAAACGGGTTTTCACTGCGAACGGGGTGCGCAGCATGCAGGCGCGGTATTTGAGTATTCTTTGCAAGATGAAATCAACACGGTCGCTGCGCAAGCCTGTCATTGTCCCGCAAAAAGCCGGTCACATGCAGCGCGAAGGCTTCCGGCTGCTCGATCTGGGGCAAATGGCCTGCGCGGCGGATGATCGCGAATTGCGCGCCCGTGACCAGTTGCGTGGTTTCACGCACCAGATCGGGCGGGGTCAGGCCATCGCGGTCGCCCGCCAGCCCCAGCACAGGCAGGTGCAAGGCGGCTGTGGTCGTATAGAAATCACTGCCTGCAATGGCCTGTGCACAGCCCGCCCAGCCATGGGGCGGACAATCATGAAGCATGTCCCGCCATTGCACTGCCGCAGGGCTGCGCAAGAACGCAGGCGTAAACCACCCTTTCAACACCTGCGCAGACAGTGCCGATATGCCCCGCGCCTGCACAAGGGCGGCCCGCGCAGTCCAGATCGCGCCCGTTTCCAACCGTGCGCCTGTGCCCGACAAGACCAGTGCGCGCAGCAGATCGGGGCGTTTGGTGGCCAGCCCCTGCGCGATCAGCCCGCCCAGGCCCTGCCCCAGAAAAACACAATTCCCCACGCCCAGCTCATCCAGCAGGGTTTCGGTGTCGCGCACAAGCTGGCCCATGGAGTAAGGCCCTTGCGGCGCAAGTGATTTCCCATGCCCGCGATGGTCATAGCAGATGACCTGCACACCCTTGGGCAAATGCGGCAAAAGCGGTGCCCAGACGCGCAGATCACAGCCCAGACTTGATGACAGCACCAGCGCCGGACCGTCAGGCGGGCCGGAAATCCGGTAATGCAGGCCACCTGCCGAGATCGTCATGCGGGCGCGGCATCCAGTGCCCGCTGGAACACGTCGCGGTCCACATTGCCGCCGGAGACGGTCACGATCACGCTGTCACCTTCGATCTGATCGGGCAGGAACAGCGCCGCCGCCAGCGCCACCGCCCCGCCCGGTTCCACGACGATTTTCAGCCGCTCATGCGCCAGCGCCATGGCCGCCAGAACCTGCGCGTCACTGACCACCAGCCCCGGCCCGCACAGGCGTTGCAATAGCGGCCATGTCAGCTGCCCCGGCGCGGGCGTTACAATCGCATCGCACAGGCCGGTGCGCAGCGGGTGGGTGACCACCTGCCCTTGCGCCAGCGATTTGGCAACATCGTCAAACCCTTCGGGTTCAACGGTGCGCACCAGCATGTCGGGGGCATGGCGCTCCAACGCCAGCGCGATCCCTGATGTCAGCCCGCCGCCACCGCAACACACCAGCACCTGTGCAGATGTGACCCCGTGTTCTGCGGCCTGTTCGGCAATCTCCAGCCCTGTTGTGCCCTGCCCCGCGATCACCTGCGGGTGGTCAAAGGGCTGGATCAGGCTTAACCCGCGTTCGGCAGCAAGTTTCGCCCCCAGCGCGTCGCGATCCTCGGACGCGCGGTCATACAGCACGACTTCGGCGCCCAATGCGCGGGTATTGGCAATCTTGATGGCGGGCGCATCGCGCGGCATGATGATGACCGCCGGCAATCCGCGCAGCTGTGCGGCATAGGCCACGCCCTGCGCATGATTGCCCGATGAAAAGGCAATGACGCCGCGCACATCATCTGGCAGAGCCGTCACCGCAGACCACGCACCGCGAAACTTGAAACTGCCGGTATGTTGCAGGCATTCGGCCTTGACCAGCACCTTGCGCCCCGCAATCCTGTCCAGAAAGGGGGACGACAGCAACGGCGTGCGCCGCGCATGGCCTTGCAAGCGCAGGCTTGCAGCCGCGATCATATCAATATTCACAGATGTGTTGTTCACAGGCACATTCCCAACCATTGATGAATCGCACGCAGCGATTCCGCCTCGTCCAGAAACGGGATATGACCGCGCCCTGGCACTTCCTCAAGAATCATGTCAGGGCGACGCTCCTGCATCTGCTGCACTGTCGCCGCGCTCAGCAGGTTGGAATTGCACCCGCGAATGACCGCCAGCGGCAAACCGGCGCAGGCCTCGAACAGCGGCCATAGATCACCGCCCCCCCCCTCCATCGCGGCGAGATAGGCATCGCGCAGCGCGGGATCATAATTCAGGTCAAGCCCCTGATCGGTCTGGATGAAATGCTTGCGCGCCTCTTGCGCCCACCGGCCTGCCGGAACATCGTGGAATTCCGGATGCGCGCGCGCAAGGGCCATCGCGGCCTCGGCATGGCTGCGCGCTGCAGGGGTGCGCCCGATATAGTCGGAAATGCGCTTCAGCCCGTCCATATCAACCACCGGCCCCACATCATTCAGGCAGATCCCGCGCAACCTGTCATGGGCCACCGCAGCCAGATACATGGCAATGATCCCGCCGCGCGATGTGCCCAGAACTGCCGCTTGTTCCAGCCCCAGATGATCCAGCAATTCCAGCGCATCCGTCCCTTCGCGCGGCACGGTGTAGCTGTCCGCGCCTGTCCATTCCGACTGCCCCCGCCCTCGGTAATCCAGCCGCACCATGCGCAGCGGCGGCAGATGCGGCGCCAGATAGTCGAAATCGGCTCCATTGCGCGTCAGCCCCGACAGGCACAGAAGCGCGCGCCCATGTCCTGTATCCGAGTAGTGCAACTGCGCCCCGTCGGACGCGGTGAAAAACGGCATCTAGAGCCCCCCCATTTGCGCCAGCAGGCCATGCAAGTCGCGGGCAGTCGCATCAGGCCGCCCGAACAACCGGTCCGGGGGCGCGCCCGCACGGTTGACCCACAGCGTGCGGAACCCGTAGGCCGCGCCTGCGCAAATGTCCCAGCCATTGGACGAAATGAATAGAACCTCTTGCGGGGCAACCCCGAAGCGCGCGCCCACCATGTCGTAAACTGCGGTGGCAGGTTTGAACACGCCCACATCCTCGACTGACAAAACCGCCTGAAACACACCCTCCAGCCCTGCTGCGCGCACCGCAGATGCCAGCATGTCCGGCGTTCCATTGGACAGAATGGCCAGCTCCTTGCCGTTGTCAGCCAGCGCACGCAATGTGTCCGGCACTTCCGCGAAGACAGGCAGTTCCTGATACAGCGCCAGAAGCCGCGCGCGCAGGCCTGCCCCCTCAAGCCCCGCATCTTCCAGCGCCCAATCCAGCGCGTCCGCCGTCACCTGTGCAAAATCGGTATGATGGCCGGCAGCGGCGCGCAGCCATGTATATTCCAGTTGCTTGCGCCGCCAGCTGGCCGAGACCTGCGCCCAGCTATCCGCCAATGCCTGACCGCCCGGCTCGCGCGCAGCCGCGCGCGCAGCCCCGTCCACATCAAACAGCGTGCCATAGGCATCGAACACACACAGGCGGATGGTCATGCGCGTCTCCTTATCTTTCAAACGCAACCTGCAAAACTGTTTCAGCCCCTTGCCGGTTTCATCTTGCCAAAAATACTCAACCGCACAACGCCAGTGTTGCAGCCCGCATCAGCCGTTCAGCCGGTCCAGCCTTGCGCGCACGCTCAGGCCATGCGCCTCCAGGCTTTCCGATTGCGCCAGTTGTTCCGCCGCCGGTCCGATCGCGGCCAGCGCCGCAGGGGTCATGCGTGCCAATGTCGTGCGCTTCATGAAATCCAGCACCGACAGACCCGATGAGAACCGCGCAGACCGCGCCGTGGGCAGCACATGGTTCGGCCCTCCGATGTAATCGCCAATTGCCTCGGGCGTCCAATGTCCCAGAAACACCGCGCCTGCATGGCTGATCTGGCCCAGAAGGGCCTCGGAGTCGGCCACGCAAAGTTCCAGATGCTCGGGCGCGATCCGGTCGGACAGGGCCGCCGCCTCGGACAGGTCGCGCACTGTAATGATCGCACCGAAATCGCGCCAGCTTGCCCCCGCAATCGCGCGCCGTTCCAGCGTTTCAAGGCGCTTGTCCACGGCTTGCGCCACGGCCTTGCCAAATGCGGCATCGGTGGTGATCAGGATGGATTGCGCGCTTTCGTCATGTTCGGCCTGTGACAACAGGTCCAGCGCAATCCAGTCGGGGTCCGACTGGCCATCCGCAATGACCAGAATTTCGGACGGGCCTGCAATCATGTCTATGCCCACACGCCCGAAAACGCGGCGCTTGGCGGCCGCAACGAAGGCATTGCCCGGCCCTGTGATCTTGTCCACAGGGGCAATCGACTCTGTCCCGTAAGCCATGGCGGCAATCGCCTGTGCGCCACCGATCCTGTACACGGTTTCCACGCCGGACAATCTGGCGGCCAGCAACACCAGCGGGTTGACCTTGCCCCCCGGTGTGGGCGCGCACATGACCAGACGCTGCACCCCCGCGACCTGCGCGGGAATCGCATTCATCAGCACCGAGGACGGATAACTGGCCAGCCCCCCCGGCACATACAGACCCGCCGCCGCGACAGCGCCCCAGCGCCAGCCCAGTTCCGCGCCGCTGTCATCCGTCCAGCGCATATCGTCAGGGCGCTGGCGGTCGTGATAGGCGCGAATGCGCGCCGCCGCCAGTTCAAGTGCCGCGCGTTCCGGCGCGGGCACGCGGGCGCATTCGGCATCGATTTCATCGCTGGAAAAGGCCAGCGTGTCGGGCGTCAGCGCCAGCTTGTCGAATTTCAACGTCAGATCGATCACCGCCGCGTCGCCGCGCGTGCGCACATCGGAAATAATCGCGGCAACAGTGTCATCCACATCGACGGCATCCTCGCGCTTGGCACTCAGCACATCGCGAAAGGCTGCTTCAAATCCCGCATCGCGGCTGTCAAGAAAAACAGGCATCAGCTATCCTTGTCTAACGGGTGGTGCGGCACCTTGCCCGAGGGCGCGCGGTAGGGCCGCGTCACGTCAGATAGCGCGACATCCAGACATTCAACCGCCAGCCGGATTTCACCATCCCCCGCCAGAATGACAGACACATGCCCGCTGCCATCTTCGCCCGCCTCAAACCCGATCGACAGGATCGACAGCACCAGATCAGTGTCATGGCGTGAAAACCCCTGACTGGCCACGCCCATGACATCAGCAACGACCAACAGGGACTGGACACGCTCATGGTCCCCCGCAATGTCGGCGCGCGCGTGATCTTCCCAGCGAAAGCGGTTCAGCAACATGGCAAAGCGGCGCTTCTTGCGGTCCCATGCCATTTCCGACACTGGCAACACGGCATCCTGCACCAGTGCCGACAGGATTTTCAGATCATCCGTATCAAGGGCCTGCACCCGCAGCGGTTTATCCGCGCCATCCTCGAAGCGTGCGTCACTCATGGCGCGCTGACCCGTTCGATTTTCGCGCCGCACGCACCCAGCTTTTCCTCGACCCGTTCATAACCGCGATCAAGGTGATACACACGGCTGACCACCGTTTCCCCTTCTGCCGCCAGCCCCGCAAGGATCAACGACACGGACGCGCGCAGATCCGTGGCCATGACCGGCGCGCCGCGCAACCGTTCCACACCCGTTACCCGCGCCGTGCCGCCATGGACGTCGATCCGCGCCCCCATCCGCGCAAGTTCGGGCGCATGCATGAAGCGGTTTTCAAAAATATGCTCTTCCAGCACCGACTCACCATCTGCCGTGCACATTGCGGCCATGAACTGCGCCTGCAAATCGGTCGGGAAACCGGGGAACGGCTCGGTCGACACATTGACCGCGCGCAGACGGTCGGTTTTGCGAGTGACGCGCAACCCGCGGGCGGTTTCCTCGACCTCGACGCCCGCGTCGTTCAACTTGTCGACGAAGGCCTGCACCAGATCCAGCCGCCCGCCAAGGCATTCCACCGACCCGCCCGCAATCGCAGGGGCCAGCATATAGGTTCCCAGCTCGATCCTGTCGGTGACGACCGGATGCGTGGCCGCGCCCAGTGTGGCCACGCCCTGAATGGTGATGGTGCTTGTGCCCTCGCCTTCGATCTGCGCGCCCATGCGTCGCAAACATTGCGCCAGATCCACAATCTCGGGCTCGCGCGCGGCATTCTCCAGAATGGTCGTGCCCTTGGCCAGCGTGGCCGCCATAAGCGCGTTTTCCGTGGCCCCGACCGACACGATGGGAAATTCGAATCGCGCGCCTCGCAACCCGCCCACGGCCTTTGCGTGGACATAGCCGTCGCGCAGGTCCAGCTCGGCCCCCAGCGCCTCTAGGGCGCGCAGGTGCAAATCCACAGGCCGTGCCCCGATGGCACAGCCACCGGGCAGCGACACAACCGCATGCCCGTCACGCGCCAGCATCGGCCCCAGCACCAGAATCGACGCGCGCATCTTGCGCACGATGTCATAATCGGCGCGGTGGCTGCTCAGGTCATGGCTGGACAGCGCCAGCACCTGACCGTCTTGCAGGCTGGCCACTTCAGCGCCCAGTGATTCCAGCAATTCCGTCATTGTGCGGATATCCGACAGACGCGGTGCGTTGGTCAGCGTCAGCGGCTGGTCCGTCAACAGCGTGGCGGGCATCAGCGTAAGACACGCATTCTTGGCCCCTGCAATGGGGATAACCCCGTTCAGGGGACCATTGCCGGTAATGACGATCGAATCCATACTGCGTGCCCTTATTCGTTATGATGCGTTGTATCCTGCGCGGCATGATCACTGGACATGTCCTGCCCGTCACGCGCGCGCGCCTGCGCCTTGCGTCTGGCGATATTCGCTTTCAGCGCCGCTTTCAACCGTGCAGCGCGCGGGTCTGGCGGGGTTTTCGGGCTGCGTGTGGGGTTCGGTTTTTGCTGGGTCATGCGCCCTTGGTATCCGAAGTTTGAAAAAGCGTCCAGATTGGGGGTTGCGTGTGCAAAATTTTCAGACTACCTAGCCGCCCATCGCCACCGCGTTACGCTGCTGTAGCTCAGGGGCAGAGCACTCCCTTGGTAAGGGAGAGGTCGAGAGTTCAAATCTCTCCAGCAGCACCATTCCATGCCCGTTCATTTTCTGTCTTGACCTTGACGCGGGCTTGGCGCAATCGCGGCACCATGGGACAAGCACAGCTTCACATCGATCTTTCCGCCCTTCAGGCAAACTGGACAGGGCTGGACAACAAATCCGCCGCAAGTGTTGAAACAGCGGCGACGGTCAAGGCCAACGGCTATGGGTTGGGCGCGGGACAGGTCGCGAACGCACTGGCACAGGCGGGCACGCGGCGGTTCTTCGTGGCTGTTGCCGAAGAAGGGGCGGCCTTGCGCGCCGCACTTGGCCCCAACCTGCCCATTCACGTCTATGGCGGGCATATGCAGGGCGATGCGGCCCTGATTTCGGGCGCCAACCTGATTCCCATGCTGAACGCCCCCGAACAGGTGCAGCGCCACCGTGCGGCCCTGCCCGACCACCCCTATGGCGTGCAGCTTGATACCGGCATGAACCGGCTGGGCATGGAAGCACAGGACTGGGCAGCACTTGCGCCCGATCTGCTGGCCGGTCCCTGCGCGCTGGTCATGTCGCATCTGGCCTGCGCGGATGATCCCGACCACCCGATGAATGCGCAGCAACTGGCAGAATTCCGGCGCATGACCGACGGGACCGGCGTTGCGCGGTCCCTGTCGGCCACGGGCGGTGTCTTGCTGGGGCCGGACTATCATTTCGACCTGACACGTCCGGGAATCGGCCTGTATGGCGGGCAGCCCTATGGCGATGCGCGTGCCGTCGTGCGCCTGTCCATTCCGGTCATCCAGACACGCATTGTCACCAAAGGGGAAACGGTGGGCTATGGCAACAGTTACACGGCCCCCCGTGACATGCGCGTGGCCACGATTGCCGCAGGATACGCCGACGGGATACACCGTGCCTTGTCGGGCAAAGCCATCTTGTGGCACGACACCACGCCTTGCCCGCTTCTGGGCCGTGTCTCGATGGATTTGCTGACGATTGATGTCAGCGCGTTGACACAGCCGCCGGAAACGCTGGACCTGCTATGCCCGCAACAAGGTGTGGATGACATCGCAGATATGATTGGCACAATCGGGTATGAGATACTGACATCTTTGGGTCAACGATATAATATGGTTTATTTATAATATCAGTAATTTAGAAATGTATCTTAATGTTTTGAATTAAGATTGACAGCCCTTGTGTCAAGCGCAGTCGCCAGCTTGTCCACGGCCTGCGCCAGCCCTTCGTCAATTATGTGCAAATACGCGGTCCAGTCGTGCAACCCGTCCAGCGGCGCCGCACCATCTGAAATGCCGCGCAACACGATCAAGGGGAGCTCAACACGCTGGCAGGCACGCAGCACGGCATAACTTTCCATATCGACCATATCCTGCGCAATGGCGCGATACATATCCCCCGATATCACCGCCCCACCTGTGGACAGGCTGGCACTTGGAATATCGGGTATCCTGTGTGACAGCGCAATCTGGGCGGGTTGGTCCAGAAACGGCGTGACACCCCGTTCAAACCCCAGCGGCGACGCATCCATATCGCGATAGGCCAGCACGCTTGCCTGATACACGCCACAATGCTGCAGGCGTGCCGATCCCGCCGACCCGAGAGAGACGACCAGATCGGGCAGCCCCCCGTCAGCTTGCATGGCCGTCAGTGTGGCCGATGCGACCACGCCCGCCTCGACCGGTCCCACACCGGTCACAACCGGTGAAAACCGCGCGCGCAAATGCGGGCCATATTCCGCTTGGGCGGCCATCAGGAACAACACCCGATAGCCGCCCATATGTGCAAGCGTCATGCGCGCCGCACCACATGGACGGCGCATTGGGCGCGCGATACCACCTTGCTGGCCGTAGACCCCAGAAACAGCCCCTGCGTGCCTGGCCGGTGCGACGCGATGACAATGCAATCCACAGATTGTAACTGTGCGACATCAAGGATCTGCTGCGCGGCGTCCCCTTCACTGACATGCACGGCGGTATTTTCCCAACCCTGCGCCAGCTGGCCCAGATCAGCCTCGATCGCGTTGCGCATCTCATCGCGCCAGCCGTCAGGCAGGTAACTCAGGGCGAAACTGGGCGGCGGGTCCATTACATGGATCAAACTGATCTGCGCCCCGTCATCTGCCAGCTTGCGCGCCACCTGCAAGGACGGACCGGCATCATGGCCCTCATCATATGCGACAGTCACCAGAATATGCTTATACATCAGACGCTCCTTTGGTTCGCACCCAGTTAATCAAGCCTGAATGCAAAGGGAAAGGGCAAAAGCAAACCGCCCGGACGCAATGCCGGGCGGTTCGTAATCATCAAGATGAAACAGATTAACGCTTCGAGAACTGGAAGCTGCGGCGGGCCTTCGGCTTGCCGTATTTCTTGCGTTCCACCACGCGGCTGTCGCGGGTCAGGAAGCCTGCTGCCTTCAAGGATGCGCGCAAGCTGGGGTCGAACAGTTGCAATGCCTTGGAAATGCCGTGCTTGACCGCACCGGCCTGACCGGACAGGCCGCCACCGGCAACTGTTGCCATCACGTCGAACTGGTCAACAACACCGGCAACCTGAAACGGCTGGCGCAGAATCATTTGCAGCACGGGACGTGCGAAATAGACATTCATTTCCTTGCCATTCACCACGACCTTGCCCGAACCGGGTTTGATCCAGACGCGGGCAACCGCATCCTTGCGCTTGCCGGTCGCATAGGCGCGGCCCAACTCGTCGCGTACGGGTTCACGCACCGGTGCCGCCTCGGCTTCGGGGGTGATGGCGGATTTCAGATCGTCCAGGGTTTTCAGATCTTCAGACATGATCATGCACTCCGCGTGTTCTTGGTGTTCATCGCGCGCACGTCCAGCACTTCGGGCTGTTGTGCTTCATGCGGATGCTCGGCACCGGCATAAACGCGCAGATTGGTCATTTGCTGACGCGACAGCGGGCCGCCGGGCAGCATGCGCTTGACAGCTTGCATCACGACACGCTCGGGGAAGCGGCCTTCCAGAATCTGGCCGGTGGTGCGCGACTTGATCCCGCCGGGATAGCCGGTATGCCAGTAGTTGGGCTTGTTGCGCTTGTTGCCAGTCAACTGCACCTTGTCGGCGTTGATGACGATAACATTGTCACCCATATCCATATGCGGGGTGAATGTTGCCTTGTGCTTGCCGCGCAAGCGCATTGCGATGATCGAAGCAAGACGGCCCAGAACGATGCCTTCTGCATCAATCAGGATCCATTTCTTTTCGATCTCCGCCGGTTTGGCTGTGTAGGTTTTCATGATGAGACCTTGCAGAGAGATTGAACATTGCCGCATGCGGAATGCACGCGGGATGGCTGCGTTTTAGGGATTTCCACAGTCAGGTCAAGGGCCATCCATCAAGGAAAATTATTATATTTCAATTCCTTATAATTTAGGTATAATAATACCCCACAAACTCGCAATGTTATCGCAGTTTCGGCGGTGCGTCGGGGTCCATTCCGGGCGGTTTGGGCGCTGCCGCCTGCTGCGGGCGGGGCAAATCAAACCGCAGCCCGACGCGGGCGAATTCGGCGGCACGCCCGTCAGATGCGGATATGAAGGTCACATCCAGCATGCCCGCCTCAACCCCGGAAAAGTTAAGCGCGCCATGCACCGCGCGCGCAAGCGCTGTTTCGGCCCCCTCCAGCGCGTCCACGAATGCCAGCATATGCCCGCGCCTGCCCCCCTCGTATTCGGCGGCCACCAGATAGGCCATCTGGGCCAGCCCCTCCATCCGCGCAAGGCGCTGGTCAAGGGCCGTCAACAAGGCATCCGGCAACCCCTTGGGCGGCAACAATGCCTGCGCACGGGCGTCAAGCTCCTCGGGGCGTTCGGACAGGGTCTGCGCCAGCCAAGCCATGATTTCGGGCGGCAGCAGGCGCGCGGACGGGGCCACACCCAGATTCAACCCCAACCCCAATGGTGGCGTGCTGCCTGCCAGCATTTCCACCAATGCACGTCCCGAAACTGCGGCATAGGGGGCCGGCATGCCGGTAAATTCGGACAGGCGCTGTTCAAGGTCGAACGCCACGACAATCGGCCCGTCTTCCAACTCGAACACTTTGGGGGTGATCGCATCGGCCACCGCGTCGCTTTCCAGCAGCAGATATAATTCGCCCTCGACCAGTCGCGAATAGAACCGCAGCCTTGCAGCGACATCATCAGGCGCGGCCTCTGATGCGGCATAGGCCTGATCCAGCAATGTCTGTGCCATGGCGGGTGCTCCTTCTTATACCGCGAACCAGCTAGACCGCCCCAGAAGCGATGACAAGCCCATCCGCGCGGCCCCGTGGGGGAATTGTTCAGCCCCGAGTCGCCGCAACAGCGAACAAACCGCCACCCGCTGCCGGATTTCGGCAAAATCGGCCCCTGTTCCCATGATGCTGAAAATTAGGACAAAGCTGTAGCTGGCACGCCCCGCAATCGGACAAAATTCCCGACCGGCGCGACAGATCCGGACCTTGTTCCGGTTTTCCACCAGATAGGCGAATATCCGCCAGCGCTGCTGCGCGCGATACAGCCCCCTGCCCCTTGCCCAGCACCCTGCCAGCCCCTAGCTGGGGCGCATGCAGGATGGACAACCATCCCCAATTCTTCACAGGAGCCCGCACATGCTGCGCCAAACCGCACTGACTTTGACCCTTGCCGCGCTGCCAACGCTTGCTTTTGCCGCCCCGCAAGGCTGGTCGCCATTGCTGGAACCCGCCCAGCTTGCGGCCTATCTTGACAGCAACGAAGATATTCGCGTGATCCATGTCACTGGCGATTTCGATCAGGGGCACATCCCCGGCGCTGCGTTTTCGCCCTATGCCGAATGGCGCGGCGGCCCGAACAATCCCGGCGCGTTGCGTGCCGAACTGGACTACGAAATGGAAGCGACCCGTGTGGGCATCACCGCCGACATTCCCACAGTGATCGTGCATGCAGGCACAAACCCGTCCGATATGGGGTCTGCGGCGCGCGTTTACTGGACGTTGAAATCCCTTGGCGTGCAGGATCTGGCGCTGCTGAATGGCGGTTTTGCCGCATGGGCGGAAGCGGGTTTGCCGGTCTCCACGCAGGCGGTTGAACCGGCGGTGTCGGACTTCACCGGCGAATGGTCGGATGCCTGGTATATCTCCACCGCCGAAGTGGCCGAACTGGTCGACAGCGGCGATGCGCGACTGGTCGACAGCCGCCCCGAGGGGTTCTTTCAGGGGCTGACATGGTCCATCGCACGCCCCGGAACAGTGCGCGGCGCCGAGAACCTTGAATTCTCGGATTTCTTTGAGGGGAACCGGATGGTTGACGCCGGACGCGCCCGTGAAATCGCGGCGCAACAAGGTCTGGATGACGCCCCGATCACCGTGTCCTTTTGCAACACAGGTCACTGGGCTGCGCTGAACTGGTTCGCCCTGAGCGAGTTGGCAGGTGTGGAAAATACCCGCCTTTACGCTGAAAGCATGGCCGAATATGCTGCAAGCGGGAATTCGCTGGATAACGAGCCAAGCCGCATCGCCTATCTGTGGATGTCCACCAAGCGGTGGGTAGACGGGCTGTTCTAAGGCGCTACCGCGAGACTGATCAATATCGACGCGCGCGGACCCTGCGCGCGTCAGCCGTTTTCAGAAAGGTTCATCCAGATGTTCATGCGCCGGTTTTCCGTGATCTTGCTGTTGCTTGGTCTGACGGGGTTCACCTTTGTCATGGCGGGGCCGCGCGCGGGGCTTCTGGTCATGATCGGGCTGGGGTTCGGGCTGGTGCTGGAAGGGTTGCGCTTCGGGTTCGCAGGGCCGTGGCGCATGATCGTGACCGACCGCGACGGGCGCGGATTGATCGCACAATTCATTGCCATTGCCCTTGTCGCCGCCGTGGCCTTTCCGCTGATGGCCGCAAACCCGCAGGAACTGAACGGGGCGCATGCCCCTGTTGGTCTGGCCATGATACTGGGCGCGTTCGTGTTTGGCGCGGCCATGCAACTTGTCATGGGCTGCGGGTCGGGAACCCTGATCAATGCGGGCAGTGGCAATCTGGTGGGCCTGATCGCACTTGCGGGTTTCATCATCGGCAGTTTCGCGGGCACGGTGCATCTGGGCTGGTGGACCGGCCTTGCAACGCTGCCGGTCCTGTCGCTTCAGGGAATGCTGGGCGCACAGGGCGGGCTGGTCGTGACCCTGGCGGGGCTGGCCGCGCTGGCCGTTATTACGGCCCTGCGCGCCGCCCCCGGCAAGCGCCTGCCACCTGCCCGCCTGTGGTGGGCCGCCGCCCTGATTGCCGCGCTGGCGCTGGCCAATCTGGTGGTCGCAGGCCAGCCTTGGGGCATTGTCTACGGGCTGGGCTTGTGGGGCGCGAAACTGGCGCAGGCGGGTGGCGCTGATCTGGGCGGCATTGCGTTCTGGGCCGCCAGTGGCAACGCCGAAAGGCTGGATGCCTCGATCCTGACCGATGTGACATCGCTGACCAATATCGGGCTGCTGGTCGGGGCTTTTGCCGTGATGCGCTGGCGCAGCAACCCCGGCGCACCGGCGCAGGCGCTGACCTTTGGCACCTATGGCTGGGTGCTGCTGGCGGGCGTGGTGTTGGGGTATTCGGCGCGGCTGGCCTTCGGGTGTAATGTGGGTGCGTTTTTCAGCGGCATTTCCACCGGCTCGCTGCATGGCTGGGTCTGGATGGTCGCGGCCTTCGCGGGGTCGCTTCTGGGTATCCGGATGCGCCCCTTCATTCTGCGCCCTGCATTGGGCAGCGGGGTGGCGGCATGAACGGGTTTCGCACGATGTCGCGCCCTGCTGTGGGCTGGCTGGCCCTTGGCCTTGTGCTGGGCATTCTGGCGCTGGACCTGTCACGCAGCGGCGCACCCGACCTGTTTGCGGCCCCCGCGCCCTTCGCATTGGGCTCGGGCGAGGCGCCGACAGGCGCGCATTGCACAGGCGGCTAGGGTACGCCGCCACTCGGGCACCACCTATACGGCACGGGTCACACCGTGCCGTTTTTGCGCAAGGGTGCAGTTTGATCTGGCCCAAAGCGGTAATTTCTGGTTTGCTGCGCACACAGATCACCACATCAACAAGGACATGCCATGCGCAAAATTCTGTTTACCCTGCCCGCCGCCCTGGCCCTGTCCGCCTGCATAGAGGTGGATTTGTCCCTTGAAATTCTGGACGAGGACACGGCCCGCATGACAGGGTTCATGCAAATGCAGCGTCAGTTTTATGACATGAGTGGTGGCGACGATTCCTTCTGCTCGGAAGAAGACGGCGGCACATTGACGCTGACCGACACCCATGCGCGCTGCGATTTCGACCAGACCGGCACATATGACGAAATCATGCGCCCTGACGGGGTCGATGCGCCCGCTGATGAAATGCAAGGTTCCATCACCTATCTGGGCGATAACCGCACGCAGGTACTGCTGCCCCTAAGCACCATTGCGCAGGATCTTGCAGGCGAAGAGGCAGACCCCGCCATGATGGCCATGATGCGCCAGATGCTGGCAGGCATGTCGATCAACCTGTCCGTCACCGGCGCGCGCATCGAGAGTTCCAGCGGCGTTATTTCCGATGACGGCACACGCGCAACCATCACACTGGATGTCGACAGCTATTTCGCACCCGCAGCCGAAGCGCCGGATGATTTCGACACGATTGTCGGGTTCTGATACCGGCGCGCGCCGCATCTAGTGCCTGTCGCGTTCATTCGCATTCACGCGACAGGCTGTAGTTTATTGTTTCCGCATGCTTTCATGCGCCAAACCGGTTCCCACTTTTGCGCAACGCACGCTCTATTGCGCAAGGCGGGTCCGTCACCTTGCGCAATAACCGCCTATTCCGCCTGACGGGCGCGCATATAGTCCAGCAATCCCCGCGTTGACGGATCTTTTGACGCGGCCGCCCCGCTGTCCCCGTCCAGCAGGGGCGCCAATGCCACTGCCAGTTCCTTGCCCAGTTCGACCCCCCACTGATCGAAGGAATTGATCCCCAGAACAACCCCCTCGACAAAGACGCGGTGTTCATAAAGCGCGATGATCTGCCCCAGCACGAACGGGGTCAATTGCGGATACACCAATGTTGTGGACGGGCGGTTTCCGGGGAACACACGGTGACGGGCCTGTCGCTCCAGCTCTGCGCCCTCAAGGCCCTTATCCGCCATGACCGCGCGCGCCTCGTTCAATGTGCGGCCACGCAAAAGCGCCTCGGACTGGGCCAGACAATTCGCCACAAGCAGTTTGTGCTGATGGGCCAGATGCGGCTCATGCCCGCGCGCCGCCACCAGAAACTCGCACGGGACAATGCGTGTGCCCTGATGGATCAGCTGATAAAACGCGTGCTGGCCGTTCGTTCCCGGCTCGCCCCAGACAACCGGTCCCGACTGGCGGTCCAGATCGCGGCCGTCCATATCCACACGCTTGCCGTTCGATTCCATTTCCAACTGCTGCAAATAGGCCGGCAACCGCGCCAGCCGTTGGTCATAGGGCAGCACCGCGCGGGTTGCATGGCCACAGATCTGGTTGTGCCACAGCCCGACCAGCGCCAGCAAAACCGGCATATTCGCACCCAGCGGCGCATCACAAAAATGCTGGTCCATATCGCGCGCACCGGCCAGCATGGCGTCAAATTCCTGCGCCCCGATGGCCAGCATCAACCCCAGCCCGATTGGTCCCCACATGGAATAGCGCCCGCCAACCCAATCTTCAAAACCGAACACACGTTCAGGCGCAATCCCGAACGCCGCCGTCTTGTCCTGCGCGGTGGACACGGCTGCAAATTGCGCCGCAGGGTCGGCAACGCGCGCGGCCATCCAGTCCCGCGCCGTGCGCGCATTGGTCATGGTCTCGATGGTGGTAAATGTCTTGGACGCAACGATCACAAGCGTTGTTTCAGGGTTCAGCCCCTTCAATGTGTCGGCAATATGCGCCCCGTCGACATTGGACACATAATGCACCCGCGGCCCGTCATGCCATGGGGCCAGCGCCAATGTGGCCATTGCCGGCCCAAGGTCAGACCCGCCAATGCCGATATTGACCACATCGGTAATCGCGCCACCCTGCCCCGTAAACCGGCCCTGCCTTACATCCTCGGCGAAGGCGCAGGCGCGCGCGCGGATCTCGCGCAACTGCGGCATGACATCGGCGCCATCCACGGATATTACCGCATCATCCCCTGCGCGCTGGGCCACATGCAAAACGGCACGCCCTTCGGTCTCGTTGATCCGCTCACCGCCGAACATCGCGCTACGGCGTTCCTCGACCCCGCGCTCCTGTGCAAGTTGCACCAGCAAATCACACGCGCCCCTGTCGATATTGGTTTTGGCATAATCCAGCACCATGTCGCCCGAACGCACACTGAAATCACTGGCGCGGGCATCATCGGCGGAAAACAGATCCAGAATATGCCGTCCTTCTGCAAATCGCTGGTTCTTTGCCAAGTCGCCCCAGATACTCATCGCCTGCCCTTTTTATGCTACCGCCGGAAATTCCGGCATTCATCTTGCCAAAAATACTCAAAAAAACGGGGCGCTGGCCCTGTTGCACGTCATTGCGCCCAATGCACCTGCGCCTGGTCCAGTATACAGGCGATCGGGGCATCTTGCGGGCTCAGCTTTGCGGCTTTTTCCAGTGCCGCGCGCTTGGTGTCGCCCGTAATCAGGACATGCACCCGCAAGGCGGCTTTCAGCACCGGTGCGGTCAGGGTGATGCGCGGCTCTCCTGCCGCTGGCGCGCGCATGGCCATCAGGGGGGGCGCGTCATTGCGCAATGCAGGCGCCAGATTATCCGCGCCGGGAAACAGGCTTGCGGTGTGCATATCCTCGCCCATGCCCAGCAACAACACTGAAATCGGCAAATGTGCGGACACCGCGTCCGTCAGGTCCGCCAGCGCATCTTCGGGCGCGGGGGCATCGGCATACAGGGGCACCAATGTCGCCGCTGCCGCCCGCCCCGTCAGCAACCGTTCCCGCAACAGGCGCGTGTTCGAGCGGGGACTGTCCTCATTCACCCAGCGTTCATCATTCAGCAGGACCGCCACATTCGCCCAGTCCAGTTCCGCGCCAGACAAGATGTCGAAGACCGGCGCGGGGGTCGAACCGCCGGGCACCGACAGGCTTGCACGCCCGCTGGAACGCAGCGTTTCCCCCAGTTCCGACGCAATCCGTTGCGCCACGCGCAGCATCATCATCTCACGGTCGGGATAGGTATGAAATTCCATTTATCTGATCTCCCGCCAGCGGCGTCCATCCTTGTGCATCAGCATCAATGCCCCTTCTGGTCCGGTCGATCCGGGGTCATAGGGTTCGGGCTGATCGCCACGCTTTTCCCATGCGCCGATGACCGGATCAACCCATGCCCATGCGGCCTCCACCTCGTCCCCGCGCATGAACAGGGTCTGGTTGCCGCGGATCACATCCATGATCAACCGCTCATAGGCATCGGGAATATCCAGATCACTGCCCAGCGCTTCTGCAAAACTCATATCCAGCGCCACATCCTTCAGGCGCATCCCGCCCGGCCCCGGTTCCTTGATCATCACGCGCAAATCCATGCCTTCATCAGGTTGCAACCTGATGACAAGAACATTTTCGCGCCACTGGTTCGATTCCCCGAATATGGAATGCGGCGGTTCCTTGAAGCTGACGGCAATTTCCGACGCGCGCGATTTCAGGCGTTTGCCCGTGCGCAGGTAAAACGGCGTGCCCTTCCAGCGCCAGTTGGAGACATGCAGCTTCAATGCAATGAAACTTTCTGTCCGTGATGCAGGATCACCGCATTCGGTCAGGTAATCATCATTTCCCTTGCCCCTGTACTGGCCGCGCACAATTTCGGCCGGGGTCACAGGGTCAAGCGCGCGAATAACTTTCAGCTTCTCGTCGCGCATGGCGTCGGGTTCGAAATAATGCGGCGGCTCCATCGCGATCAGGCACAGCAGTTGCATCAGGTGGTTTTGCACCATGTCGCGCATGGCACCGGATTTGTCATAATATTCGCCGCGCCCGCCAACGCCCACCGTCTCGGCGACTGTGATCTGGACATGGTCGATGAATTGCGCATTCCAAAGCGGTTCAAACAGGATATTGGCAAAACGCACCGCCATCAGGTTCTGGACAGTTTCCTTGCCCAGATAATGGTCAATCCGGTAGATCTGGTCCTCGTTGAAATACTCGGCCAGGATCTGGTTCAGGGCGCGCGCACTGGCCAGATCGTTGCCAAAGGGTTTTTCAACCACGATTCGTGACTGCCGGTGCGCGATCCCGCGCGCATGCAGGCGTTGTGCCAGATCCCCGAACAGCGCCGGCGCGACCGAGAAATAGAACGCGCGCACGACATCCGTGCGCATTTTTCCTGCCAGATCGTCCCACCCCCCCGTGCCGCGGGCATCGATGGCCACATAGTCCAGCAGATCCAGAAATCCGCGGACCGTCTCTGGCGGCAACTCGGATGCGGGCAAAAATTCGGTCAGGGCATCTTGCACCAGTGTGCGAAACTCATCGCGCGACAACTCGCTGCGGGCCGCGCCCACAATTGACGAACCGTCGGGAATTTGCCCTTCTTTCCAGCGGCGGAACAACCCCGGCAGGATCTTGCGCCGTGCCAGATCACCGGTCGCGCCAAAAATGACCAGATCAAAACACTCTACCGGAATGACCCGAGCGACCATGATACCCTCCTGATGCTGCGGCGAGACTGTGCCGCGTTAGCGCTATCATGCGCTGTTTACCTTGCATGGCGCGCCCTGTCCAGAGAAGGTTACGCGTTCAAAATCGTGACGCGCGAAGCCGCGCGCCTGTGGTGCATGCGCTGCCAGACCAAGGCAGGTTACGCTTACTTATAGTTGCGTGCCCCACTCTGACCTTTTGTGTCCGCGCGGTATTTTGCACACACCCGCGAAAGGGTCTTGCCCAACGCACTCTAATGCCCGTTTTGTAGAATTTGCATGACAATGCCCGACTTGGCCAGCCCGTTATGCGTCCGGACAGGCGCAGGCCAATGCCATCTGCCATGACATAGGCGCTGCATCGAGCATATGCGCGTTGCGCAAGCAGTCCCGAATCCGTCAGGATGCGGCTGCCCCCGTGGCCTGCCTGCACCGCGACGCCCCTAGCCCGCAGCAGAACAGCGCCAGCCGTCCGGCAGCGGCGTGAAAGCCGTGCCCACACCACATGATGCGCCTGTACCGCCAGAGACGGCGCGAAAACAGGTATTCGTCGGTTCGACGCATTTCGGCAAATCGCCGGGACGCCCCATTCAGTAAATGTAACGGATTTGTTCCCCCCAGAACCGCTCCACCCGCCGCAAACTGCGGGCGACACCGTCCAGCGCGTCAAAATTGACCATGCCTTCGGCCTGCAATTCCTGGGCGTGACGTTCGAACAAGGCGGCGACACGGTCCCGCACGGCAACCCCCTTCGCTGTCAGGCGCACACGCACGGCACGGCGGTCAACAGGGCAGCGCTGGTGGTGCATATAGCCCTGTTCGACCAGCTTCTTCAGGTTATAGGACACGTTCGAGCCTTGATAATACCCGCGCGATTTCAATTCGCCTGCTGTCACTTCATTTTCGCCGATATTGAACAGCAGCAATGCCTGCACGGGGTTGATATTCACCAGACCAAGGCGTTCGAATTCATCCTTGATCAGGTCAAGCATCAACCTGTGCAAGCGTTCCAGTAATGCCAGATTTTCCAGATAGCGGCGCATATATTCCGATCGCGCCGCGGTTCCAAGATTTTGCTGCACACTCACCGTATTCTCCATCATCGTGGGGCAAAGGCAAGATTGACAGCAATACACAAAGATTAGGTTAATCCGGCGTCACGCTATGCGTTTTTTGCAACGCCCGCCGCCTGCGCGATCCGTTCCAGCATCGGCGTCAATTCCGCGGGCGGCGTTTGCGCCCCTGTCACCCACAGATACAGGTCCTGATCATTTTCGGACAGAAGCGTGTCATACTCATCCAGTTCGGGCGCGGTCAGACGGTCCAGATTGGCATCGGCAAACGGGCCAAGGATCAGGTCCATTTCTTTCATTCCGCGCCGCCATGACCGCATACGCAGCATCTTCAGACGGGCCTGTTCAGGGGTAAGGGTCATTCAGATCGTCTCTTTCAGGATCATGCGCAGCCGTTTTTCCGCTTTTCCCATCCGGTTTGCAAGGCGCATCGTTTCAGCCCGCATGGCGCGCAGATCTTTCAGCAGCGTCTGTGCGTCTTCCGCCAGGTCTTCCGGGCTTACAGGATCGGCCAGACCTTCGCCTTCGCCGGTCAGCAACCAGCCCATGGACACGTTCAGCAGCCCTGCAACCATCTGCAACTTGTTCGCGCGCGGTTCCGAGCGATCGTTTTCCCAGCCCTGCAACGTCTGCAACTTGATCCCCAACCGGCCCGACAGTTGCGATTGCGTCAACCCCTGCGCCTCTCGGGCGGCGGTCAGCCGGTCCCCGAAAGTGGCCTGATCCGGTGCATACCAGTCATTTGCCTGCGTCTGTTCGGTCATATCTTTTCCTTCCGGATCTGAATGGTCTTGATTAGCGCTTGAACGGGTGTCGCGGGCAACTTATGACATGCACGCCCGAGATACAAATTTCTGACCTGTAACGGAGTATGCCTCATGGCCTTCCTGTCCGACACTCTCTCCCGCGTGAAACCCTCGCCGACCATCGCGGTGACAACCAAAGCGGCGGAGTTGAAAGCCGCAGGCAAGGACGTCATCGGACTGGGCGCAGGTGAGCCTGACTTTGACACGCCCGCCAACATCAAGGACGCGGCAAAAGCGGCCATTGATGCAGGAAAAACGAAATACACTGCCGTTGATGGCATTCCGGAATTGAAAAAGGCCATCTGCGAAAAATTCAAGCGCGATAACGGTCTGGACTATACGCCCGCGCAAGTGACCGTTGGCACGGGCGGCAAGCAAGTGCTGTATAATGCACTGATGGCCACGCTGAATGCAGGCGACGAAGTGGTAATCCCCGCGCCCTATTGGGTCAGCTACCCCGATATGGTGCTGCTGGCGGGCGGCGAGCCGGTGATTGCCGAAGCCACCGCAGAAACCGCCTATAAGCTGACGCCCGCAGCCCTGGAGGCGGCGATCACGCCGAGAACAAAATGGCTGATCTTCAATTCCCCGTCCAACCCCACCGGCGCGGGGTACACCTGGGATGAATTGAAGGCGCTGACAGACGTGCTGTTGCGCCACCCCCATGTGTGGGTCATGTCCGATGACATGTATGAACACCTTGTCTATGATGATTTCACCTTCTGCACACCTGCCGAAGTTGAACCCAAGCTGTATGACCGCACCCTGACCGTAAACGGCGTGTCCAAGGCCTATGCCATGACCGGCTGGCGCATTGGCTATGCGGCGGGACCGATGGACCTGATCAAGGCCATGGGCAAGATCCAGTCGCAATCCACATCGAACCCCTGTTCGGTCAGCCAATGGGCCGCGGTCGAGGCGCTTACCGGCCCGCAGGATTACATTGCCGAGAACAACAAGGTGTTCCAGCGCCGCCGTGACATGGTGGTTGAAATGCTGAACGCCGCCGAAGGGATTGACTGCCCCGTGCCCGAAGGCGCGTTTTATGTCTATCCCAGCGTTGCGGGGTGCATTGGCAAGACATCAGCGGGTGGCGCGTCTATTGTCGATGATGAAGCGTTTGCAACCGCGCTGCTGGAAGAAACCGGCGTTGCCGTGGTGTTCGGCGCGGCCTTTGGCACATCGCCCTGCTTCCGCGTCAGCTATGCGACATCGGATGACGCGCTGCGCGAGGCTTGCACACGCATCCAGACCTTCTGCGCAGGGTTGAAGTGATATGACACAGGGCGCGCGCGGATATTACTTTCGCCCGCGCCCCAATGGCGCGATGCTGCTGCAAATCCGCCATGATCCGCGCTTGCGGCGCACGGAAATGCACCGCATTGCCGGAATCGAGGCCGCGACGGGCGAAATACGCGTGGCCCGAAACCACAGCCTGACCGATGAGGAACGCGCGCTGATCGCAGACTGGCTGGAACGCGGCAACGGGCTGGACGGGCGCGCCGCGCGCGCCGTGTCCGAGATTGGACATATCGCCCATTGGGCACAGTTTCGCGCAACCCCAGAAGAGCTGGACGCAGCAACGCAAGACTTGCTTTTGGCCATGCAGGACCTGCGCGAGGTTCTGGTGCGCAAACTGGCGCAGCGCAGCACCGACTAGAGCGTGCCTTTTGAATGCCAGCGACTGTGACATGCCTTGGCGGGCGGGAACATGCGGCTGCGGGCCGTTTGTGTGTGGCCTGAAAGGGCATTTGCACCTGGATAAAGCCCGCGCCATCGGCGGGCCACCTGCGGCCTTGTTCCGCACTGGGGCCTCTCTCCCAACACCCCCTTTCGGACCGGACGCACTGCCCGCGTGATCACCAACGCCCGTCAAACCTTCTCGGCGCGCTCCACCTGCGCTTGCAGGCGGGCCACTTCCTGCCGCAACCCGCGCACCAATGCATCGGCAAACCGGTTCAGCCGCGCAACCCGCCGGTCATCCAGATGCCGGATCAGAAAGAAGCTGCGCGACAGGCGAAACGTATCGGGCAGAACCCGCCGGATGTCGGCCCCCGCAGGAATTGCGAAATCATGCACAACCGCCACCCCTGCGCCGCTGCGCACCCAATTGAATTGCACTGCGACCGAATTCGATGTCAGCGCCACCTGTTCCAGCCCCAGCTGCGCCAGATAGTCCAGTTCGCGGTCGAAAATCATGTCCGGAATATAGCCGATGACGCGATGCGCCCGCAAATCCTGCAAATCCCTGATCGGCGGATGGGCCGCCAGATAGCGCTTTGATGCCGCAAGGTGCAATTCGTAATCCGTGATTTTCTGCACCGACAAGCGCCCCGCTTCGGGGGCCGACACGCCAATCGCCATATCAGCTTCGCGCCGCGACAGATTGAACACACGCGGCAGCGCGATGATCTGCACCTCCAACGCGGGGTTTTCCGCGCAGATCGCCGCCACCACCTGCGGCAGCAGGTAATTCGCGCACCCGTCAGGTGCCCCGATACGGATCTGGCCCGACAGGCCGGTGCCGCCTGTGGCCTGCGCGGCATCGGTGGCGGCAATCAAGGCTGTCTCGGCCTCGATCGCGTGGGGCAGCAGGCGCGCGCCGTCCTCTGTCAGCGCATAGCCCTGATGCGAGCGCGTGAACAAACGCCGCCCCAGCCCGTCTTCCAGCCGCGTGATGCGACGGCCCACGGTTGCGGGGTCCAGACGCAGCAACTGGCCCGCCCGCCCAAGGCTTTCGCCGCGCGCAAGCGCCAGAAACACACGCATGTCATCCCAGTCCATCATTCAGCCACCCAACGACAGCCATTGCAATAATGCAAGGCCATTCTGGATTATTCCCTGTTCCCAACGCGAAAATGCAAGACTATGCTGCCCCCAATCACAGGAAACCACAGGTCAGGAGGATCGCATGAGAGAGCTTTCACATTGGATCGACGGGCAGCATGTTGCAGGCACATCAGGGCGTTTCGCCGATGTGTTCAACCCCGCCACCGGCGAGGTGCAGGCCCGCGTGCCGCTGGCGTCCAAGGAAGAACTGGATGACGCGGTCGCGCGCGCTGCTGCCGCACAGGTCAAATGGGGCGCGACCAACCCCCAACGGCGCGCCCGCGTCATGATGGCGGCGGTCCAGCTGATCAACCGCGACATGGACAAACTGGCCGAAAAACTGTCGTCCGAGCATGGCAAGACATTCCCCGATGCCAAGGGCGATATCCAGCGCGGGCTGGAAGTCATTGAATACTGCATCGGTGCGCCGCAACTGCTGAAAGGCGAATTCACCGACAGCGCAGGCCCGGGCATTGACATGTATTCCATGCGCCAGCCGCTGGGTGTGGTGGCAGGTATCACGCCGTTCAACTTTCCGGCGATGATCCCGCTGTGGAAAATGGGGCCTGCCCTGGCCAGCGGCAACGCGATGATCCTGAAACCGTCCGAACGTGACCCGTCCGTGCCGCTGATGCTGGCCGAGATTTTCAAGGAAGCGGGCCTGCCGGACGGGGTGCTGCAAGTCGTCAATGGCGACAAGGAATCGGTCGATGCGATTCTGGACAATGAGGTTGTTCAGGCCGTGGGGTTTGTGGGCTCCACACCGATTGCGCATTACATCTATTCGCGCGGCTGCGCAGCGGGCAAGCGCGTGCAGTGTTTCGGCGGCGCGAAAAACCACATGATCATCATGCCCGATGCCGATATGGATCTGGCCGCCGATGCGCTGGTGGGTGCAGGCTATGGCGCGGCAGGCGAGCGCTGCATGGCAATTTCAGTCGCCGTGCCGGTGGGCGAAGGCACCGCAGACGCCCTGCGCGAACGCCTGATCCCCAAGATCGAAGCACTGAAAGTCGGCCCATGGACGGCAGGCGATGATGTGGATTATGGCCCTGTTGTCACCGCTGCCGCCAAGGAAAATATCCTGCGGCTGGTGGAAACCGGCGTTGAACAAGGGGCCGAGCTGGTGGTCGATGGGCGCGGCTTCAGCCTGCAAGGCTATGAGAACGGCTTCTTCGTAGGCCCCCATCTGTTTGACCATGTCACCCCCGATATGGACATCTACCGCAAGGAAATTTTCGGCCCTGTCCTGTCGATGGTGCGTGCGGCCAGCTATGAAGAAGCCATCGGGCTGGCGATGGACCATGAGTATGGCAACGGCACCGCGATCTTCACCCGCGACGGCGATGCAGCGCGCGATTTTGCGCACCGGATCAATATCGGGATGGTGGGTATCAATGTGCCGATCCCCGTGCCGCTGGCCTATCATACCTTCGGGGGCTGGAAGAAGTCGGGCTTCGGCGACCTGAACCAGCACGGGCCGGATGCGTTCAAATTCTACACCCGCACCAAAACCGTGACCTCGCGCTGGCCCAGCGGGATCAAGGAAGGCGCTGCGTTCAACTTCAAGGCGATGGACTGACGACCATCAGGGGGGCTTCGCGCCCCCCTCTTGGCGCTGGCGCGCCAATTCACCCCCTGCGGAGTATTTTGCAGCAAGATGAAATAATGCTGAAAGAATCCCGAAGTATCGGGGTTCCGGACCTATTGGGAGGAAGCCATGGATTTCAGTTTGACCGAGGAATCAGACGCGATTTTTGATATGGCGCGTGCGTTCGGGCAGGAGCATATCGCGCCCTTTGCCCGCGACTGGGAAGCGCAAGGCACCATCCCGAAAGACTTGTGGGGCAAGCTGTCGGAGCTGGGTTTCGGGGGGCTGTATGTCCGCGAGGGGAGTGGCGGGGCGGGATTGTCGCGGCTGGATGCAACGCTGATATTTGAAGCGCTGTCCATGTCCTGCCCATCGGTAGCGGCATTTTTGTCCATTCACAACATGTGCGCGGCGATGATTGACAAATTCGGGTCCGAGCAGATGCGCACCGAGTTGTTGCCGCGTGTGGTCGGGCTGGAGTGTTTCATGTCCTACTGCCTGACCGAACCGGGGTCGGGATCAGACGCGGCGGCGCTGAAAACGCGCGCGCAACGCGACAATGAGGGTTATATTCTGAACGGCACCAAGGCGTTCATTTCGGGTGCGGGCTATTCTGACGGCTATATTGTGATGGCGCGCACAGGCGCGGACGGGCCGCGCGGTATATCTGCGCTGGTGGTCATGGACGGCACGCGCGGGTTAAGTTTCGGCGGGTTGGAGGACAAGATGGGCTGGCGGTCGCAGCCCACCCGTCAGGTGCAGTTCGATGATTGCCATGTGGGGGCGGACGCCCTGCTGGGCGAGGAAGGGCACGGGTTCCGCTATGCGATGGCGGGGCTGGACGGGGGGCGGCTGAATATCGCGGCCTGTTCGCTGGGCGGCGCGCAGGCCGCGCTGGATGCAACGCTGGCCTATATGGGCGAGCGCCGCGCCTTTGGCCAAAGCATCGACCAGTTTCAGGCGTTGCAGTTCCGGCTGGCCGATATGGAGATCGAGTTGCAGGCCGCGCGCGTGTTCCTGCGTCAGGCCGCGTGGAAACTGGACCACGGCGCGCCGGACGCCACGAAATACTGCGCGATGGCCAAGAAATTCGTAACCGAGGCCGGCAGCCGCGTGGCCGACCAATGCCTGCAATTGCATGGCGGCTACGGCTACTTGGGCGATTACGGGATAGAGAAGCTGGTGCGCGATCTGCGGGTTCACCAGATCCTTGAAGGGACAAATGAAATCATGCGCCTGATTGTTGCGCGCCAGATGCTGGCGGCGCGCTGATGGGGGATATTCATATCCGCCGCGAGGGGCACGCAGGCCGTATTTCCCTGACCCGTGCAAAAGCCCTGAATGCCCTGAGCCATGACATGTGTCTGGCGATTGATGCAGCCTTGCTGGACTGGGCCGACGACGACAGTGTCGCAGTGATTGTCATTGATGCCGAGGGCGAGAAGGCATTTTGCGCCGGTGGCGATATCGCGCACATGTATGACACCGGACGCGCGGGCGATTTCAGCTATGGCCGGAGGTTCTGGGCCGATGAATACCGGATGAATGCGCGGCTGGCCGAGTATGAAAAGCCCGTTGTCAGCTTCTTGCAGGGGTTTGTCATGGGCGGCGGTGTGGGCGTGGGTTGCCATGTCAGTCACCGTGTGGTGTGCGAAAACACCCAAGTGGCGATGCCCGAATGCGGCATCGGCCTGATCCCCGATGTGGGCGGGACATATTTGCTGGCCAATGCCCCCGGCCGGTCGGGCACATATCTGGGCCTGACCGGCGCGCGTATGGGACCGGCAGACGCAATTCATGCGGGGTTTGCGGATATGTTCCTGCCGCAGGCTGACTGGGAGGATGCGAAGGCCGCGCTGGTCGCCACCGGCGATACAAGTGCATTGCGCCCTGCCACGCCGCCCGCGCAGGCATTGCTGGCGGAGCATCGCGCGGAAATCGATGCGGCCTTCGGCTGCCCTACGCTTGCCGGCATCATGGAATCGCTTGAACAATCGGGGTCGGATTTCGCGAAACGCACCGCCAGCACATTGGCGCGCAATTCGCCCTTGGCAATGGGCTGCACTTTGGCAATGTTGCGCGCCCTTGGGCCTGACGCCACCATACGCGACGCATTGATGCAGGAATTCCGCTTCACATGGCGGTCAATGGAGCAGTCGGATTTTCTGGAAGGCATTCGCGCGGCCATCATCGACAAGGACCGCAGCCCGCGCTGGCGCCATGCGCGCATTGAGGATGTGGCAGATGCCGATATCGCGGCCATGCTGGCGCCACTGGGACGGGATGAGCTGACATTTTCCACAAGCGGAAAGGATTGAGCATGAAAATAGGTTTTATCGGATTGGGCAATATGGGCGGGCCAATGGCCGCCAATCTGGCCGCTGCGGGGCATGATGTCACGGGGTTCGACCTTGTGGCCCCTTGCCCGCAAGGGGTGGCACGCGCAGCCAGCGCAACGGATGCCGCAACAGACGCGGATGTGGTCATCACCATGCTGCCCAATGGCGCGATCCTGCGCGATGTCGCGGCATCGGTCATTCCCGCAATGCGCAAGGGCGCGGTGTTATGCGACTGTTCAACCGTGGACGTGGACAGCGCGCGCGCGGTCGCCCAGCAGGCCGTTGACGCGGGGCTTGGCGCGCTGGATGCGCCGGTATCGGGCGGGGTTGGCGGGGCCAGCGCGGGCACGCTGACCTTCATGGCGGGCGGGTCTGACGACGCCTTTGCGACTGTCCTGCCGCTCTTTGACATTATGGGCCAGAAGGCCGTGCATTGCGGGGCCTCCGGCGCAGGTCAGGCGGCAAAAATCTGCAACAACATGATCCTTGGTGCCACAATGGCCGTCACCTGCGAGGCCTTCGCCCTGGCTGACAAGCTGGGACTGGACCGCGCGCGCATGTTCGATGTTGTGTCCACATCATCAGGCTATAGCTGGTCGATGAATGCCTATTGCCCTGCCCCCGGTATTGGCCCCCAAAGCCCGGCGGACAATGACTACAAACCGGGATTTGCGGCGGAACTGATGCTGAAGGACCTGCGCCTGTCCCAACAGGCCGCGCAAAGCGTGGACGCCCCCACCCCGATCGGGGCACGCGCAACGGAACTCTATGCCAGTTTCGTAGAAGACGGTGACGGCAAGGGGCGCGATTTCTCGGCGTTGCTGCCGCATTTCGCGGCACTTGGCCGGACGTGACGGACTGGGCCGCGCAAGCCCTGCCGGGGCTGAAGCCGCGCACCCTTGCGCGGCTTGACGCCCTGCCCTGCCAGACCATACCCGCGCAGATGCCGCTGTTTCATGCAGGTGATCGCGCCGCGGGGTTCGCGATGGTGCTGGACGGCCGCATAGACGTGTACCTGAGCGGCGCCTCGGGGCGCGAGATATTGCTGTATGCGATCGAGCCGGGGGAAAGCTGTATCCAGACAACGCTGGGCCTGATGGGGGACGCGCCCTATAGCGGCACGGCAATCACGGCCACGGCATGCAGGCTGGTGATGATTCCGGCGCCGGTGTTCCATGACCTGATTGCCACAGCGCCGGTATTTCGCAATTTCGTATTCCGCGCATTCGCAGCACGCATGAACGAGGTGACACACCTGCTGGAACAGGTTGCCTTCATCCGCATCGAATCACGGCTTGCGCGCATGTTGCTGGACATGGAACGCGGGAATGAAATCACAACCACCCATGCTGAACTTGCGGCAAGAATCGGCACTGCGCGCGAAGTCATATCGCGCCAGTTGGAACGATGGACAGCAGCGGGTGTATTGCAAACCGGACGCGGCCATATCCGGATATGCGACAAGGCGCGGCTGCAAGCATTATCGGCGTGACGGCCATCATGTGTGACCTTGTCACAGACAGACGGTCTGGATTGCAGTATCCAGCATTCTGGCAATTCACAGCGAAGGAGTAGTGTGATGTTGGCACAGAATGTTGGCGGTATTGACCGTATTTTGCGAATTGTGGTCGGACTGGCGCTGATTGCAGGTTTTTTCCTGAATGCAGAAGCCAGTATGCGGTGGTTGTATCTGATCGGCATAATCCCGTTGGCAACGGGCCTGATGCAAACCTGCCCCCTGTATTCCCTGATCGGCGTGAACACCTGTCGGGTGAAAAAATAAGTCACAGGCGGGCGCGATCCGGTGGTACGCATCTGTGCCACCATTTCTTGCATTTTTTTCGTCAGAAGGGTCTTGCAGCCCAGCCCCGCCTTGGCTAAACAGCGCTTCACAGTTGGGGTGTAGCCAAGTGGTAAGGCATCGGTTTTTGGTACCGTGTATCGTAGGTTCGAATCCTACCACCCCAGCCAGTATTTACTAAGTTATTGATATACAACGTGGAACGCGGCCTGATTCCCAGTGCCCCCCTGTTTTCGGGGCAACTGCGACACAAGACCGAGAGAGCGCCCAGCGTTATAGTGTCACGATGCCCCGCGCGGGGCGGGGGTTGCGTGGTTGTCATAATCTGACCAATCCACAATATCAGGATAGAACTGCCGCCGCCATGCACGCACTTTCGGGTTCATGAAGCGCCGCCACAGCGGCGGGATCATGGCCAGTGTCGTCAGCGCGGGATAGCCGTAAGGCAGTTGCGGGGCCTGATCGGTGCCATAGGTTTGCAACAGCGGAAAGCGCCTGTCGGGCTTGTAATGATGGTCGGAATGGCGTTGCAGGTTGATCATCAGCCAGTTTGACGCCCGATGCGAGGCGTTCCAGCTGTGATGCGGGCGCACGGGTTCATATTTCCCGTCCCCCAGATACCGCCGTGTCAGGCCGTAATGTTCGATGTAATTTGTCAGTTCCAACTGCCAGATGGCAATCAATGCCTGCCACAGGAACAACACCAGCCCCCATGCGCCCCCGATGCCGAAGGCCAGCGCCAGCATTGCGCCTTGCAGCGCCGCGTAGCGCCAGAACGGGTTGCTGCGGTGCCATACCGGCAGCCCCTTGCGCGCCAGCATCGCAGCCTCGGCACGCCATGCCGATGGCGGGCAATCGCGCAGCACACGCAGGAAATATGCCTGAAACCCCTCGCCCATGCGGGCGGTCACAGGGTCGCGCGGGGTTCCCACATAGCGGTGGTGAACCTGCAAATGCTCGGACCGGAAATGTGAGTAAAGCACTGATGCCAGCAGTAAGTCACCCAACCACCGTTCCAGCGCGGTTTTCTGGTGCAACAACTCATGGCTGTAGACAATGCCGATCACGCCTGACATGACGCCCACCCCGAACATAAGCGCCAGTTCTTCCAGCCAGTGCAGATGCGTGGTTGTGGCAACCCACCACAGCGCACCGAAGATGACGACGAATTGCACCGGACACCAGACCAGCGTGATCAGCCGGTACCAGAACAGGTCCGTCAGCGGGGTTTCAGTGTCGGGGTTGTCGGTATACAGGCCGGTGATGAAATCCATCACCGTAAACGCCACCCAGCCATAAAGCGGCATCAGCGCCAGCCACCACCCGCCCCAAAGCGCGGCCATGATCACCAAGGGCACAAAGCCCAGTGACGCCCAGAAAGGAAGCGCTGCGGACAGGCGGCGGAACTGCTGTGGTGTCACGTCACTGGCCTTTCACGACTATGGGCCTTTCACTTAGGCACATTCCCTTCGTGCTGAATGATACCAAAAACCGCGCCATATCAAAGCCCTGCCGCATGCGACAGATTCACACTTTATGCTGCGCCAGCAACCCGTCCATCAGGTCCGGTTGCACGATTTCGATCCAGTAGCCGTCCGGATCACGGATGAAGGCGATTTCCTTCATCCCCCCCTCGCCCAGACGCTTCTGGAATGTCACGCCCATGGCCTCGAACCTTGCGCAGGCGGCGGCAATATCGGGCACCGCAACGCAGATATGCCCGAAGCCCTTGGGGTCGGAATTGCCCGAATGCATGGCGCTGTCGTCAGTTTCAGTGCCCCAGTTATGCGTCAGTTCCAGCAGCCCCATTGCGCTGAACGCCTGTTCCAGTGACCCGTCGGACTGGTCGGAATGGCCGCGCGGTTGCAGGAAATACAGCGAAAAGCGCGCGTCCTCAAAATCCAGCCGTGTGACAAGGCGGAACCCCAGCACTTGCTCATAGAATTCCAGCGCGCGCGCAGGTTCCTTGATACGCAGCATCGTATGGGTCAGTTTATACTGTGCTGTTTGGGCAAGATCGTTTGTCATTGTGCCTGTGTCCTTGTCATGGTCGGGTGAAATAGGGGGCTGCCAGCGCATGCGCCTTGCGCATGACAGTGGGCAGCGCGGTCGGGGTGAAATCCTGCGCGGGCACAAACAGCCCCTGCGTGGTCATGGGCAAATGGGCCACTTCCAGCGCCAGACGCAGGTGAAAATGCGTGAAAGTGTGGCGCACTTCCCCGCTTAGGGGCTGCCAGTCGGCGGCCACAGGCGGCGCGGATGCGGGCGGCATTTCTGTCCACGCACTTCCGGGCCAGCCCAGCATGCCGCCCAGCAGGCCCGACTCGGGGCGGCGTTCCAGCAGCCAGGCCCCATCCTCGCGCTGTCCCAGATAGGCAACGCCCAGCCGCACCGGCTTCGGCGCCTTGCGCGTTTTTGCGGGCAGCATGGCCGCCGTGCCCGCTGCACGCGCCGCGCAATCCTCCATCAGCGGGCAAATACCGCAGGCGGGGTTGCGCGGGGTGCATATTGTGGCCCCAAGATCCATGATCGCCTGCGCATAATCGCCCGCGCGGCGTGCAGGGGTCAGGTTTGCCGCCAGCGCTGTCAGCACCGGTTTGGCCGCAGGCAGGGGCGTGTGCTCATTAAACAACCGCGCCATGACGCGTTCCACATTGCCATCCACCACGGTTTCGGGGTGGTCGAAGGCAATTGCCGCAATCGCCGCAGATGTATAGGGGCCAATACCGGGCAAGGCCTGCAACCCGTCGCGCGTGTCCGGAAAACCGCCCCGCGCCGCCACCGCACGCGCGCATTTCAGCAAGTTGCGCGCGCGGGCATAATACCCAAGCCCCGCCCACTGCGCCATCACATCGGCATCATCGGCGGCGGCCAGTGCCTGCACATCGGGCCAGCGGGTGGTGAAGCGGTGAAAATACGCCTTTACCGCCGCAACAGTGGTTTGTTGCAACATCACTTCCGACAGCCAGATGCGGTAAGGGTCCGGCCGCGCGCCGGAATGCGGCGGTATGCGCCACGGCAAATCACGCGCATGACGGTCATACCAGTCCAGCAACCGCGATGGGATCGTCGTGGTTGCAGTGTCGCGCATTGGAAGGTCCCTTCTTGTCAAATTCGCGTGCGCCCTCTGGCCCTCGGCGTCATAAAGGGTAAACTGCGCATTACAACCCGCAAGAGTATAACTGGCATTATGGCAAAAAAACCGGCTTCCACAGCGAACACCCCCGCTGCGCCCCAACGGCGCAGGCGCGGGTTTGAGGCCGCGTCGGGGCTGCTGAACACGCAGATTCGCAAGGTGGGCGAGGCGCGCGGTTTTGCCGTCAGCCGCCTGTTGACGCATTGGCCGGAAATTGCGGGGGCCGAACTGGCTGCATGTTGCCGCCCTGTCAAGGTCAGCTACGGGCGCGGCGGGCTTGGTGCGACACTGACACTTCTGACCACCGGCGCGGCAGGCCCAATGCTGCAAATGCGCCTGCCCGCCCTGCGCGAGAAGGTGAATGCCTGTTATGGCTATAACGCCATCGCGCGTATTGCGCTGACGCAAACAGCACCGACCGGATTTGCCGAAGGACAAGCCGAATTCACCCCTGCCCCCAAACCCGCGCCCAAGGCACCCGATCCGCATGTCATGCATCAGGCCAAGGCCGTTGCGGATGGTGTGCATGATGACGGGCTGCGCGCAGCCCTTGAACGACTGGCCGGAAATGTGCTTTCCAAGGCCGCGAACAACAAAGGACATCACTGATGAACAAAACGCTTCTTCCCGCACTTGCCGTTGTTGCTGCATTGGGCGGCGGTGGCTGGTGGTACATGTCGCAAGGCCAGACGCCTGCGACAGTCGCAAGCGCGCAGACACAGGGCAATCTGCACCAGATCCATGAACTGGACATGCCGCTGGGCAATCCTGATGCGCCTGTGGTGGTGGTCGAGTATTCATCACTGACATGCCCGCATTGCGCGACCTTCAATCAGGGCCCGTTTCAACAGATCAAGGAAGAGTTCATCGAGACAGACCAGATTCTGTATCTGAAGCGCGAAGTCTATTTTGACCGCTATGGCCTGTGGGCGGCCATGGTCGCGCGCTGCGGTGGCGAACAGCGCTATCACGGAATGCTGGAACTGATCTATGAACAACAGCGCGTCTGGGCAGGATCGAACGACCCGATGGAGGTTGCCAACAACCTGCGGCGGCTGGGCCGTCAGGCCGGCATGAACGACGCCGAACTGAACGCCTGTCTGGAAGACGCCGACAAGGCGCTGGAACTGACGGAATTCTATCAGGCCAATGCCGAGGCGGACAATATCCGCTCGACCCCCACATTCATGATCAACGGGCAGCAATATTCCAATATGCCGCTGGCGGAATTCCAGCGCGTGCTGAACGAACATCTGGGCGGCTGATCCGATGGCCGGACCATTGCAGGGCGTGCGCGTCATTGAACTGGCGCGCATTCTGGCTGGCCCATGGGCGGGCCAGACGCTGGCCGATCTGGGCGCCGAGGTTATCAAGGTGGAATCCCCGCAAGGCGACGACACGCGCCGCTGGGGTCCCCCCTTCGTTGACCGCGACGGCACCCTTGACGCGGCCTATTTCCACGCCACCAACCGCGGCAAGAAATCCGTGACCGCCGATTTTGCCACGCAATCAGGGCGCGACAAGGTGCGCGCCCTGATTGCGGATGCAGATATCGTGATCGAGAATTTCAAGTTGGGCGGCTTGCAAAAATACGGGCTGGATTATGCCAGCCTGTCGGCAGAATTTCCGCGCCTGATCTACTGCTCGATCACGGGGTTCGGGCAAACCGGCCCCTATGCCAGCCGCGCAGGCTATGACTACATCATTCAAGGCATGTCGGGGCTGATGTCGGTCACCGGCCCTGCGGACGGGCAACCCCATAAGGTGGGCGTGGCCGTCACCGATATTTTCACCGGCATCTATGCCAGCACGGCCATTCTGGCCGCCCTTCATGCACGCGCCAGCACCGGCAAGGGGCAGCATATCGACATGTCCCTGATGGATTGCGCCGTGTCCATCATGGCCAATCAGGCGATGAACTATCTGGCGACCGGCACCGCACCGGGGCGGTTGGGCAATTTCCATCCCAATCTGGCCCCCTATCAGGTTGTGCCCTGTGCGGACGGGCATATCATCATTGCGACCGGCAATGACGCGCAATACCAGCGCCTGTGTTCGGTTCTGGGGCTGGACGGGCTGGCGCAGCACCCCGATTATGCCACGAATGCGATGCGGGTGCGCCATCGTGACGCGCTGTCCGCCCTGATCTGCGCGCAGACGGAAAACTGGGCCAAGGCAGATCTACTCTCTGCCTGCGAGGGGCGCGGCGTACCGGCCGGTCCGATCAATACCATGGACGAGGTGTTTGCCGACCCGCAGGTCATTGCGCGCGGGCTGCAACTGGATATGGACGGGCTGCGCGGCGTGCGCTCTCCCTTCACGTTTTCCGGGTATGATCTGGATTTCAGCCGCCCTGCGCCAGCATTGGGGCAGGATGATCCTGATTAGCGCAGGTTGCCCAAAAGCGGGCGCCGGTTTCAAGCAACATAGGCCAGCCATGAAAAGGACCGCATCACATTCGTGACGCGGTCCTTCGCACCTTACCCCCTGTCAGGGTCAGTCGTGACCTTCGGCCACAGTATTGGGTGTGGCGGTTTTGCGCTGGATGAAAAACACCAGCGCCGCCACACCAAGCCCGATCGCATCAGAAATCCAGCCGCCCGAAATCATCGCAATCGCGGCAGCGCCGACGATCAGCCGCAAGGGCCAGCCAATGACACCGAACAGCCAGCCCTGCACCGCAGATGCCAGCAAATAGATGCCCAGCAGCGCGGTAAAGAACACATGGATAATATTGAACCAGTCCCCCTGCATCAGCAGACCGTCATTGAAGAAGAAGATGAAGGGCACGATGAAGGCCGCAAGCCCGATCTTGAAACTTTCCACGCTGGTCTTCATCGGGTCTGACTGCGCAATGGCCGCACCCGCATAGGCCGCAAGCGCCACAGGCGGCGTGATCGCCGACATGACCGCGTAGTAGAAGATGAAGAAATGCGCCGTCAGCGGTTCAATCCCCATACGGATCAACCCCGGCGCAATGACCGCTGCCGCCACGGCATAGGCCGCTGTGGTGGGCATGCCCATGCCAAGGATAATCGCCACCAGCATCGCAAAGACCAGCGCCAGCAACTGGCTTTGCCCCGCAAGGCCCAGCAACATGGACGAAAACCGTGTGCCAACCCCTGTCAGCGCAATGACACCGACGATAATGCCGGCCGCCGCACAGACCGCGACCAGTTGCAGCGACATGCGCGCTGCAATTTCAAAAGCATACAGGATTTCGCGCACCAGCATCTTATGCGGCGTAAACCAGCTGACCACTGCCGCCGACGCCATGGCCAGCGTGCCCGCGCGGATGACCGAATAGCCCATGAACAGCGCGCCGATCAGGATAAAGATGGGAATGAACAGGAACGCGCGCCGCGCCAGTACATCGAAACGCGGCAGCATGTCGCGCGGCAAGCCCTTCATGCCCTTCTTCAACGCTTCCTTGTCGACCATGAAATAGACAGATGTGAAATACAGGATCGCGGGAATGATCGCGGCAATCACGATATCGCGGTAGGCAATGCCCGTAATCTCGGCCATGATAAACGCGCCCGCGCCCATGATGGGCGGCAGGATCTGGCCACCGGAACTGGCCGCTGCCTCGACCGAGGCGGATGTTTGCGGCTTGTAGCCCACCTTCTTCATCAGCGGAATGGTCAGCGACCCTGTCGACACCACATTCCCTGCCGATGTGCCGTTGATCATGCCCATCAGACCACTGGCAAACACCGCCACCTTGGCCGGACCGCCGCGCGTGCCGCCCGCAGCCGCAAACGCGAAATTCACAAAATACTCGCCCACGCGGCTGGCTTGCAAGAAGGCCGCGAAAGTGATGAACAAGATGATATAGGTGGACGAAATCGCCGTGGTTGGCCCAAGAATGCCGTTATCGGTATAGATGAACCCGAAAAAGCGCGCAGGCGCATAGCCGCGATGGTTCAGCACACCCGGCAACCATGGCCCGATGAAACCATAGGCCAGAAAGATCCCCACAATAATAACCAGCGCCAGACCGGCCAGACGGCGCGTCAACTCCAGTATCAGGATAATTCCCGCGATGGACGCCCACATGTCGTTGGGGTGCGGAAACACCTGTGCGCGCGTTCGCAGGAAATCGGCATGGCCAATAATATATGTCCCCACCACGATGGCCGCGACCGCCAGAAGCGTGTCGGCCAGTGACAGGTTCGTGCGGTTGCGGACAGGTTGTATCCAGCTTGCGACCAGCACCAGAACCGTGCCCCCGATCAGCGGATAGCCGAATGTCATGACATGCTTGCCCGCCGGTGCGCCGGTGGTAATCCGGTCGCCGGTCAGCAACATGACCGACACCTGCCCCAATGCCAGCACAATCAGCGCGCCACCAACTGCCAACAACCCCTTCTCCAGCATGGAAAGTGGCGCATCATGTTCGTCATCATGCAGGGCACGCGCAGAAAACAGGATGAACCCCAATGCCAGACCACCGGCAACATGGATCAGGCGATACCGCCATGGTTCAGTCAGATCGATCGAGGGAAGGCCCAGAAAATCGGTAAGCCGGTCATGCAGGCCATTCATCGCGCCCACATGAAACACCGTATAGGCAATGCACAGCGTGGTTACGACAAGCCCCACCACCCCCGCAAAGACGCGTTGATTGCCCGTGACAATTTCATTGTCGACGCCCTTGGCAATATTGTCGGCTTCTGTTTGCGCGACCTGCGCTGCAGTCTGAGACATGGTTCCCCCAAATCTGGAATTGCGGCGATGACTGGGCCATCAACGGGTGCAGGCGCGCACCGGATACAACTTGTCCGCGCATCGGCACGGCCTATGACAACAGGGTCAGAGCGCGGCAACGCTCTGACCCGATATTCAGACGGGCGAAATGGCCATCACCCTTTCAGGTCGTCAGGGATCTCGATCCCGATTTCCTCGAAATAGCGCACCGCACCGGGGTGGAATGGCAGGAACGAGTTGTTGCCCACATTCTCTGGCAGGGTGGCGGCGGCGGCAGCATGGATTTGCAGCATACGCTCGTTGTTTTCCATCACCAGCTTGGTGATTTCATAGGCCAGACTTTCAGGCATATCGGCATGCGCAATCGCGAAGTTCCACATGGCGACCGAAAGCTGGTCTTCGTCCTGTGCGGTATAGGTGCCGGCAGGAATGTTGAATTGCGACACTTCAGGATGACCTTCCATGATGGTCGCAAGCTCGTCTTCCGTGAAGCCGAACATCACAACATCCGCTTCGGCGGCCAGCTGCGAGAACGCGCCGATGGGCAGGCCAGCCGCGAAGACGAACGCATCAACCAGACCGTCCTTCAACTGTCCGGCAGTGTCGGCCGCGCCTGCATTCGACACCGTGACATTCAGGCCCAGCGTATCAAAGAAGCGGGGCCAATAGGTGCCCGGCGTGCCGCCTGCGGGGCCTACGCCCACGCGCTTGCCTTCAAAATCACTGACCGAGGTGATTCCGGAACCGCTTAGCGCGACACCCTGAAACGGGGTTTCATACATCGGGAACAGCGCGCGGATCTCGCTATGCTCCAGCCCCGGTGCAAGTTCGGACACGCCGGTCCATGCCTCGAATGCCGGACCCATGGTGACCAGACCGATATCATGGTCGCCCATTTGAACCAGTGTGACGTTCTGGACCGGACCACCGGTCACTTCGCCAGATGCGTTCAGGCCCAGTTCTTCGCCCAGAAAGCCTGCCAGACCATTGCCATACACGAAGTACACACCACCCTGACTTGCTGTACCGACCGTCAGGTCAGATGGCCAGCCGTCACGGTCCTGCGCATTCGCCATGGATACAGACATAACAGCAGCAGCGGCCATAGCCGCGAAATTGGTATAACGCATTGGGAACCTCCCCTTTGGTTTTGCGTATTTGCACGGGCTTGCACCCCCCTCTTCTTGCGGTGCAAGCACTGCGGTGACAGCAAACGGTTCCGCAGTCGAATTCAAGCGCGCAGACAGGGCCATGCCGGTTTTTTCGGGGCAATCGCTGCGCGTGGGTAGCAAACTACACATGTGCGCGGGGTGATGTGTGGATTCCTACACATCACCCTGTGACGGCGCGGCAACGTCCGGACCAGCAGGCAGGAAGTTTCCCTTGTCGATGCCATGGCGCACCAGCTTGTCATACAGCGCCTTGCGCGACAGCCCAAGGGATTCATAAACCGGACGCAATGCGCCCTGATGCCGGATCAGCGCATCCACCAGCAGTTTGCGTTCATGTGCGGCCATCATATCGGCAAGTTTTCCCGACGGCGCGGCAGAATCCGGTGCTGTGTCGCTTAACTGCACGCCAAGGGCAAATCGTTCGGCAGCATTGCGCAATTCACGCACATTTCCCGGCCAATCACTGCGCGACAATTCCGCCAGAAAGGCCGGACTGGCCGTGCGCGCGGGCAGTCTGTGGCGCAAGCAGGCTTCGGTCAGTAACCGCGTAAACAGTTGCGGCACATCTTCAAGGCGTTCGGACAGCGGCGGCACGCGCAAGCTGACCACATTCAGCCGGTACAACAGATCTGCCCGAAAGCGGCCTGCCGCAACCTCTGCCTCCAGCGCGACGCGACTGGTGGCAATGAACCGCGCATCAAGCTGGTGCTGGGCATTGGACCCAAGCGGGGTGATCACACGGTCCTCGATCACGCGCAGCAGCTTGCCCTGTACATCCAGCGGCATGGCGCCAATATCATCCAGCAAGATCGTGCCGCCGCGTGCATGGTCGAACTTGCCCATCCGCGCACGAATGGCACCGGGAAAAGCGCCCGCCTCATGCCCGAAAAGCTCAGATTCAATCAGCGTGTCGGGAAGTGCGCTGCAGGTGATGGCGATAAACGGGCGCGCAGCCCGTGGCGACAGGTCATGCAAGGCACGCGCCACGATTTCCTTGCCCGTGCCCGTATCCCCCACGATCAGCACATCGGCGTCAGACGGGCCAATCGTGCGGATCTGGCGGCGCAGCGCAATCATCCGGTCGGACCGCCCGACAAGCCGCGCCTCCAGATCGTCCGCCTGCCCCGCCACGGCGCGCAAGCGGCGGTTTTCAAGAACAAGCTGCCGGAATTCCAGCGCACGCGCCGCAATCGACGCCAGTTGCGCCCCTGAAAACGGTTTTTCAATGAAATCATGCGCCCCTTCGCGCATGGCCCGCACCGCCAGCGGCACATCACCATGCCCCGTAATCAGGATAACGGGCACATCACGGTCAATTTCATGTATGCGGTTCATCAGCGTCAAGCCATCCAGACCGGGCATGCGGATATCGCTGATGATTACACCGCCAAACCCTGCGGTAATCCGGTCCAGAACAGGTTCGGCACGCGCAAACCCGTCCACCTGAAGGCCCGCCAGATCCAGCGCCTGCGTGGTAGAGCTGCGCAAATCTTCATCATCATCAACAAGCAGGACAACCGGCAGTGTCATTCCGCAGCCTCGGCGGTCAGGGGGTGCGCAGCATGCAGGTGCAAGGTAAACTCCGCGCCGCCATCAGGATGGTTGCGCGCGGTAATCCGGCCATCAAAATCGCGAATAATATTGAACGAGATGGACAGTCCCAGCCCCAGCCCCTTGCCCACCTCCTTGGTCGAAAAGAACGGGTCGAAAATGCGCGGCTTGACCGCATCGACAATGCCCGGCCCGTTGTCGCGCACGCGAAGTTCAATCATGTCCCCCATCCGGCACGCGACAAGGCTGATCTGCTTGTGCTCCTGCCCCTCGACGGCATCAATCGCATTGGCCAGCAGATTGACCAACACCTGCTGCAACCGCACGGCCCCCGCCGTCACAACAAGCGGGCGCGGCCCCAGATCGACATCCAGCGCAACATTCGATCGGTCCAGTTGCCAGCCCAGAAGCTCGCGCGCATCGGCCACCACCTCGGCCAGATTAACGGGGCGCAGTTGCTGATGCGGCTTGCGGGCAAAATTGCGCAAATGGCGGCTGATACGGCCCATGCGGTCAATCATGCCCAGAATACGCCCGATATTGTCATGCGCATCCGCATTGCGCCCGCGATCCAGCAACACTTGCGCGTTTTCCGCATAATTGCGCGCTGCCGCCAGGGGCTGGTTGAATTCATGGCTCAGCGCGGCAGACATCTGGCCCAATGCGGCCAGTTTACCTGCCTGCACCAGTTCCGATTGCGTCTGGCGCAAGCGGTCTTCGGTTGCGCGGCGTTCGCCCACCTCATCGCGCAGGGCGTCATTGACCGCGGCAAGCTGAGAGGTGCGCTGGACAACACGGGCTTCCAACTCATCGCGCGCGGCCTGCTGCACCGCCAGCCGTTCGGCCAGCTGGCGCCGTCTTTGCCACAGGATAAAGCCGCTTAGCCCCAGCACCCCCAGCCCGAACCCCGCAAGCGCCACAGCGCTGGCGGCCTGAACGCGCGCGGGGCGCGTGTTCAACAGCACCTGCACCGTCCATTCCGCCTCGGCCATCGGGGCCTGCGCAACCAGATACTCCAGTTTCGCGCCATCATCGGCACCCGTTCGCAACAAATCAAAGCCGCTGGAATCCGTTTCGCGGGCATAGTCGATCTGTCCGATATCGGCATTGGCATAGCGCCGCGTCTGCACCGTGCGCGCCAACCTGTCGGGCGTCAACGGGCCAAACGACCGGAACAGCCAATCCGGACGGTTTGACAGGAACACGATATTTTCCGGGTCGGTCACAATGATGCGCAACTCGTCCGATGCCCAGGTCTGCTCAATCTCGTCCACGTCGATCTTGATGACCATCACGCCATGGCGCTGGCCTGCAACATCAATGGGCGCACCGAAATAATACCCGCGCTTGTTCGATGTTGTGCCCAGCGCATAAAACCGCCCCGCCCCTTTGGGGCCAAGCGCGTCAAAGAAATAGGGGCGGAACGCGAAGTTTCCGCCGACAAAGCTGTGGGGTTGGTCGAAATTGCTGGCCGCCAGCGTCACCCCGTCACGATACATGACATAAATATCGGACGCGCCCAGCATTTCGGCCGTGTCGCGCAAATACAGATTTGCCGCAACCACCAGATCAGGGTCGCGCGGGGCCAGCACCAGCGACCGGATCACGCGCTGTTCCGCCAGCAAATGGGGCAGCCGTTCAAAACGCGACAACTGCCCGCGCAAGGACGCCTCGGCCAGATTAAGCGTGTTCTGCCCGCGGTCGTGCAACTGCGTGAAATACAGAACGGTCGCACGGTTCCACGCGAACCAGCCCAGCGCGACCACAACACCCAATGCCGCAATTGCGCCAAGCGCGACGTGGAACAGACGGCTGCGTTGCATTGGTGGACCTGTCAGCAAAAACCTGCACCCCAAAGAACCCCAACCCTGCCCCGATGTCAAATCTGCCGGTCAGGCATTGAACAGGAAATGCAGCACGTCGCCGTCCTTCACCTCGTAGGATTTGCCTTCAACGCGGAATTTACCGGCATCCTTGGCCCCTGCTTCACCGGAATAGGTGATGTAATCGTCATAGGCGACAGTTTCGGCGCGAATGAAACCGCGCTCGAAATCACCGTGAATGACACCGGCCGCCTGTGGCGCAAGCGTGCCAACAGGGATCGTCCATGCGCGCGCTTCCTTGGGGCCGACAGTGAAATAGGTGTGCAGCCCAAGCAACTGGTAGCCCGCGCGAATAAGCCGGTCCAGCCCCGCCTCCTCCAGCCCCATTTCCGACAGGAACATCGCGGCCTCATCGGTATCAAGCTGGCTGATCTCTTCCTCGATGCGGGCGGAAATGACGACATGGGCCGCGCCCTGTGCTTCGGCCATCGCGGCAACCCTTGCAGACAGGCTGTTTCCCGTCCCCGCCGAGGATTCCTCGACATTGCAGACAAAAAGAACCGGCTTGGATGTCAGCAACTGCAACATCCGCCAGCTTTTGCTTTCCTCCGCGCTGATTTCGACTGTGCGGGCGGGTTTGCCCGCTTCCAGCGCCGCCAGCGCACGGCGCAACAGCGCATCCTGTTCCACCGCTTCCTTGTCACCGCCGCGCAGCTTGCGCGACAGGTTGGCAAGCCGCCGCTCGATGGAATCCATATCCGCAATCATCAATTCGGTCTCGATGGTTTCCGCATCGGCCACCGGATCAATCTTGCCCTCGACATGGGTGACATCATCATCCTCGAAGCAGCGCAGCACATGGGCAATGGCATCCACTTCACGGATATTTGCCAGAAACTGGTTTCCCAGCCCCTCCCCCTTGGAAGCGCCACGCACCAGACCGGCAATATCGACAAAGGTCATCCGTGTTGGGATCACCTCTTTGGATTTGGCGATATCGGCCAGTTTTTGCAGCCGCGCATCCGGCACGGCCACATCACCGACATTCGGTTCAATCGTGCAAAACGGGAAATTGGCAGCTTGCGCAGCGGCCGTTTTCGTCAATGCATTAAACAATGTCGACTTGCCCACATTCGGCAAACCCACAATTCCCATTTTGAAACCCATCACCATTCCCCTGACTGGCATTCGCAAGGGCCGCTTTTAGGGTTTGACCGCAGATGTGGCAAGGGCATCAGGCGGAAATGCCCCGATTACATGTAACTTCGCACCAGCGCCTCGGATATCAACCGCCAGCCATCGGCAACAACAAAGAAGGACAGCTTGAACGGCAAGGACACAATGGCGGGCGGCACCATCATCATGCCCATCGACATCAGCACCGCAGCAACCACCAGATCGATAATCAGAAACGGCAGGAACACCAGAAACCCTATCTGAAACGCGCGCGCAACCTCGCTTAGCATGAAAGACGGAACCAGCACGGAAAGGGGCGCATCGGGGGACAGATCCGGCACCGGTGTCGGGCGCAACCCCGCCAAACTTTCATAGGTTGCCGTATCCACACGCGCCGCCATGAACTGGCGAAACGGGTCCGCGACACGCAAAAACGCATCCTCAAGGCTGATATCGCCATCATTCAGCGGCACAATTCCCCCCTGCCATGCGGCAACAAAGACCGGTTCCATGACGAAATAGGTCAGGAAAAGCGCCAGCGATACAATCAGCATATTCGGCGGTGACTGCATCAGGCCCAGCGCCTGACGCAAGATCGCCAGAACCGTCACGATGAACGGAAAACAGGTCACCATAACCAGAATACCGGGCACCAGACTAAGCAGCGTCAGCACCACGATAAGCTGCACGCTGCGCACGGCCAGCGACCCGTCCTCTCCGAAGCTGAAAGTCACCTCCTGGGCGATGGCGGCTGTGCCCGACAGCATTGCACACGCGGCAATAATACCCGAAACAATGGCAAACCTGAATGACATGGCGCTACAACACCGCTTTCAGGTCAATAATCTCGGTCAGGCGCACACCCAGATAGCCGGCATTGTCGCCCTCCATCTCCTCCAGCACGCCGCGGGCAATCAGCTTTTCACCGATGAACAGTTCAACCGGATCATCAATGCGGCGGTCCAGCGGCAGGACCGACTCCCGCCCCAGCCGCATCAACTCGCGCACCATGGGCCGCGCGCGTCCCACCGAAACGGCAATCTCAACCGGCACCTGCTCCAGGATGGCAGTGTTCAGTTCACTCTCTTGCATTCTCAGGCCTCTCTCATGTTCTTAAGTGCCACCTGCTGCGCAAACGCGTCCCGAAGCTGCGTGATCACAGCATCAAGATCGATCGTTTTCTGGTGGTCATCCACACGCAATGCCACCTGCGCTTCGGTGTAGCTTGCTTCCTCCAGAAGCTGGATTTCGATCCCCGGCACGGCGGCAACCACATGTTCCAATGCCGGACGTGCCAAAGGCGCACAATACAGGGTCAGCGGACTGCGTGCCGGTCGTGCCGCCGCCTGTTGCAACCCTTCCAGCACCAGCCCCGGCAGGGAAAGGCGCATAATCTCCGGGACAAGTTTCTCGATCAATGTCTCTGTCAGCGACAGGAAGGACGCTTCCAGCGCAGCGTGGGCCTCGTTGTAAGTGAAACTTATCGCCTGAAGCGCCTCAAGTGCGGCCCCCTCGCGCAGCGCATCCTCGTCGCGCATTTGTTGCAACGCATCCTGCCAGCCCGCGCCGTAGCCCTGCTCATACGACTGCACGCGCAGCGCTTCGGCAGCTTCTGCATCAAGCAGCGGCTCTTCATCAGGCATGGCGGTTTCAAACACCTCCAGCTTCAGCATCGCCTTCCTCATCTAGTTTCCTTTCGGGGTGGTATTGCCTTCATCCATCCAGTGACGAAGCACTTCGACAGATTCCTGCTGGCGTTCGGCGATCAGTTCACGCAGGCGCGACACCGGATCATCGGCGTTGCCAAACGCGTCCCCCCCGCCGCCCATTGCCGGAAAATCCAGTGCAAGGGCTGTGTTCATTTCCGGAAAGCCCCCGCCGCCGGATAATGCAGGCGGGTCATTTGGTTCGAATCTGTCAAACCCCTGTTCAGGCGACGCTTGGGTGGCGGCACGCAGGATCGGGCGCAAAACGAACACGGCCAGAACCACCAATGCCACCAGCGCAAAAACCCATTTCAGCAATGTCATAAGATCAAGACTAGACGTGGAAAACAGCGATGAACTTGCTTCTGTTCCCAATGCGGCGATGGGTTCAAACGCCATGGATCGCAGCGTAATGACATCCCCGCGCGCCTCGTCATACCCTACGGCCGACGCCACAAGATCCCGCAACCCCTCCAGCTCCTCTGCATTGCGGGGTCGCCATGACACAACGCCCTCCGCATCCGTTTCCGTGATCCCGTCAATCAGCACAGCAACGCTTAATCGCCGTATCGCGCCAGGCAGGCGTTCAATTTCACGGCGGGTCTCGGACATATCGAAATTCGTGCGCTGGCGTGTCTGGGTTTCCCGGTTCTGGGCGCTTCCATCGGTTCCGGCCGCCGCATCGCCATCCGGCAGGTTCCCCGCCACAGTGACCCCCTGCGCACGCGAATCGGTGCTGTTCACCTCGCTTTCTTCGGTATCGGTACTGATTGCGACACGGGTATCTGGATCGACCAGCCGTTCCTGAATCGTCTCGCGGTCGGTCACAGTGTCTACGCTCAACTCGACGACCGCGCGCCCGTGGCCGACATGGGCCTCCAGCAGGCGTTCAACCCTGCGGCGCATGTCGGCTTCGCGGTCACTGGCATTTCCATTGGCCAATGCCTCGGTTTCCGGTCCATAGACCAGCCCGCCAGCCCCATCGATGACCGACACATCCTCGGGCTGCATACCGGCAATGGCCGAGGCAACCAGAAACCGGATAGCCCGCGCCTGCGCCGGGTTCAGCATGCCCGAAACAGTCGTCACTGTCACCGATGCGCTGGGGGCGATTTCGCGCCGGAAGGCCGAGTTTGCCCCTTGCGAGATATGCACGCGCGCCGAGCGGATATGCGGGCTGGCCGTTATGGTGCGTGCCAGTTCCCCTTCGCGCGCGCGCCAGTACGCGGCGTCGAACATCTGGGATGTGGTGCCGAACCCCGAGAGCGAATCAAGCAATTCGTACCCGGCATGGGAATTCGCCGGCAACCCCGCCGCAGCCAGCATCAGCCGTGTTTCATCACGCTGCGCGGAGGGCACGAAAATCGCATCCCCCCGGACATCATAGCGGATACCGCGTGTATCCAGCATTTGAATCACTTCGCCAGACGCCGCATCTTCCAGTCCTGCATACAGAAGTGACATGCCGGGACTAGAAGCCAGACGCGCCAAACCCGTGACCGCAACGAACATCAAGACTGCGACCCCGATGATCAGAATGCGCTTCGTATTGTCCAGCGCGGACCAGAGCGACTGAAACTTCTGCACTGCGATTCTCCTTGTGTGGGCTTCTGCCCTTGATCTGATCGCAGTTTCGCCGCTCTCGCTTAACAATCGGTTAGTGACCTTGTGGCATATCTAAGAAAATTTCGTTTCCGGGAATTGCCAGATGACAGCAGCCACAGACACAGCCCCCAGCTCAGACGCCCCACCAGCGAAAAAATCAGGTTTGATCCCTTTGATTATTGGGGTTCTCGGGGCGCTTATCCTTGGTGGCGGGGGGTTTTTCGCGGTGTATTCAGGCCTGATTCTGGCCCCCGCACCTGCGGGCGAGAAACCTGCTGCAATCGCGCAGGACTTTGCTTTTGTTCCCATTGAGCGAATCACAATCAGCCTTGCCCCCGGGTCGACATCCCGGCATCTGCAATTTGCCGGCCAGATCGAGGTTGAGAGTGCGTCGCGCGCGGAAATCGAACGACTGCAGCCGCGTTTCATCGATGTCATCAATATGTATCTGCGTGCCGTGGACCCGCGTGACCTGGCCGAACCGGCCTCTTTGATACGGCTGCGCGCGCAAATCCTGCGGCGGCTGCAGACTGTCGCCGGACAGGGGCATATCCGCGACTTCCTGATCACTGAATTTGTACTTAGCTAGGGGTTTCTCATGGCATTTCTGATAGATATCGCGGTTGCGCTTGGCGCGTTCCTCGCTGCGGCGTATTGCATGCTGCTGTCGCGCAGGTTGCGCGCATTGACGCGGCTTGATGGCGATGTCGGTTCTGCCATCGCTATATTGTCACAACAAGTGGACGCGCTGACTACGGCCCTGAATCTGGCCGCGCAATCCAGCACAAAAGCGGAATCCGACCTGAACCTGACGATCGCGCGTGCGGAAACGGCCACGCGGAACCTTGAGCTTCTGCTGGCCGCTGCAAAACCGCGTTCGCGCGCAGCATCCGGACTGGCGGGGGCAGACCATACCGACAGGCTGGACAAGGACGCGGATTTCGCGCCCGGTCTTGGCGACCGGGCCAAGAAAACGCGGGTCCTGCGGCAACGCGAAACAGCGGGTCGTCGTCAATGAAACACCGAAGCACTGCAAACGCGGCACGAAAACGCGGCGCATCCTCTGCGCTGATGGTATTGACCGCATTGTTTTTCGTCGCGGGCCTGTCACGTTTGGGTCTTGGCGTTGCAGAAGTTATTGCCGCCGAAAGCGCGAATACCCCCGCAAATGCCCCCGCGCCCGAAGGGACTGCGCAAGCAGATCCCGGCGATTTGTTCCAGAGCTTGCGCGCGAGAGAAGCGCGCCTGCAGCAGATGGAGGAACGGCAGGAACAGCGCGCGCAGGAATTGCGGCAGGCAGAAGCAGATATCCGCGCCCAACTGGCAGAACTCGCCCAGGCAGAGGAAAGATTGCTCCAGACGATCGCATTGACCCAATCTGCCGCCGAAGATGACGTGGCGCGGCTGACGGCGGTTTATGAGCATATGAAACCACAGCAAGCGGCAGAGCTGTTTACCCAGATGGATGTCCAGTTCGCAGCAGGCTTCTTCGCGCGTCTGCGTCCGGATTTTGCCGGGTCCGTGATGGCCGCGCTCGACCCGGTGACGGCCTATGCCATCAGCGCCGTTCTGGCAGGCCGCAATGCAAATACACCGCGGGACTGAACTTTTCACGCGTAGCCGAAGCCCTTTGTTAACGAAACTGCACCAAGATCGAAACCAGGTTCACACCACAGATAGAGGCACATTGTGATAGCAATCGTTGGCATCGTTGTCGTTTTCGTAATGGTTTTCGGCGGATATCTCGCAGCAGGCGGGACGATGGGAATCATCCTGAAGGCGCTTCCGTTCGAAATGGTAATGATCGGCGGAGCGGCAGCAGGTGCGTTCATACTTGGAAACAACATTGCGACAATCAAAGGTGCCGGTCGCGATATTGCGCGCGTTTTCAAGGGGCCGAAATGGTCGCCGGACGACTACCGTGATCTGTTATGCCTGCTGTTTGAACTCATCTGGCTCTCCCGACAAAATCCGGTGGCCATAGAAGAACAGATCGAGGCGCCGAATGACTCGGCCATTTTTAGCAAGTATCCGAAAATACAGGCAGATCATGACGTCGTGGACCTGATTTGCGATACCTTGCGCGCGGCCTCGATGAATTACGACGATCCGCATCAGGTCGAAGAGGTCATCGACAAACGCCTCGAAGCCCAGAAACATCATGCGCTGCATACCAGCCATGCCGTTCAGGTCGTGGCGGACGCCCTGCCCGCGCTTGGCATTGTTGCAGCCGTGCTGGGTATCATCAAGACTATGGGCGCGATTGCCGAACCGCCCGAAATTCTGGGCAAAATGATCGGTGGTGCACTGACAGGGACATTTTTGGGGGTCTTTCTTGCCTATGGGTTTGTAGGTCCGATTGCAGGGCGCATGCGCGATATTGTCGAGGAAGATGATCATTTTTTCCAGCTTGTCCGTGAAGTGCTTATCGCCAACCTTCATGCCCATCCGGCCAATATCTGTATCGAGGTTGGCCGCCAGAATACACCACATCATCAACGCCCGGATTTCAGCGAACTTGAAACTGCCATGCGGGACCTCAAGAAGAATGCTGCCTGACAATGTGGGTATTTCGTTCAATCCCAGTGTTTCTGTGTCTTATCTACAGCAGTGTCTCTGCCGTAGCCCAGACAACAACAGTTCCTGTGCGGGCGGGTGAACATTCCGATTTCACGCGGCTTTCCATACAGTTGCCAGAGTCTAACGACTGGCAGATCACCCAAGATGGCCGTCTGGCAGAGTTGACAATTTCCGGCCCCGCACTTGATTTTGACTTGTCGCAAACCTTTGCAAGGATCCCGAGGACAAGACTCGGGTCTGTTGCACAAACACAAACAGGTCTGGAAATTCGCCTAAATTGTGACTGCCTCTTGCGCGCGTCCGAGGATTTGCCCAGATACCTTGTCATGGATGTCACGGAAATTGCTGTAGGGGCAAGGATGCCTGCCGCAACGACACCGCGGCCCCAAGCGCGTCCGGAACAGGCCATACTGCGTCCCGCAGAAACGTCCGCACCGGTGCACGGGCCCGCACTGGCTGCGGGCCAGTCCCTGGCAAGCGCATTGACAGGACGTTCATTGGCACCACAGCAACGTCAGTCGCTGTTGCTAGAACAGATCGTCGGCACCCCTGCTGCCGATGATGTAATGGCAACGGGTGCGCCGCCATCCCCCGCGCGATCCGACGTGATCGCGCAGGGAATGACGCATGACCTTGGGCGCGCCCTGTCCGAAGCGGTCGGGCTTGGACTGCTCTCGCCCAATCAGGAAATCGCGACCACAGCCCCGCCCCGTTTGTCAACCACGGATGATCCGCCTTCCCGACACGTCGACAGGCAGGGTATACCCCCGCACGGCCAGATGACCATCACAGACAGTGTGGCGGCCGCGCGCGGTGCCGCGCCACGCAGCCTGCAAAATGATATTTTTGCCATTTGTCCGCCCGACGACACGATTGATCCGTCATTGTGGCAAACTCAAGCCTCGTCGCAGCTCACGCCTGTTGGGACAGCGGCGCTGTTCAATGAAGCAGATACGCTCGACCCCGGGGCAACACGGAATCTTGTGCGACAATATCTTTATCTGGGCTTCGGAGCGGAGGCCCGTCTGACCCTTTCCCTGCTCAACGCGCCGCAACCGCAGGACCGGTTTCTGGAAATGGCCAGCCATCTGGTCGACCTGACCCCCCTTCCAACGGATTTCGCGCAGCTGGACATCAGTCCATGCGGCGGGATGGCAACGCTTTGGCAGGCCTTAGCCATCCTGCCGGACGACCTGCCCGACGATTACCCGATCGCCGGTCTGGTACAGGCCATTCAGGCACTACCCGCACATCTGCGCCTGCATCTTGGGCCGCATATTGTGCGCCATCTTGCCGCGCAAGGATTCGTGTCTGACGCGCACAGCATTCGGGACAGTCTGGATCGTATTTCCGAAACCAGTTCGGACCCGCTTCGCCTAGCGCGGGCGACGCTCGACCTTCCGCGCGCATCAGGTCAGGACACAAGGCGCTATGAGCAGGACCTATTGGCGGACCCGACCATAGAGGCCGTAACCTTCCTGATGCAACGCCAGCAGGATCTGGACCTGCCCATCTCGCCCGAACTTGCGGAAGAAGCACACTCATTGCTGCGCGCCCTGCGCGGGTCAGATGAAGGGCACATACTGGCCAAACTTCTGGCACGCGGATTGTCGCGAACAGGACAATTTGCAGAAGCCCTGTCACTGGTGCGACTGAATGATGCGGATATTCCCCCACAGGAGAATGTTATGCTGTTGCGCGATCTGCTTCTTGATCTGACTGGCAATGCCGACGACACAACATTCGTCACCCAAATGTTCGAACATACCCCATGGAATTCCGCCTTGCCGGATGAAGCGCGGGCCATCCTGGCAAGCAGGTTGGGTTCGCTGGGGTTTGACGAGCAAGCTGACCTGATGAGGGGGGTGCCCCTGCCACTCTCCCGGAGGCGCGATGATCAGGACAGCAATGACACCACCTTCGCGCGGCAGGATCTGCGACCACTTCCCGAGACAGCTACGATAACGTCCCAGGCCGCTGCCGTGGGGAACACTTTGGACATGCCGCCTACGGAAGGTGATCGCGCCGAGGATCAGGATGCGGCACCGGCCGAAAGCAATGATACGGCCGATCTGGAGTTTGCGCAAAGTTCGGTTCCGGCTGCGCCAACCGGTCTTGAGCTGTCGGCAGGCTTGCTAAGTGCCGGTCAAAACACAATCCAGGATAGCACCAGACTGCGCGAGCGGCTGAACAATGTGCTGCAATCCGGCCCATAACACGGACGATACGGCAAGGGGGGGGCGGATAACCCGCTATCCCGGCCTGATCGCGGCCTGGGGTGGTGTTGTAACGCCGCGATCCTTCGTGACATCGTAAACGCTGTTGCGTTTTTTGTTGCGCTAAAGGAAAGTCATGGCAGGCTATTTCAGTCTTGCGCAGCGATACGGGGTCGCGAATTGGCACATGTCGAACCTGCTTTGCACGCATCACCACTGCCCGAAATCTGCCCTGTGTGCCACGCGCCGGACCCGCAGTTTTTTCAATGTGTCGCCTCAAAGGAATATTTCCACTGCACCGCGTGCGAAGTACGCTTTTTACCAGCACAATACTGGCTGCCTGACAGTGCGGAATATGCGCATTACCTGACCCACGAAAACCAATGCGATGATCCCGGCTATCGGCGGTTTTTGTCGAAACTGGCCACCCCCCTGCTGAAGCGGCTGCCGCCCGCGTCGAAAGGACTTGATTTCGGCTGTGGCCCAGGTCCGGCACTGGCCAAAGTGTTGCGCGATGGCGGTCATGACATGGCAGTTTACGATCCCTATTTCGCGCCGGACCCTGCCCCCCTGTCATCAAGATACGATTTTGTAACCTGCACCGAAACGGTCGAGCATTTTCACAACCCGCATTCCGAATTTACCCGCCTGCGCGCGCTTGTCCGCCCCGGCGGTTGGCTGGGCCTGATGACGTGTTTTCAAACTGATGATGCGCGCTTTGCGGCGTGGCGGTACCGCATGGACCCCACGCATGTCGTTTTCTACCGCGAAGCGACCTTTCGGTTTCTGGCACAGCGTTGGAATTGGAAATGTCATGTGCCAGAAAAAGATGTGGTCTTGATGCAACGCCCTGTTTCACTGTAGCGCTTGGCCATGATCCGCGCCAGCGACCCCACCTGCAATATATGTCCCGCAATTGAACGGTTGCCCCCGCGCGTGCTTGGCCTGCGCCGGGTATGGGGGCAGGCATGACCAGCTGGATGCATGAAGAACGCCTGAACGCTGCATTTGCAGTGGTCGAGAGGTCAGGGGCGCGCAGTGTGCTTGATCTGGGGTGCGGGGATGGTGATCTGTTCGTGCGCCTTGCGCACGCGCCTGCCGTAACACGGCTGGTGGGGGTCGATATCTGCGCAACATCCCTTGCGCGCCTGCGCCACAGATTGTCCGTCATACCGGCCAGCGCGGCCCGGATCGAGTTGCGCAACGGGTCCATGACCCAGGCACATCCGGCGCTTTCGGGTTTCGACTGCGCCATGCTGATCGAGACGATTGAGCATATCGACCCGTCGCAGTTGGCACAGCTGGAATGCGCCGTTTTCGGAAAAATGCAGCCGCGCAGCGTCGTCATTACCACGCCCAATGCGGAATTCAACACACTGCTGGGGGTGCCTGCCCACAGGTTCCGCCATCCGGGCCACCGGTTCGAGTGGCGGCGGGCACAGTTTCGCAAATGGGGCGACCGCGTTGGCACCAGTTTTGGCTATGATGTCATGTACTCCGACATCGCCGGGTGTCACCCGGACCTTGGCGGGGCCAGCCAGATGGCCGTGTTTGAACAGGTCCGGTAGCACCTGCCGCAGATTGTCAGAAGCAGACATCAGGGCAGTCCGCAGCAGGTGTCTGTCAAACAAAAAGCCGCCCGTGTCCAAGGCGGCTTTCGTCAGGCCCGACCCCGATGCGTCAGCGAATAAGCACCACAGGCACCTTGCACGACCGGATCATCGCCGTGGTGGTGGACCCGATGATCAGGCTGCGGATGCGCGAATGGCCATAGGCGCCCATGACCAGCATATCGCAGCCTGCCTCGTCCACAAGTTTGCCAAGTACGGTTTCCGGCTGGCCCGCAATGACAGAGGTTTCGACCTCGATTCCGGCGGCTTTCAGCACTGCTTTTGCGTCTGCCAGCCCCTTCTGGACCGCTGGCGTGTCGGTGCCTACAGTGACCACATGGACAGACAATTCCCGAAACAGCGGGCTGCGGGCAATATGGTCCACGGCCTTCTTGGCCGACGTGCCACCATCATAGGCCACCAGCACCCGCTGAATGGGCTTGAACGCCCGAGAGGCGACGAAGACCGGTTTGGTGCTGGCACGAATAATTCGTTCAAGGTTCGACCCCAGATGGCCCTTGGCAAAATCCGCCGCTTCGCCGCGTTTGCCGACCATGACAACGCGGGCGCCCTGCTCGACTTCGCTGACCGTTTCGACCACATCGCCCTGACGCAGGCGTGTGGTTATTTCGCTGACACCGGCCTTGTCCAGAATGGCGCGGGCATCTTCCAGTATGGCGCGGCCGCGCTGGCTGACAAGTTTCGCGCGTTGTGCGTCCAGTTCCGCCAGTTCCGCCAGCAAGGCCGAGCGCGCGCCCAGCTTGATAGAACCGGAGAGGTCTGCCTTCTCGGGCGCGTCGCGGCGGCCCAGCACATGCAGCAATTCCACCGGCGCCCCTGTGCGCTGTGAGATCCATGCCGCATGTTCGCACACGCTGGCCGAATAGATCGACCCATCGACAAGGGCCACGATTTTCTGTGGTTCGTCCGTCATGTCATGTTCCCTTTCAATGCGAGATCAGCTTGTCCATCGCGCCCGGCTTGTCATGGATGGCAAGTTTGTCAACGATGGTTTCCGTGGCTTCATTCATGCCGATCACCTCGACTTCGGCCCCGTCGCGGCGGAATTTCAGGATTGCCATGTCCAGCGCCTGAACGGAAGATATGTCCCAGATATGCGCGCGGCTGACATCGATGGTGACCCGCTCCAGCGTTTCGCGGAAGTCGAACGCGTTCATGAAATCCTCGACCGAGCCGTAGAACAACTGCCCTTCGACACTGTAGGTCCGGTGGCTGCCATCATTCGAGATGGTGCTGCGCATGGTGAACAACTGCGCAATCTTGCCGGCAAAGAAGATACCCGACAACAACACACCCACCAGAACCCCGATCGCAAGGTTATGCGTGTAAACCACCGTCACCACAGTGGCGATCATGACAATGGAACTGGACCGCGGATGCACACGCAGCGCCTTGACCGACGACCACGAGAATGTGCCGATGGAGACCATGATCATCACAGCCACCAGCGCAGCCATGGGAATCTGTTTCACCAGATCACCCAGCACAAGGATCAGGAACAACAGATAGACCCCCGCCGCGAAACATGACAAGCGCCCGCGCCCGCCGGATTTGACGTTGATGATTGACTGCCCGATCATCGCGCACCCCGCCATACCGCCGATGAAACCGGTTGCGGTGTTGGAAATGCCCTGTCCGATACATTCCTGATTGCGGTCCGAGCGTGTGTCGGTCAGGTCATCGACGATATTCTGTGTCATCAGGCTTTCCAGCAGGCCCACGACCGCGATGGCCATAGAATAGGGCAGGATGATCATAAGCGTTTCGAATGTCAGCGGAATATCGGGGATCAGGAATACCGGCAGCGTGTCGGGCAATTCGCCCATATCGCCCACTGTGCGCACATCCAGCCCCAGCACCATGGCCACAATCGTCAGCACCACAATCGTGACCAGTGGCGACGGGATCGCCTTGGTCAGCATGGGCAGACCATAGATGATGCCAAGCCCTGCGGCGACCAGAACATAGGTGATCCACGGCACCTGTCGCGGGTCCAGTTCCGGCAGTTGTGCCAGAAAGATCAGGATGGCAAGCGCGTTGACGAAGCCGGTCATAACCGATTTCGACACATATCGCATGACAAAGCCCAGCTTCAGAATGCCCGCGCCAATCTGCAACACCCCCGCCAGCACTGTGGCCGCCAGCAGGTATTCCAGCCCGTAATCGCGCACCAGCGTGACCATCAGCACCGCCGTGGCAGCAGTGGCCGCAGAAATCATGCCCGGTCTGCCGCCGGTAAAGGCAATCAGCACAGCAATGGAAAAGCTGGCATACAGCCCCACCCTTGGGTCAACGCCCGCGATGATCGAAAAGGCAATCGCTTCGGGGATCAGCGCCAGCGCGACAACCAGCCCGGCAATCAGATCGCCGCGCACATTGCCAAACCACTGCGCGCGGTAAGCATCTAGTGAAATCATGTCATAGGTTCCTGTCCGGCAATGGCTGACGTACAGCATGCCGGTTTTCATGGTGTGTGTTCAGGTTATCCGGCGGATCAGCGGCCGGAAGAGCCACCCGGACTTGCACCGGGTCCATGCGATTTGCGTTGGAACTAGCCGAAAAGATACATCTTGCGCAACCCGAAAGGAAAACCGCCTTGTGGCGATGCGGCGCATCCGCACCAGTATGCAGCATTTATGTGCAATTGCGCATAGGGTTGCTGCGAAACCGGCTGGGGGCCGTCACGGGGGGCTGGTGGGGCTCATGCCTCCAGTTCGGTATCCCAATACAGGTAGTCCAGCCAGCTTTCATGCAGGTGGTTGGGCGGAAACCGCCGGCCCAAATTGCGCAATGTTTCTGCATCGGGGCGATAGGGGGTCTGGCGCAGTTTCAGGCCGGATGCGCGCAATGTCTTGGACCCTTTTGCCAGATTGCACGGTGCACAGGCGGCGACCACATTTTCCCAGCTGGTCACACCACCCAGCTTGCGCGGGACGACATGATCAAAGGTCAGATCATTGCGCGCACCGCAATACTGGCAGGAAAATTCGTCGCGCAAAAACAGGTTGAACCGCGTGAAGGCAACACGCTTGCGCGGCCGGACATAATCGCGCAGCACAACCACAGACGGCACACGGATTTCCATGCGCTGGCTGCGCACAACCTGTTCATATTCAGCCAGAATATCCACCCGATCCAGAAACACCGCTTTTACAGCATCCTGCCACGGCCATAGTGACAAGGGATAATAGGATAACGGCCTGTAATCCGCGTTCAGCACCAATGCAGGAAAATTCCGCAGGGACACCGGTTCACGCACAAAATCAGTTCTAAAGTCACCATCCATAGGTGCCGCCTCCGTATTGGCAGCCCTTGGGGGAACGCACCCCGCAGGGGCTGTGGTGCCGGACAATCATCCGGACCATGAACTGGACTATATATAGGGCAAACCATCTGGCAAGACTTTATGATGCACCAGATGTCGCAGGACGGCATTTAGCGCATCCAGACAACATTGATGTGACAATTCATGTGCATCTATGGACCGCGCCCGCAAGCGACACCATCGCAACTACAGGACCAATACGTGTTTATGTTGATCAGCCCGTCACCGCTTGACGACAGCCCAGAAAGCACCATAGATTAGAATAATTCTAACCTATGGTGCCATATGTCCGACCCGACCGCCCTTCTGGTAGTTCTTGCGGCAAGTATCACGGCACTTGCCACCGGGCTGGGGGCATTGCCGCTTGCTGCGATGCGCAATGTCACGCCGCGCGCACTGGCCTATGGCAATGCCATCGCGGCGGGGCTTATGCTGGCCGCCACATTCAGCCTGATCGCGGAAGGGTTTGAATTTTCCGGCTTTCGCACCCTTGTCGGGCTGGTTCTGGGGCTGGCCGGCATATGGCTGGCCAAGCAGGCGCTGGACGCACGCACCAATGTCAGCATTGCCAATGTGCAAGGCGCGGACGGGCTGAAAATCCTGCTGATCATGGGTGTGATGACCGTGCATTCCGCCGCCGAAGGTGTGGGCGTGGGTGTGGCCTATGGCAGCGGGCGTGATCTGGGGGATTTCATCACGATTGCCATTGCCTTGCATAATGTGCCCGAAGGGCTGGCCATCGCGCTGATCATGGTCCCGCGCGGCGCAAGTATTGGCAAGGCGGCGTGGTGGGCGATCCTGTCATCTGTTCCCCAACCGCTGCTGGCAGTGCCTGCATTCCTGTTCGTGCTGAGTTTTGCGCCATTCCTGCCAGTGGGCCTTGGGCTGGCCGCAGGTGCCATGCTGTGGATGATCTTCTCGGAATTGTTGCCGGAGGCCAGTGACGGCGTGGCACCGGCAACGACTGGCGTGATTGTCACCGCATCTTTTGCGGTGATGATGGGCCTGACACTGGTTCTGGGCGGATAGGCATTGCCTATGCCCCATGCACGCCCCATATTCTGCCTATGTTGAAACTTGCCCCTATTGTGATCCTGCTGGCCTATGGTCTGGTGATGTACTGGTTTTCAAGCTGGCGCACCAAGCAGGAACTGGATTCAAAATCCTCACCGCTGGCGGATGCACGGCTGAAACGGCTGACGGATCGCTTCGCGCAGGCTGTGGGCGTGGACCATATCAAGGTGCATATCTACGAAATCGAGCCGGTGAACGGGCTGGCAGCACCGGACGGGCGCATTTTCATCACGCGCGGGTTTTACAACAAATACCGGCAGGGCGAGGTTTCGGCAGAAGAAATGGCCAGCGTGATCGCGCATGAACTGGGACATGTGGCGCTGGGGCATTCGCGCAAACGCATGATCGATTTTTCAGGAACAAACGCTGTGCGCATGGCCCTTGCCACGGTGTTCAACCGTTTCCTGCCCGGCTTGGGGGTGATTATCGCAAATTTTCTGGTGTCGGTTCTGGCCGCGAAACTTAGCCGCAATGACGAATATGAGGCCGATGCCTATGCCTCCGCGCTGCTGGTCAAGGCCGATATCGGAACAGGCCCGCAAAAAGACCTGTTCCGGAAGCTGGAATCCCTGACGGGTATGGGCGGCGGCATGCCCGCGTGGCTGATGAGTCACCCGAAAACCGCAGACCGCATTCGCGCGATCGAGGAAAACGAGGCCCGCTGGCGCATCGCGCCAGAGGGGTAGACGCGCGGAAACGCTGTCAGACGACGACAGCGGCCCCTTCGGTGGAATCCCCTACCGCACGCCGGAGGGCCGCGAACATTTCCCGCCCCAGACCGAATTCATTTGCCGACAGGTCCGCAACAACCGGCGTGCGCGCCTCGAACCCCGTTTCCAGCACATCCAGACGCCCCGCAACCGCATCAAGGCGCAGCATATCGCCATCCTGCACCCGCGCCAGCGGCCCGCCCTTGGCCGCTTCGGGCGCAACATGGATCGCGGCGGGAACCTTGCCGCTGGCACCCGACATACGCCCGTCGGTCACCAGTGCCACCTTCAGCCCGCGATCCTGCAACACCGCCAGAATGGGCGTCAGGGAATGCAATTCCGGCATGCCATTGGCGGCAGGCCCCTGAAACCGCACGACGACAATGGTATCTTCAGTGAATTCGCCAGCCTGAAACGCCGCCTTGACCGCGCCCTGATCGTGGAAAACCCGCGCGCGCGCCTCAATGACATGGCGCGACGGGTCCACAGCCGAGGTCTTGATCACCCCCTGCCCCAGATTGCCCGACAGCTGTTTCAACCCGCCCGATTTCTGGAATGCATCCGCAGCCGGACGCAGAATACGGTCATTCAGGCTGTGCCCTGCCCCGTTTTCCCAAACAAGCTGCCCGTCGCGCAATTTGGGTTCCTGCGCATAGCGGGCCAGCCCGTCACCGGCAATGGTGCTGACATCATCATGCAGCAACCCCGCATCCAGCAATTCCCCGATCATGAAGCCCAGCCCGCCAGCGGCATGAAAATGGTTCACATCGGCCAGCCCGTTGGGATAGACCTTGGCCATCAGGGGCACCATGTCGGAAATATCGGCGAAATCCTGCAAGGTCAGTTCAATCCCCGCCGCGCGCGCCATGGCAGGCAGGTGCAGCACCAGATTGGTGGACCCGCCAGTTGCCATCAGCCCCACAATGCCATTCACAAAAGCGCGTTCGTCCAGAACCTGCCCCGCGGGCCGGTAATCATTGCCAAGCGCGGTAATGGCCAGTGCGCGTTCGGTTGCAGCCACCGTCAGCGCATCGCGCAAGGGCGTATTCGGGTTGATGAAACTTGTGCCGGGCAAATGCAGGCCCATGAATTCCATCAGCATCTGGTTGGTATTGGCCGTGCCATAGAAGGTGCAGGTGCCCGGCCCGTGATAGCTGGCCATTTCGGCCTTCATCAACTCATCACGGCCAATTTCGCCCTGGGCAAATTTCTGGCGGACTTTTGCCTTCTCGTCATTGGGCAGTCCGCTGGTCATGGGACCGGCTGGAATAAACACCGATGGCACATGTCCGAACGTCGCGGCCGCAATGATAAGGCCGGGAACAATCTTGTCACAGACGCCCAGCCAGACAGCCGCATCAAAACAGTTATGCGACATTGCCACCCCTGCCGACAGGGCGATCACATCGCGTGAAAACAGCGACAATTCCATACCCGGCTGGCCTTGGGTCACGCCGTCACACATGGCAGGCACGCCGCCCGCCACCTGCGCGGTTCCACCGGCTGCGCGCGCGGCATTGCGGATGATGTCGGGATAGGCCTGAAACGGCTGATGCGCCGACAGCATGTCGTTATAAGCTGTCACAATGCCCAGATTGGGTGCGCGCCCTGCGGCAAGGCTTTCCTTGTCCCCTTCCATCGCGGCATAGGCATGGGCCTGATTGCCACAGGACAGATGCGCGCGCACGGGTCCGGCATCGGCGGCGGCGCGCATCCGGTCCAGATATTGCGCCCTGCGCGCGGCAGAACGTGCGCGGATTCTGTCCGTGACGGCTTCAATCCCGGAATTGAGTGGCATGATCCCTCCGATAGGCTGGCGCAAGACGCGCGGGCAAGTATTCATTCCATGCCAGCATATAGACAGTTAGCGCTAACGTGGCAAGTGAGCTGACGAGGATTGCACCTGCTGCATAGCGGAGTTTCGGAATTGTCCCTCGCAATGCTGCGTTGCAGCGACTACTTTCGGATGCAACAGAACACCACCATATCAAGGCACATGACATGACACCACTTTATGACCAGAACCCCGACATTGTGGATATCACAAGACTGGAACAAGATGCGCGCCGCCTGCGTGCGGCCTATCTTCAGGCAGGCATCCGCAAGGGCTGGGCGCGTCTGGCAACACTATTCCAGCCTGCACCACATGCGCAGAATGACGGCACAAGCAAGGCTTGAACGCCATCCGGACAATTAGACGAAAAGGCGGGCCATTTGCCCGCCTTTTGTTTTTCCAACGCTGCCGGCAGGACTATCCGGCGGATGCGCCCATCACATGGCTAAGCTCCGCGCCGGACAAAACCACATGACGCGCCCGACCAACAATCAGCGGGTCCGGTTTTCGCGCGATTTCCGGATCTTTGTCAGGATATTCCAGCGTTGACAGGAAATGCCGCATACATTCCAGCCGCGCGCGTTTCTTGTCCTTGGATTTTATGACTGTCCATGGCGCATCGGCGGTGTCGGTATAAAAGAACATCGCTTCCTTGGCTTGGGTATATTCTTCCCATTTGCCAAGGCTTGCCTTGTCGATCGGTGACAACTTCCACCGCTTCAGGGGATCGGTTTCGCGCGCGGTGAAGCGGCGCAACTGTTCTTCGGGCGTGACCGAGAACCAGAATTTGTGCAACCGGATGCCCGAACGGACCAGCATGCGTTCAAATTCAGGGGCCTGTCGCATGAATTCCAGATATTCGGTGGGGCTGCAAAACCCCATCACGCGTTCAACACCCGCACGATTATACCATGACCGGTCATAGAACACCATTTCCCCCGCCGTGGGCAGGTGTTCGACATAGCGCTGGAAATACCATTGCCCCGCCTCCCGCTCGGACGGTTTGTTCAGGGCGACCACACGCGCGAAACGCGGGTTCAGGTGTTCATTGAAGCGTTTGATGGTGCCGCCCTTGCCCGCCGCATCGCGCCCCTCAAACAGGAAGACGAACCTCTCTCCGGTTTCGATGGCCCATTTCTGAACCTTCAGCAATTCGGCCTGTAGCCGGGCCTTTTGCTGTTCATAGCTTTGGCGGGGCATCTTGTAGCGGTATGGGTAGCGGTCAGATTCAAAGAATGTCCTGATTTCCTCGGTCGTCAGTTCGGCAGGATCGGGCACCCATTTGTAAGTTTTGGGCGCGGTCTTCATTTTCTGCGCACCATCCGCGCCCGGCAAGGGCGCAGTCACATCCTGCCCTGCCTCACCACCCTGCGCATCAGTTTGTGCCGCGACTTCCGCACCCAAGGTGGCTGGCATCTCGGGTCTGGCGGGGTGATCGGCCTGCTGTGGCGCTGATGCGGATGGGGATGGCGCGGCGTCTTTCATGGCGGTCTCCTGAACTGGACTTTTTGCAAAATATCGACGCCAGATAGTGCCACACAGCGCAAAACCTGTCTTTGATACTGATCAAACCAGTGAAAGGTCGCGCCTGCATGTTTGACAGGGCCTGCGCCCCCAAACCCGTCAGGATGGCGGGCGCTGCGCCAGAACGACCCCCACCGCCATCAGTATAATGCCCACCAATCGCGGCAGATCCAGGGGGCGCAACCGCGCCCCGAACAGGCCGAACTGGTCAATCACGCAAATCGCGACAATCTGGCCCAGCAACACAAACATGACCGCGTTCCCGACACCGAAACGCGGCGCGACCCATGAAATCGACAGCAGGTAGAAGGCAATCAAGATGCCCGCAAGAAACAGATGGCGCGGTTGCGCGGGTAGCGCGGTCAATGTGCGCGCCTGCCCCAGCGAAGTGGCCACCAGCATCGCAACAACTGCCGCGATCACAAACATCATCGCGCCCGCCACTGCAGGCGATCCGAGGCGCGCGCCAAGCTGGGCATTCAGCGCGGCAAGAACCGGCACGCCGATTCCCGCCGCCAGCATGATCAACGCGTATTTTGCTGTCTCTGGGGTCATTCATCACACCTGCATAAGTTTTCACCACCCTGCCAGCACACGCGCCGCACCGCCAGTGCGAAAACACCGCGCCGCCCCCTTGCAGTGCCGCGCGCCATGGATCAATACTTGACGATATGACAGGAACACTTCTTTCACTCGGGCATGGATACAGCGCGCAGGCGCTGGAGGCGCTGTTGCTGCCACGCGGCTGGACCATATTCGGCACGACACGCAACCCCGACAAGGCCCGCGCCATGGCTGAACGCAGGGTCACCCCGATACTCTGGCCCGGTGCAGAATTGCCGCTGGAACGGGCGACCCACCTTCTGACATCAGTATCGCCCGGACAGGCAGATCCGGTTCTGGCCGCGCACGGTGACCAGATTTCCCGCGCGCGTCACCTGCGCTGGGTGGGCTACCTGTCCACAGTCGGGGTTTATGGCGACCAGCAAGGGGGCTGGGTTGACGAGGACACCCCACCCAATGCCGCATCCGCCCGCGCACAGGCGCGCATCAAGGCAGAAGCCGCGTGGCAGGACATTTGCGACCGCGCAGGCGTCCGGCTGCATATCTTCCGGCTGGCAGGTATATACGGACCGGGTCGCGGGCCAATCGCAAAACTGCGCGAGGGGCGAGCGCAGCGTGTGGTGAAACCCGGACAGTATTTCTCGCGCATCCATCAGGCGGATATCGGACAGGCGCTGGACCTTGCGATACGCTCGGACATTGGCAGTCGCATTTACAATCTGTGCGATGACATGCCAGCCCCCCCGCAAGATGTCCTTGCCTGCGCCGCGCGCCTTGCCGGGCTGCCCGTGCCGCCGGAAGTCCCGTTCGAGGATGCGGATCTGTCGCCAATGGCGCGCAGTTTTTATGCCGACAGCAAACGGGTTCGCAATGACCGCATAAAGCGCGAACTGGGGCTGGACCTGCACTATCCCGATTATGAAAGCGGGCTGCGCAACATTCTGGCCGAAGAAGGCTGATTGCCAAAACCATGCGCCCGCGCTAATTGCCCATCCATGCCACGCTATGCCCTGAAAATAGAATATGATGGACGGCCCTTTTGCGGCTGGCAACGTCAGGCGGACCACCCGTCCGTACAAGGCGCGATTGAAGCCGCGCTTGCCAAGCTGGAACGGGGACTGCCCGCGATTGGCGCAGCAGGGCGCACGGATACGGGCGTGCATGCCACCGGACAGGTGGCGCATTGCGACATGAGCCGCGACTGGCCGCCCTTTCGACTGATGGAGGCGCTGAACCACCACCTGCGCCCTGCGCCCGTGGCGATACTGGCCTGCGCAAAGGTGGATGAGGGGTTTCACGCGCGCTTTTCCGCGACCGAGCGGCGCTACCTGTTCCGCCTGCTGGCCCGCCGCGCGCCCCCGACATTCGAGGCGGGCCGCATCTGGCACATCCGGCACGCGCTGGCACTGGCGCCCATGCAAGACGCTGCACGGCATTTGCTGGGGCAGCATGATTTCACCACATTCCGCGCAAGCCAATGTCAGGCGGCGTCCCCCGTCAAGACGCTGGATGAACTGGATATTACCTGTGTGGATGTGCCCGAAGGACAGGAATTTCGCTTCACGTTGCGGGCGCGGTCATTTCTGCACAATCAGGTGCGCAGCATTGTCGGAACCCTTGAACGGGTCGGCGCTGGCGCATGGACCCCGCAAGATGTGAAAACAGCGCTTGATGCGTGCGACCGCGCCGCCTGCGGACCCGTAAGCCCGCCGGACGGGCTATACCTGACCGGCGTGGAATACCCGAACGATCCGTTTTCCGCGTAATCTGCATTTAGAGCATGTCGCGTTCATTCGCGTTCACGCGACATGCTCTAATTTATTGGTTTTGCATGTTCGAGAAGCTCAAAACCGGTTCCCAACTTTGCGCAACATGCACTAGGCCGGGCTGACCTCCTCGACGATCACCAGATCACGCTCGGCCGCGCCCTTGGCAAACTCCAGCGCTTCCTGATAGGCGGGTGAGTTATAGCAGGCCACCGCATCCTCCACTGACGGGAAACGCGCGACGACATTGCGCGCCCGATCGCGCCCTTCCAGCTGGACATAGCGGCCAGCCCGCGCGATGAACACGCCGCCATGCGCAGCAATCGCGCCGGTTGCCCGTTTGGCATATTCCCCATAGGCGTCGGGGTCTGTCACCTCGACATGTGCGATCCAAAGCGCGCTCATGCTTTCTCCTTCTCGATCAGGGCCAAGGCCGCAGCAAGCGCGCCATCGGCGTTTGAAATATCGGCACCGCCGCCCTGCGCCATATCGGGGCGGCCACCACCGCCCTTGCCGCCAAGGCCCGCCACAACTTCGCGCAGCAAATCAACCGCAGAAAACCGGCCGGTCAGATCGGGTGTCACGCCTGCCGCCACCGCAGGCTTGGCGCCTGTATCGGCGATCAGGATAACAACCCCCGACCCGAGTTTCTCCTTCATCGCGTCAATCAGCGGGGGCAAGTCCTTGCCGGACACGCCTTCCATCACCTTGGCAATCACCTTGATGCCCGCAACCTCTTGCAGGTCATCCCCGCCAGTGCCGCTGCCGCCCATAGCCAGTTCGCGCTTCAATTGTGCGATTTCATTTTGCAGCGCGCGGCGTTCGTCCATAAGGGCGCGGACGCGGTCGCCCACATCCTGCACGGGCGCTTTCAGCAAACCCGCCACATCCGAAAGGCGGGTGTCCTGTGTGCGCAAATACGCAAGCGCGGCCTGCCCTGTCAGCCCCTCGACCCGACGCACCCCGGCCGAGGATGCCCCCTCGCCCAGCAGGACAAACGCGCCGATATCGCCGGTGCGCGCGACATGGGTGCCCCCGCAGAGTTCCAGCGAATAGGTGTTGCCGTCCTGCCCCTTGCCCGACCCTGCCAAGGTGCCCATCGACACAACGCGTACCTCATCACCGTATTTTTCCCCGAACAGCGCCTGCGCGCCAAGCGCGCGGGCGTCATCGGGTGTCATCAGGCGCGTCTCGACTGGGGTGTTCTGGCGAATGAAGGCGTTCACCTCTGCCTCTATCTGCGCAAGCTGCTCTGCCCCGATCGCGGCCCCGTGGCTGAAATCGAAACGCAACCGCTCTGCCGCATTTAGCGACCCCTTTTGCGCGACATGCTCGCCCAAGGCGCGGCGCAGCGCCTCATGCAGCAAATGCGTGGCGGAATGATTGGCGCGAATGGCGCTGCGGCGGGTATGCGCCACCTCCAGCTTGACGGGCTGTCCGGTCTTGATCTCGCCCTCGGTCACTTTGGCGAAATGAATGATAAGGCCGGCCGTTTTGCGGGTATCCGTCACTTCTGCCATGCCCGTCGGGGACCGGATAAAACCCGTATCGCCCACCTGCCCGCCGGATTCCGCATAGAACGGGGTCTGGTTGGTGATGATCTGGACATCTGCACCGGCAGATTTGACCTCTGCCCCGTCAACAACAAGCGCCATGAGCTGCGCCTCAGCGGTTTCCATGTCATAGCCCAGAAATTCGCTGGCCCCCAGACGGTCCGCAAGGTCGAACCAGATCGTGGCGTCAGCCGCATCGCCGGAACCGGACCAACTGGCACGCGCGCGCGCCTTCTGTTCGGCCATCGCGGCGTCAAACCCCGCCACATCGACCGCACGACCGCGTTCCCGCAAGGCGTCCTGCGTCAGGTCAAGCGGAAACCCGAATGTATCATATAGTTTGAACGCCGCAGCGCCCGGCAATGTTGCCCCTTCGGCCAGCCCCTCCAGTTCTGTATCAAGCAGCTTCAGGCCGCGATCAAGTGTCTGGCGGAAACGGGTTTCTTCGGCACGCAGGGTTTCGGTGATCAGGGCCTGTGCGTCGCGCAGTTCGGTGTAATGGCTTCCCATCGCGCCAACCAGCGCAGGAACAAGCCGGTGCATGACCGGGTCCTGCGCGCCCAGCATATGCGCATGGCGCATCGCGCGGCGCATGATGCGGCGCAGCACATAGCCGCGCCCGTCATTGCTGGGCATCACCCCGTCCGCGATCAGGAAGGAGACGGCGCGCAGATGGTCGGCAATAACACGGTGATGCGTTTTGCCCGGCCCATCCGGATCAGAGCTTGTCGCATGGCAGGAGGCCTCGATCAGGCCGCGCATCAGATCCGTATCATAATTGTCATGCTTGCCTTGCAGCAGCGCCCCGATACGTTCCAACCCCATGCCGGTATCGATGGACTGGCGCGGCAGTTCGGTCAGGCGGCCATCCTCGTGCTGTTCATTCTGCATGAACACAAGGTTCCAGATCTCGATGAAACGGTCGCCATCTTCCTCTGGGCTGCCGGGGGGGCCGCCCCAAATACCCTGCCCGTGGTCAAAGAAAATCTCGGTACAGGGACCACAGGGACCGGTCGGCCCCATGCGCCAGAAATTGTCATCGGTGGGAATGCGGATAATGCGGTCATCGGGCAGACCGGCCACTTTCTTCCAGATTTCTGCCGCTTCGTCATCGGTGTGATAGACAGTGACCAGCAGCCGGTCTTTGGGGATATCGAAATCCTTGGTCAGCAATTCCCACGCAAAGGGGATCGCATCGGTTTTGAAATAATCCCCGAAGCTGAAATTCCCCAGCATCTCGAAGAATGTGTGGTGGCGCGCGGTGTAGCCCACATTGTCCAGATCATTATGCTTGCCACCGGCGCGCACACATTTTTGCGATGTGGTGGCGCGGTTGTAATCGCGGTGTTCCAGTCCGGTGAAAACATTCTTGAACTGGACCATGCCGGAATTGGTAAACATCAGCGTCGGGTCATTGCGCGGCACCAAGGGCGAGCTGTCGACCACGGCGTGACCGTTTCGGGCGAAGTAATCAAGGAAAGTCGTGCGTATGTCGTTCAGGCTAGGCATTTTTCACTCCGGCGCGAAAGCGGGACGGGACAAGTTCCAGTTCCGTTTAGCCGCGCAGACAAGGCCTGTCCACACCTGAGCGGAGAACAGCTATCCCCTGCGCCCTGCAACATACCGCAAATATACGGATCAACGCCGGTTTTCATGTCAGAACAAATTGATAGACCCGCAACGATACCGCGCGGGTCACGCATTTTCGGGCACCGGCCACTGCGTCGATGCCCGAATATATGGTTCAATCCTCGGTCAGGGATGTGTCGCCATCAGCCATGGGGAAATCAAGCCCGTGGGCCGCGCGGATCTTGTCTTCAATCTCCATGGCGCGCTGGGGATTTTCCTTAAGGAAGGTTTTTGCATTCTCGCGCCCCTGCCCGATACGCTCATCCCCGTAGGAATACCATGCGCCCGATTTCTCGACCACGCCCGCCTTCACGCCCAGATCAAGCAATTCACCTGTCTTGGAAATCCCTTCCCCATACATGATGTCGAATTCCACCTGCTTGAAAGGCGGCGCCACCTTGTTCTTGACCACCTTGACGCGGGTCTGGTTGCCCACCACTTCGTCACGGTCCTTGATCGCGCCGATGCGGCGAATGTCCAGACGCACAGAGGCGTAGAATTTCAGTGCATTCCCGCCTGTCGTGGTTTCGGGGCTGCCGAACATGACGCCAATTTTCATGCGAATCTGGTTGATGAAAATAACCATACAATTCGAGCGTGAAATCGACCCTGTCAATTTACGCATGGCCTGACTCATCAGTCGCGCATGCACGCCGACATTCGAATCGCCCATATCGCCTTCAAGTTCGGATTTCGGCGTCAATGCGGCAACCGAATCGACAACCACCATCGACACCGCCCCCGACCGCACCAGTGTATCAACGATTTCAAGCGCCTGTTCACCAGTATCGGGCTGCGAGATCAGCAATTCATCCAGATTGACGCCCAGTTTGCGCGCATATTGCGGGTCCAGCGCATGTTCGGCGTCAACAAAGGCGCAAATGCCGCCTTTTTTCTGTTCTTCGGCCACGGCATGCAGCGTCAGCGTGGTTTTCCCCGAACTTTCAGGGCCGTAAATTTCAATAATGCGCCCTTTGGGCAGACCCCCAATCCCAAGCGCGATATCCAGACCCAGCGATCCGGTGGAGGTGGCTTCGATTTCGGTTACAGGACTGTTCGCCCCCAACCGCATAATCGACCCCTTGCCAAATTGCCGTTCAATCTGGGCAAGCGCTGAATCGAGCGCTTTTGTCTTTTCTGCCGTCCGCTTGTCAGTCATTGTCAGCAAATCCGCTACAGCCATTGTTTCGCCCCTTATTCCACAGCGCGCCGCGCACGGCAATCGCAGGTTTGTTCCTTTAATGTTCTTAACCTATATTTTAGCACAAAGCGAGAACTTTTCTGGTTTCCCGTATTCGATTTCTATTGGAAACTGGTTAACAATCCGTTGATTTTCTTGCGTTGCGCTTGGCGCAAGGCGGGTTTGCCCTGCCTGCACTGGTAAAGTCAGACGTTCTGACCTAATTCTTGTGCAAGGGGGGAAACACTTACCAAAAGGGTTTCCGAAATGGCAGATATTACGACGAACACAACAATAAACCGTGGTGAATTCGGCAAGCGGCTTCTGGCCTTTGTCACACATCTGGCCGAGATGTCACCAACCTATCAAAAGATCAGCTATTACAACAGTAAATCAGACGCGGAACTGGCTGAAATGGGGTTAACCCGCAAGGATATCCCTGCAAAAGTGATTGGCCCGCGCATGTATCTGTGACGTGTCGCGCCATCAAGCACCTGGCACACCGGCCCGCGCCATCATGGCCTGTGTCTGCACATGATCGCCATGCAACAGATTGAAGGCACCATGGGGCAGACCAGCTGTTTGCGCAATGCAGGCCAAATGGGTCGCAAATAGCGCGTCCTGTGGCTGCGGACAGTAAACAACGCCATGGGCAATCGCCTTGCCCAGCGCCTGGCCAAATCTGGCCGGACCCTGCCTCACCGGCACCAGCAGGCAGGATGGCTGACCGGCCATGGCGGTCTGTCGGGCGACATTCACGGACAAGTCCCGGATGTGGTCGCCAGTGAATGCACCGCCTTGCAATGACAGCGCCTGTGCCAGTTCATCAGCGGCCTGTTGTATCAAGGTCGAAAACCGCGCAATCGCAGCCGCGTCCGCGCCACACATTTGCTTGCACACCCGCGCCACATCCTGCGCTTCGGTGGCAATCACCTGCCCCGCCAACCGCCCGTCCTGCAAAACAACAGGAAGCGCACGTGTCCCATATGGCACGCGCCACACACCCGCGATGAAATGGGTGAAAAGCCGCTCTGAAAAATCATCGAACATGCGGAACTGCTTAGCAGACCGGAACACGCGCCGCCAGTTCGTGCATTGCGCGCTGCCACCAGAATGTCGCGCCCCGCCTTCTTCTGGCGCAGGTGCCGCGTTCCAAACCCGCCAGCAAATACGGCTTGCCCCGACCGTCAAGCTGCTAGGGCATGTCGCGTTCATTCGCATTCACGCGACATGCTCTAACTCGTTGGTTTTGCATGTTCGAGAACCTCAAAACCGGTTCCCAATTTTTAGCAGCATGCACGGGAATCCGGCAAAGCGCCTTGCATAGCCGCCACGGCTGGCACATCTATGCAAGGGTGGCGGCGGGGACACAGGTCGCAGCCATTGCGCGGGCACCCAAGCTGTGATGAATAGATATGCATGTCAAACCCACGAATGCAGGTTATGTCCGCTTTTGTGAGCATGCTTTGGAATGGAAGTGACGGATGAGCCAAGACCCAACCAAACGCGGGCTGATCGCGTCAATTCGCGGCAATTTCATTGCGGGGCTTGCGGTTATTGCGCCAGGTGTGCTGACACTCTGGCTGGTGTGGAATGTCATCACATGGATTGACGGGTTGGTCCTGCCCCTGATCCCGCGCGGTTTTCACCCGCAAGCGATGGTCGGGCTGGATGTGCCCGGTGTGGGCGTGATTGTGTTTGTGATCTTCACGCTGGTGATGGGGTATTTCACCAAAGGGTTGATCGGGCGCACATTGGTTGGCTGGGGCGAACGCATTGTCGAGGCGATGCCGATTATCCGGTCCATCTATAACGCTGTCAAACAGATCGCCGACACGATTCTGGCGCGCACCGCCCCCACATTCGACCGCGCCTGTCTGGTCCAATACCCCCGCCCTGGAATATGGGCGATGGCCTTCATTTCGACCACCACACGCGGGGAAATCGGGGACCACCTGTCCGGCAAGGGTGACATGGTGTCCATTTTCCTGCCGACCACGCCCAACCCGACATCCGGATTTCTGCTGTTTGTCCCGCGCGAGGATGTGATCGAACTGGACATGTCCATTGAAGACGCGGCCAAACTGGTGATTTCAGCGGGGCTGGTCTATCCTGACACACGCAAGGGCAAGGCACGCAACATGGGCGGGACACAAGGCGCCAGCATTCCCAAGCTGTGATCGGGCAAGAGCATTTCATCAGGCATCATCGGGGCACTGGTTCGAAGGGGGCCTTCATCCTCGCATGAAGTCCGCGCCATCGGGGGGCGTCCCGCGCGTTGGCGCACTCCCTGCATCCCCTTGACACCAGGGTCCGCAGCACCCCCTGCCGGATATACAGCCCACAAGCCCTGCCCGCGCCCGCAGCCTGTCATGCAGCAAAACCGCGTTCAGGTGAACATCATGTCCAGATCAAGTGTCGCACGCGTATTCAGATCCTGCTTATGCTGTTCCAGAAAACGCTGGCAGGACGCGCGCCCCGCCTCTTTCAGCGAATGCAGCAAATATGGCGTGGGTGTCACCTTGCTGGTTACTGACAGCGTATTCATCAGGTCATCATCGGCAACCATGTGCAACAGCACATCCTTCATCTTGCCGCGCTCCATCCGCCCTTCGGAAATCAGCCGCTTCACAAACCCTATGGCGCGCAATTCCCGCAGAAGCGAGGAATTGAAGCTGATCTCATTGATCCGGTTCTGGATATCCTGCGGCGTGCGCGGCACCGCATCGCGCACCAGCGGGTTGATATTCACAACCAGAATATCGTCAGGCAAATGCGGCTCGAATAGCGGGAAAAGCGCGGGATTGCCGGTATAGCCCCCGTCCCAGAATGCCTCTTTCTGGCCTGTTTTCGGGTCCACAAACTCCACAGCCTGAAACAGGGTCGGCAAACAGGCCGAGGCAAGGATCACATCGCAGCACAGTTCCTCCCCCGAAAACACCCTGATCTTGCCGCTGCGCACATTGGTTGCCGCAATATACAGCTCTGGCCCGTCCTTGCTGCACACCTGATCAAACCGCAGGGACCGCACGACAGGTTCCAACGGGTTCCGATACAGCGCGCCATACTGATACGGGCTGGTCACCAGCGCGGCCATATCCATGGGGGACACAGGCATAAGCTGTTCCATCCATGAATTGATCACGCCAATCGGCGGCAATGCCTGCGCGATCCAGCCCGTCAGGCGCAAATCATGCACCGCGCCCACCTGATGCCAGATCTGGTCCAGAAGCGCGCGCGCCCCCGCACGCCCGCCCGCAGCCATGCCTGCCTTCAGGGCCGCCGCATTCAGCGCGCCTGCCGATGTTCCCGATATCGCTGCAATTTCGATACTGTCATCTTGCAACAAACGGTCAAGGACGCCCCATGTAAACGCCCCATGCGCGCCCCCGCCCTGCAATGCCAGATTGATGCGCTTTTGCATAATGCCCCCTTTTCAACGTCATAAGCTGCCGTCATGTGCCGAAATGACAACAGGACAGGCGCGACACTCCTCACCACATCCTTGCAAAACCCGCGCGGCGGCCTAATGTTCGCCGGACACACGAAACCCTGCTTTCATCTTGCTGAAAATACTCAATCCAGCGCCCTGATACCGCGTGCGCGCTCAAAGGGCGGTCCAGCCCCCGTCAACCGAAATCGTGGTGCCGGTAATCTGTGCCGCGGCATCCGAACACAAGAACACTGTCGTGCCCCCGATCTGTTCGACAGTGGCAAATTCACCCGATGGCTGGCGCGACAGCATGATTTCCTTGATCACGGTTTCGCGGTCCATATTGTGGGTTTTCATCTGGTCGGGGATCTGCTTTTCGACGATTGGCGTCAGCACATAGCCCGGACATATGGCATTGCAGGTCACCCCCTTGCCCGCAGCTTCCAGCGCAGTGGTCTTGCTTAGGCCGACAACCCCGTGTTTGGCAGCAATATAGGCCGATTTGTAGGGGCTGGCCGTCAAGCCGTGTGCAGATGCAATATTGACCACACGCCCCCAGCCGCGCGCATACATACCGGGCAGTGCGGCCGCGCTTGTGTGAAATGCGGATGACAGGTTGATCGCAATGATCGCATCCCATTTTTCCGCCGGAAATTCCTCAATGCGCGCGACGTGCTGAATACCTGCGTTATTGACCAGAATATCGCAGCCGCCTGCCTTTTCGATCAGGGCGCGGCATTGATCCGCATCGGACATGTCTGCCTGAATATAGGTGACTTTGGCCCCTGTTTCCTTCGCCATATCCGCCGCGATCTGGTGATCCTCGGCAGTGTCGGAAAATGAATTTATCACAACCTCGGCGCCGGCGCGGGCCAGTTCGCGCGCAACCCCAAGACCAATTCCCGAATTCGATCCGGTAACAATCGCGCGTTTTCCTGCAAGCTGCATGTTCAACCCTCTTACATATTTCTCTGCTTTGCAGCATAGACGCAAAATATGAAAAGCCAACGGGCAGCCGGTGCACCATTTCCAGACCGTTTCCAGAAGGACCGCTGCGCAAAAAAAACGCCCGCACAAGGCGGGCGTCAGTAATTGAGGCAGGTTTCATACAGGCAAGAAACCTATCGAGCAGTAACCCATATATAGACCTTGTGACCGCGCGTTCCAAGCTAAAAGTTTGAAAACTCTATCATCGGACTGTAGCGTATGGGGAAACTATGCCCCGAACCCATCCCGCCGGAGTCACCTGAATGTTATCAGAAATCTATCGAAATACGACCACATCCGCGCTTTTGGCCCTTGTATGTTTGGTTGCTTCGCCTGCATTCGGACAGGCCAGCCATGGCATAGCTATGTATGGTGACCCCGCCCTACCACCAGATTTTGAGCATCTGCCCCATGTGAACCCCGATGCGCCCAAAGGCGGGCGGATTGTTCAGGGGGAAGTCGGCGGTTTCGATTCGCTGAACCCGCATATCCTGAAAGGGCGCAGCCCGTGGCAGTTGCAATATCTGGCATATGAAAGCCTTATGGGCCGGAGTTGGGACGAGCCCTTCACACTTTACGGACTTCTGGCCGAATCGGTTGAAACCGATGACGACCGTTCCTGGGTCGAATTCACCTTGCGCCCGGAAGCGGCGTTTTCCGATGGCAGCCCCGTCACGGTAGAGGATGTGCTGTGGTCCTATGAAACGCTGGGCACGCTGGGCCACCCCCGCTATCACGGAACATGGGCGCGGGTGGAACGTGCCGAAATCACTGGCGCGCGGTCCATCCGCTTTACCTTCACCGAACCGGACCGCGAATTGCCGCTGATCATGGGCATGCGTCCGATCCTGCAAAAGGCACAATGGGACGGGCTGGATTTCGCCGAATCCGGCACATCGGTCATTCCCATCACCACGGCCCCCTATGTTATCGACCGGTTCGAGGCGGGGCGCTATGTCTACCTGAAGCGCAACCCCGACTATTGGGGCAATGATTTGCCCTTCATGCGCGGACAGGCCAATCTTGATGAAATCCGCATGGAGTTTTTTGGCGATGGCACCGCCATGTTCGAGGCTTTCACCTCTGGTATGCTGAACACCATGCGCGAAACCAATGCTGCATCGTGGAACACGCGCTATGATTTCCCTGCCGTCCAGTCGGGCGAGGTGGTGAAATCGGAAATCCCGCACGCGCGCCCCTCGGGGATTGCGGGGTTTGTGATGAACAGCCGCAATCCGCTGTTTTCCGATTGGCGCGTGCGCGAAGCGATGATTCACGCGTTTAATTTCGAGTATATAAATCAGGTCATCAACGGGTCCGAAGATCCGCGAATCACATCCTATTTCTCGAATTCGGTTCTGGGCATGCATGATGGTCCGGCCGAAGGCCGCGTGGCAGAGTTTCTGGCCCCCTTTGAAGCCGATCTGCTGCCCGGCACCATGGAAGGGTATGTCTTGCCGGTATCGGATGGCAGTGTCACAAACCGCGCCAATATGCGTGCGGCCACACGCCTGCTGGCCGATGCGGGCTGGCAAGCAGACGATGCGGGCGTGTTGCGCAATGCCAGTGGCGACCCGTTCCGTTTCACCATTCTGCTGCGCCAAGGCTCCAGCGAGGTTCTGGCAATATCCGAAATCTATTCCGAAGCGCTGTCGCGTCTGGGTATGAATGTCAGCGTCACCCAGATTGATTCCGCACAATACACCGAACGCACCAACGGCTTCGATTTCGACATGACCTATTATATTCGCGGCCTGTCACTCTCTCCGGGGACGGAACAGCGGTTGTATTGGGGGTCGGACGCGGCGAATGCAGAAGGGTCGCGCAACTGGATGGGCGTGCAAAGCCCCGCCATTGACGCCCTGATCGAACGCCTGCTGACATCATCAGACGAAGATGATTTCATCGCCAGCGCCCGCGCATTGGACCGTGTTCTGACGGCAGGGCGCCATGTCGTGCCCTTCTGGTTCAATGACCGCGCACGCATCGCGCACGCACGGGAATTGCGTTTCCCCGAACAGCTGCCGATCTATGGCGACTGGATCGGCTTTCAGCCTGATGTGTGGTGGTGGCAGGACTAGAAAGAACCACATGATATCCGGCGCATACCCCGCATCGGGGCACGGACAATGTCGCATGCGTCATATCGTCATGTATGAATTCAACAATATATCTGCAAGCCTTAAGGGTGTTCCAAACACCCAGACAATTCCGAAAGGCATTCCATATGACGATGATCCGCAATACCCTTCTTGGGGCCACCCTGTGCAGCGCCCTTGCTACAACCGCTTTTGCCGATGACGCCAGCAAACTGGTCACTGTTGTCACATCCGACAACGCACAAACCCAACTGATGGCCATGGTGCTGACCACTCAAGCGGTGGCGCAAGGCGCGCAGGCGCATATTCTGCTATGTGGTCCGGGTGGCGATCTGGCCCTGATCGACGCCCCCGAAAGCGCGACATCAGGGCAGCCCCCGCGCGATGCAAGCCCGCAGGGCATGCTGCAAAGCCTGATGGAAAACGGTACCACAGTCGAGGTATGCGCCATCTATTTGCCGGGGCTGGGTGCGGATGACACTGTCCTTCTGGACGGGGTGGGCGTCGCGCAGCCCCCGGCCATGGCGGGTGCCATGATGGACATGACCGCGCGCGTCTGGTCGTTCTGACGCCGTTTCGGAAAACGCCCGAACCTAACCCGCAGGGAATGTGGCGGCGGGCATCATGCCTGCCGCCAGAACCTGCTTTATTGCAGCAGTTGCCGCCTGCACCTTCGCGCTGCGGTGCAGGTCCACATGCGTCACCAGCCAGATCGGTGCGGCCCATTCTGGTTGCGGTTCCACCACTTGCACCAGATCCTTCGGGGCAAGCGCCGGTGTCAGAAAACCCAGCCCCATCCCGCTGGTGGTTGCATCCGCGCGCACTGTGGTGCTGTTGCTGCGCAATGCGACCTTATACCCTGCCTGCCGCAGCCATATGTCGAAGGGCGCACGCACATTGACGGCATCGGCGGCAATGAACATATGCCCGCCCAGATCATCCAGCCCTGCGGGGGTGCCGTGCCGGTCCAGATAGCTTTTGGCACCATACAGCCCGAACGGCAGTTCCCCCAGCGACTGCACCACATTATCAGGTTCCTGCGGGCGCGCGCCTGCACGAATGGCAAGATGCGCCTCGCCATATTCAAGTTGTAGAACGCGCTCTTCCGTGCGCAGGCACGGGTTCAGGGCCGGATGCTCCGCCATCAATGCCTGAAGGGCAGGCAACAGCAACCGGCACAGTTCCGGCACCGTGGTGATGACCAGATCCCCGCCGATCCCGTCTTGCAAGCCGTGCAATCGTGCCGCCAGCGCGTCGAAATTCTGTTCGGCCCCGCCCGCCACTTCTGCAAGGGCCTGTCCGGCCTCGGTCGGGGAATACCCCTTGGCATGGCGCTGAAACAGCTTCACGCCAAGGCGGTCTTCCAGGGCATCGATATGCCGGATCACCGTTGCATGATGCACGCGCAATGCATTGGCCGCGCCACTTACGGTGCCTGCGCGCGCGACATGCAATGCCGTGCGCAATTCATCCCATGGGGCAAGGCTCATGCCAGATAACTCCGTCCAAGTTGTAAGTCCACGATGGGCCTTCGGCCAATCCGGTGTCAAGGCGTGTTACACCACGCCAACCAGCCTGTCATATTCGACCTGCAAGGCGTGCGGGTCCGCGCTGTCGGGATCATGGCGCAACGACAGGGCGTGTTCCGCGCGCGACACCGCCGCAGGTGTCATCACCGGACAGGCAGCGGCCAGATGCTGCATTTCGGTCAGGTTGCCATTGCAATGCAGCACAATATCGCACCCTGCCCCCAAGGCCGCGCCCGCGCGCTCAGCGACCGTGCCGCGCAGCGCCTGCATCGAGATGTCATCACTCATCAACAGGCCGGAAAACCCGATATCACGCCGGATCAGGTCAATCATACGCGGCGATATGGTCGCCGGTGCGGCAGGGTCAATGTCGGAATAGACCAGATGCGCACTCATCCCCATGGGTAGATCTGCCAAGGCGCGAAAGGCCGCGAAATCCGTATTTTCCAGTGTCTGGCGAGGCGTATCGACAACGGGCAGGTCCAGATGGCTGTCCAGATCCGCGCGGCCATGACCGGGAATGTGTTTCAACACTGGCAAAACACCCCCCGCCAGCAGCCCGTCCACCATTGCCCGCGCGCAGGCGACAACTGTGGCCGCATCCGGCCCGTAGCACCGGTTGCGCAACACGGCATGCGTCTGTGCATAGGCGATGTCGGCCAGCGGTGCGCAATTCACATCAATGCCGACAGCGCGCAATTCCGCTGCAATCAGGCGACCGCGCAGATACATCGCGCGCGCGGGGTCCGCACTGCGCAGTGTCTGGTCAAGCGCGGGCATCCACTCTCGCCAGTGGGGGGGGCGCATACGCTGCACGCGCCCGCCTTCCTGATCGATCAGAATAGGGGTGTCGCGCCCCAAAACATCGCGCCAGTCAGCGCATAACGCGGCCAGTTGGGCGGGCGTTTCAATATTGCGGGCAAACAATATTGCCCCCCAAGGGCGGGCATCGGCAAGGAATTGTCGTTCCTGCGGACCAAGGCGCAATCCTTCGCAGCCGAAAATGACGGCGCGGGGCGGCTGGCTCATCGCACCAGAACCGGAATGCAATCTATGTTCTGCGCCACAAGTGCCGAACAAAAGCGCCGTGCATCGCGTTCATCGTCAAACCCGTGTGCGCGCAGGCGGTAGAACACGGACCCGCCGCTATGGGCGGCCTCGATGACGCGGCCACGGTCATCCAGCAACGGCGAGAAGCGGCGCGACAACTGGTCCCATGCGGCACGCGCTGCCGCAGCGTCATCATAGGCCCCAAGTTGCACCAGACGCGTCCCCGGCCCGATGCTGGCAGGATCGACATCCCCGCCACGGGTCGAGGACAGACCCGCGGCAACGGAACTGGCCACTGACGCGGCAATCGCGTCAGCATCGGAACTGGACGACACGGACGCAGCAACAGCTTGCGCGGGCGGCGCGGCGCGAGCAACCTGAACACCCTGCCCGCGCGCCGGTGGCCGCGGCGAGCGTGTTACAGCAAACCTGTTCGGTGTCACGAAGCCCAAAGGCGGGCCACTGAATTCCGGCGTATCGGTTTGCAGCGAAACCGCGACCGCGTCCGACCCGTCAGTGTAATCGGAGCCGGGTGGCAAAATCTGGTCGGCATGACGGGGCTGCATATCCGTTGCGCCCAGTCCGGTCGGCGGGGGCGCAAGCATTATGGCCCCGCTTCCGTCATCTTCTGATGCGCCCGCCAGTTCATTGATCGCAAGCCCCTGAAACGCGGCCTGACGCCCGCCGGGATCTTCCGGCGCAACGCGCGACGGCCCTTCAAGGGCACGCACCACCGGCACGCCCGACACATCACGCTGCATCATCTGCCATGTCCACACACCGGCGGCCACAACCAGCGCCAGCGACAGCACAGCCCCGAACGCATGCATAATTGCATTGGGCCGCATTGTTAGCGGCGGTGGTGTCCCACCTGCGGACATATACGCGGGCGGCGGCATCGCGGCACTGCCGCGCGATGCGCCGGCAGTGTGTGCACCGGACACAGGCCCATAGCCATGCGCGTCATATCCGTAATGCGGTTGCGGATTGAATGCAGGTTCAGGCGCATAATGACCATGATGGCCCGCATATCCGCGCCCCGCACCATAGGCGGGGTCATGCATTGGCGCATACCCGGCAGCGGGGGGCGGCGCAGACTGCTGCGCGAGGTGTGGAACATGACGCGCAGACGGATAGGGGGTATGCGGGAGGTCTTGCGCATAGGCCGCGCCATCATCATACCCGTGGCGGGGGTGCCCGCCATGATGCATATCGCCAGTCCTGCCCGTCACCGGCACATGGCCGTGGGCATTATCTGCGGGGAAATACCTGCTCTCACCCATTACTGCCTCTCTCACATGCGAGGCACAGATGGACTGCGCCCGCACATATGTTTTTCGACGTCTGGCAAGATGCCTGCTCGACATTGCCGTTTTTGGTGCGCTTTTTGCGCTTTTTCATTTTTCTGCCGGACAGCACGATATACGCCCTGCCCGTTTTTCTGGTCACATACGCGCCATTCAGCGCATTTCAGTGACCGGAGTGACACCTAGGATAGCAAGCCCCGCGGAAATAACAACGCCTGTCCCGCGCGCCAGTGCAATTTTGGCGGCGGTTGTGGCAACTTCGCCCTCTTGCACGAAACGCAATGCAGGCGTGTCATTGCCACGGTTCCACAATCCGTGGAATTCCGCAGCAAGTTCAGAAAGATAGGCCGCAATCCTGTGGGGTTCTTGTGTCCGCGCCGCCAGTTCGACAATGCGCGGCCATTCGGCCAGTTTGCGCATCAATGCCAATTCGGCAGGATCATTCAGCAGGTCCAGTTGCGCCGCCGCAAGGGCCGCGTCACCGGTCACCACGCCCATATCAGCCGCCTTGCGCAGAACAGAACAGATCCGCGCATGGGCGTATTGCACATAGAAAACCGGATTGTCGCGCGATTGTTCCAGCACCTTGTCGAAGTCGAAATCCAGCGTCGCGTCATTCTTGCGCGTCAACATGACGAAGCGGGTGACATCCGCGCCCACTTCATCGACCACATCGCGCAAGGTTACAAATGTGCCTGCGCGCTTGGACATCTTGAACGGTTCACCATTCTTGAACAGCTTCACCAGCTGGATCAGCTTGATATCCAGCGGAACCCTGCCCGCCGACAAGGCCGAGACCGCCGCCTTCATGCGCTTCACATACCCGCCATGATCCGCGCCGAAAATGTCGATCAGAAGATCAAAACCACGGTCTATCTTGTTGGAATGATAGGCGATGTCTGGCGCAAAATATGTCCAGCTTCCGTCCGATTTCATGATCGGACGGTCCACATCATCGCCATGCGCGGTGGACCGGAACAGGGTTTGTTCGCGTGGTTCCCAGTCTTCGGGTGTCTTGCCTTTTGGCGGTTCCAGCGTGCCGGTGTAAATCAGGCCCTGCGCCTTCAGCTTTTCAATGGCGGTTTCAATCTGGCCCGTGCCATACAACGCCTTCTCAGAAGAATACACATCCATACTGACCCCAAGCGCGGCCAGATCCGCACGGATCATGCCCATCATCCGGTCAGTGGCAAAATTGCGCACAGTGTCCAGCCAGACGGATTCCGGCTGGTCAAGGAACCTGTCGCCGAATTCCTCTTTCAGCGCCTCGCCCACCTCGATCAGGTATTCGCCGGGATACAGCCCTTCGGCAATTTCAGGCGACAGGCCATGCGCCTCGCGGTAGCGTTCAAACGCGGAACGCGCCAGAACATCGACCTGCGCGCCGCCATCGTTGATGTAATATTCGCGCGTCACATCATAGCCCGCGAAGGCCAGCAGGTTGCACAACGCATCGCCCACAACTGCGCCGCGTGTATGGCCCACATGCATGGGGCCGGTGGGGTTGGCCGATACGAATTCGACATTCACCCGAACCCCCTGCCCCATATCCGAGCGTCCGAACGCCAGCCCGTCACCCAGCGCCGTGCCGACAACACCCTGCCACACCGCAGGCGACAGACGCAGGTTCAAAAAGCCCGGTCCCGCGACATCAGCGCTGTCGATGCGCGCATCTGCCATCAGCGCGTCCGAAAGCGCTTGTGCAATATCGCGCGGTTTCAGTCCGGCGGGTTTGGCCAGCACCATTGCGGCATTGGTTGCCATATCCCCATGCGCGGGGTCGCGCGGCGGCTCGACTGCGACATTGCTGAAATCAAGCCCTTGCGGCAACACACTGTCAGCGACCATGGCCTGCAAACAGTCCAGCACCAGCGCACGAATATCGGAAAACAGGTTCATCTTGTCCGTCCTTGTTGCTGTCCCTGCCCTACGCCGCAGGCGCGCGGGCGTCAATGCCCGCGAAGCCCTTGTGTCGCGGGGTTTCGGCTGTATGGTCGCGCTAACACATACAGGATAAGGATCGAACCATGCGCTGGGGAATTCTGGGGGCGGCCAAGATCGCCCGAACTGATGTCGCGCCTGCCATCCAACTGGCGAAGGGCGCGGAACTGGTGGCCGTGGCCACGCGCGACACCGCCCGCGCCGCACCGTTTCAGGCATTGGCACCGGGGTTGCGGGTTCACAACAGCTATGACGCACTACTGGCGGACCCGAATGTCGATGCTGTGTATATTCCGCTGCCCAATCACCTGCATGTCGAATGGTCGCTAAGGGCCGCGCAGGCAGGCAAACATGTCCTGTGTGAAAAGCCCATTGCCCTGCATGCGCGCGACATTGACCAGTTGATCGCGGCACGCGATTCCACTGGCAAGCTGATCGCCGAAGCCTTCATGGTGGCCCACCACCCCCAATGGGCGCTGGCGCGTGATCTGATGGCGCAAGGGGCCATCGGCAAGCTGGAACATGTCGAGGGGTGTTTCACCTATACCAACCGCGATTTGGGCAATATCCGCCACAATGCCGATATGGGCGGCGGGGGTATACGGGATGTAGGGGTTTACCCCTGCATCGCAACGCGCATGACAACCGGCATGGAACCGGACCGGCTGCGCGCCGATATCCGCACCCAGAACGGTGTCGATATTTTTGCGCGTGTCTGGGCTGATTTTGCGGATTTCACCATGTCGTTTTATTGCGGCATGATGCAGGCGCGGCGCCAGCAGATGGTGTTCCACGGCCAAGATGGCTGGATCGCGCTGAACGCGCCGTTCAACGGGCCGAATTACGGGGATTGCCGTGTTGATTTCTGCGATGCTGACGGGCGTATCACAACGCAGCATTTCAACGCGGTGAATCAATATGCGCTGATGATCGAAGCCTTTGAAGCATCCGCGCAGACGGGCGCGACCTTTGCCTGTCCGCTGGAAATGTCGCGCGGCAATCAGGTGATGATCGACAGGATATTTGACGCCGCCGCATAGGGCATGCTGTGTCTCTCGGGGGGCAGAGCAAAGTCCACAAGTCCGCTGCGACATAAGCGGGCCGTCCCGCGGCCCACCGTTGGCGCAGACCTTGTGAACTGCCCGATGTATCGCAACAGTCGGAACGGTCCTATGTTTCCCGGTCCTGCACACCAAATCGGGGGCTAAATCCCGTCAGATGCGCACACCTTCGCGCCCTGCAAGGTCGGTGAAGAACTGCCACGCCACGCGGCCAGACCGGCTGCCGCGCGTGGCCTGCCATTCAATGGCTTCTGCGCGCAGGCGCGCGGGGTCGATGTGAACCCCGTAAGCGGTGCAATAGCCCTGTATCATTGCCAGATATTCGTCCTGATCGCAGGGATGGAACCCCAGCCACAGGCCGAACCGGTCGGACAGGGACACTTTTTCCTCAACCGCTTCCGACGGGGAAATCGCCGAGGAGCGTTCATTCTCGATCATGTCACGCGGCATCAGGTGGCGGCGGTTCGATGTCGCATACAGCACCACATTGTCCGGCCGCCCTTCGACCCCGCCATCCAGAACGGCCTTCAGGGACTTGTAATGCTGGTCATCATGGCTGAAGGACAGATCATCGCAAAACAGGATGAAGCGCGCATCCGCCTTGCGCAGATGGGCCATCAACCGCCCGATCGACGGCAGATCCTCGCGCTGGATTTCCACAAGTTTCAGCGCGCAGTCGGGCACCTGTTCCAGCACAGCGGCATGCACCGCCTTGACCAGCGACGACTTGCCCATGCCGCGCGCGCCCCATAACAGCGCGTTATTCGCAGGCAGGCCACGCGCAAACTGCACTGTATTGGCCAGCAAGGTATCGCGCGAACGCCCGATCCCCACCAACAAATCCAGCGCCACGCGGTTTACCCGCGCGACCGGCTGAACATGGTCGGGGCCGACATGCCAGACAAAGGCATCTGCCGCGCCGAAATCGGGCTGCGCATCCGCGACAGGCGAAAGCCGTTCCAGCGCTTCGGCGATACGGCGCAGATCAGAGGCAGGTTCTTCGGAAATCTTGGCCTCTGACGGCAGGACAAATGGCGGAAGCGTCATTTCTCCTCCTCGACCTCATCGGCGAATATTTCGTCATCCTCGTCCAGCAGACCTTCGCGGCGCAGTTGCTCGTTGCGCTTGCGCTCCACGCGGGCGACCAGAAAGATGGAAATTTCATACAAGCCGTAGACGACTGCAAACAGGATAATCTGGGTAATCACATCCGGCGGGGTGACCAGTGCGGCCAGTGTCAGAATGCCGACCATCGCCCATTTGCGGCCGGACCGAAGCCCCGCCTCGGACACCAGCCCCGCCTTGCCCATAAGTGTCAGCAGCACAGGCAATTGGAAACACAAGCCGAAGGCCACAATAAACTTGATCGTAAGGTTCAGATACTCTTGTGCGGAGCCCTGAAAAACCACCGACAAGGGCGCGGCGGCCTGCCCCCCATCCAGCGCCTCGCCAGTGGCGCCAAACTGTTGGAAGCCAAGGAAGAAATTATAGGCCAGCGGCGTGACAACATAGAATGCGAATGACGCCCCCAGCAGGAACATGAACGGGGACGCGACCAGAAACGGCAAAAACGCGCCCTTCTCGGAGCGATACAGGCCCGGCGCCACGAAGCGCCACATTTGCGTGGCGATCACTGGAAACGCCACCATGAAGCCCCCCAGAAGGGACACCTTGATCGCGACAAAGAACCCTTCCTGCGGACTTATGAAAATCAGGTCACAATTCTGGCCGCGATCTGCAAGGGCGGAACACAGCGGCGCGGTCAGGAAATTGAAGATCGGCGTTGCAACGGTGAAACAGGCCAGCATCGCAACCACAAATGCCAGCACGGATTTTATCAGCCGTGACCGCAACTCCGCCAGATGCTCAATCAGTGGCGCGCCTTGATCGTCGATATCATCCTTGGCAGGGGATTTTGTCATGTCATGCTCTCAAGCGGCGTCCCTTAGGCTTTGGGTGCCGGATCTGTGGTTGGGGCTGTGGCCGGGGCGCTGGTATCCGCGTCTGTGCCGGCAGGTTGCGCAGCTGCGGCATCCGGCTTCGGGGCACGTTCGCGGCGCACCTCTTCCATCTCTTGCGCGATCTGGTCCAATGCGGCCTCGTCCTCATCCTTATTGCGGCTGGCATCTGCGGCAGGGGTGCGGCCTGTTTTGCCCTTTGCGGGGCTGTCGGGTTTCATCGGGTCCCAGTTCTTCAGCTTGTCCAGCTCATCCATGCCCATTTTCTTGGGGTCGGTCATCCCGCGCAGGTCGCGCGCGACATCCTTGACGCCACTTTCATCCGCGGCCTCATCCATGGCGCGCTGAAACTCGCGTGCCATGTTGCGGGCCTTGGCCGTGAACTGGCCAAGGGTCCGGAACATTTTTGGCAAGTCTTTCGGACCGACAACGATCAGCGCGACAACGCCAATCACCAACAGTTCTGTCCAGCCTATATCCAGCATCAAACACCCCCTGCACGCCCTGCACACAGGCGCGACCGGCCCCTGTACGTTACGTCATTGCGCTGCTGCGCTTGCGTGGTCAGGCCTTGTCTTTTTCGTGTTCGGCGTCAGGTGTGACGTCGCGCGCTGTGTGTTGCGCGTCACCGGATTTGTCGTCCAGTTCCTCGGAACCGTCTTTCAGCCCCTTCTTGAAGGACGTGATCCCCTTGCCAACCTCGCCCATAAGGGCGCTGACCTTGCCGCGCCCGAACAGGACCAGAACAACAACTGCGATGATGATAAAGCCCGCCGGGCCAATATTATTGAGCATGATTTTCTCCCTCCGGCCATGCTAACAGCATGACAGCGCGTGTCTACACATTCCATTTATGGATTAGCAGCAGGCAATCAAAGCCCCAAATTAGAAAACCTTGAAAATTCCTGTCACAATACCGGAATAGGGACGCTGCGCGGACCTGTCAGAGGCGATTCTGGCTGGCGCGCGGCGCGCAGTGCCGGATTTTCCATCGGGAATGGCCCGTTTGCGCCCTGCCCCGGCCTATAAGGTGCCCCACCGACAAGATGGCGGGCTATCAGTTGATATGCAGCACGCGGCTGAAGGCTTTGGTGCCGCGCACCGTGTTGCGCCCTGCCGCCTTGGCTGCATAAAGGCGCGAATCTGCCTGTGCCATCAGCGCCTCAACGGTGTCACACTCCATATCACACGCGGCGACACCCAGACTTGCCGTGAAAGTGACATGCGGGCATTCCGGTGCAACCGCTTTTTCAATCGCCGTGCGCACGCGCTCTGCAATTTCAAGGGCGGTATCTGCATCTGCCGCGATCAGGACGCCAAATTCCTCGCCGCCCAGACGGCCGAAACGATCCTCATGGCGCAGTTCTGCCTGAACGGCGGCCCCTACGGCGCGCAGCACCGCATCGCCTGCGGCATGACCATAGCGGTCATTGACCGCCTTGAAGTTATCAAGGTCAAACATGATCAGGCTGTATTGCGCGCCATTGCGGCGGGATTCGGAAACGGCACGCGACACATCATCCGTGAAGGCGCGGCGCGTCATCGCGCCACTCAGCGCATCACGATGCGCCTGTGTCCACAACATGGCGTGATCCACGACCAATGCGGCAAAACTGTCCAGCAATGGCTGGGCCGTTGGCGCGAAGCTGGCCGCGAAGGCGCGCAGGGTGCCGATGCGTTGCGCATTCTGAAGAAGCGGCGCTTCCAGACAGGCATGACCGGCAGGCACAGGTTGCGGCGCATCGCCGTTGAATTGGGCAAAAACATGCGTTGCGCCTGTTGTCTGACGGATCAGGGTAAACAGGGTTTCAAACCGTGTATCAGAAGGGCCACCCACGGCCATGGCGGGTGCCTGAAAAACCGATCCCGCATCTGCGGCGTCGGAGATTTTGGTTTCTGCGATGATATGGCGATGGAAACTCATAACGGCACCTTGCAACACTTCATGCTGCAGGTATCGCTGTTAACTATGGTCAGGCTTGGGTGCAAACATGGCAGAAACGGGATGAATATTGACGAAAAATTAACCAAATATGGCAGAGCTGCCACAATTGGTTAACCATGCCTTAATCCGGACACAATGACACACCCGCAGGTTGCAATTCATTGAAATCCGTCAACTTTTGCTAATCCCTTAGCAAATCGCGGAAATTTCGCTTCTGACGGTCGGTCCACAAGACCTGAAGGTTGATTCCCTTATCGGTCTGCACTTCACTCTCGACCACACCCTGCTGGAACAACCACGCCCGTTCGCGGCCTTGTTCAAACCCGAGTGTCAGCGTTTCCAAATGGCGCACATCGTCCAGTATGACCGTGATCGCGTCAAAAAACGCATCAAGGCCCTGCCCCGTAACCGAAGACGCCAGAAAAACGGCGTCCGTGCGCGTGGCGCGGTTTTTGACGGCCTCGGCCTGCTCGCCCTCCAGCAGATCGGACTTGTTCCACAATTCGACCAGCGGCGTTTCCTTGCGCACCCCCAGATCGGCCAGAATCGAGCGCACATTCTGCGCCTGCGATTCGGTCTCGGAATGTGCGATATCGCGGACATGCACGATCAGATCGGCCTCCAGCACTTCTTCCAATGTCGCGCGGAAGGCTGCGACAAGCTGTGTGGGCAGGTCCGATATGAAGCCCACCGTGTCTGACACAATCACCTGTTTGCCGGTGGGCAATGTGACCGCGCGCATGGTCGGGTCCAGCGTGGCGAAAAGCATGTCTTTTGCCAGCACATCCGCGCCGGTCAGACGGTTGAACAGGGTGGATTTGCCCGCATTGGTGTAGCCCACAAGTGCGACCACCGGAAAGGGCACCTTGCGGCGCGCAGCGCGGTGCAGGTCGCGGGTTTTGGCCACTTTTGACAACTGGCGGCGCAGACGCACCATCTGTTCGTCAATGGCGCGGCGGTCCGCCTCGATCTGGGTTTCCCCCGGACCACCGACGAAGCCAAGTCCCCCACGCTGGCGTTCAAGGTGGGTCCATGCCCGCACCAGCCGCGTCCGCTGATAGCTGAGCGCGGCCAGTTCCACCTGCAACACCCCTTCGCGGGTGCGCGCGCGGTCGGCGAAAATTTCCAAGATCAGGCCCGTGCGGTCCAGCAGTTTGACATCCCACGCACGTTCAAGGTTGCGCTGCTGCACGGGGCTTACCGGCCCGTCAATCAGCACCAGATCGACATCAAGATCCCCCATTCTGGTGCCAAGCTCGTCAACCTTGCCAGTGCCGAATAACAAACCCGGATGCGCCTTGGGCAGGCGCACCACTTCTGATCCGACAACATCCAGCCCCGGCAGCGCATAGGCCAGCGCTTCGGCTTCGCCCAATGCGTATTCGGGCAGCCGACCGCGGTCTACTGTCCGGATATCGGGATGCAGCACATAAGCGCGGGTGGGACGCATGCCCCCCTCGCCACCAAGTTCAGACACATCAACCGGCGCGCGTGCGATCAGCTTTCACCTTCATAAAGGGAAATCGGCTGGCCCGGCATGATTGTTGAAATCGCGTGCTTGTAGACCAGCTGGCTTTGACCGTCGCGGCGCAAAAGCACACAAAAATTGTCGAACCAGGTGATAACGCCCTGTAGCTTTACACCGTTAATCAAAAATACAGTCACAGGAACCTTGTTCTTCCGAACATGGTTCAAAAATGCATCTTGCAAGTTCTGTTTGTCATTGGCCATGCGTCTGCCTTTTTGTCTGGGCTTGTTGCTTTACGCAGAGAGCCGCGTCTCCCCATGGCCAACAGTATGAAACGCCAGACAGAAAACTTCCAGACCCGTTGAACCACAAATAAGGGTTTCAAGTGATTTTCTTGGGCCTGACAGGCATTGCAGTGTTTGCAAAATCGAAAAAACACTAGGATCTGGGCCAGAGCACAGACAGCAGCAGCAGGAATTCCAGCCTGCCGAGCACCATTCCCACCCCCAGAACCGCCCTATGCGCATCCCCCAGTTCGGCCCATGTCAGCACCATTGGCCCCGCAATCTGGACCAGCGGGCCGGTCGTTGTCAGCGCCGCCACTGCATAGATCAGCGCATCTTCCATGGATTTGCCCAATATCGTCAGCGCCGCCATAACCCCGCCAAGCGCCAGAATGAAAATCAGCAGGAACAACCACGCTGAAAAGGCGCCTTCGGTGCGCAATCCGCGCATATGTGCCCCGTCCCCGCCAACGGCTGCGGGGTGGACCAGATGCTCCAACTCGTATCTGGCCTGCCACATCAGCGCAAAAACGCGCATCAGCTTCAGCCCGCCTGCCGTTGTCGCAACCCCGCCCCCGATCAGCGCAAGCCCCAACAGCACAATACCCGCAGGCCCTGCGAAAAACCCGTCGCGCAAGTCGGTGCCGCTGCCGATAAAGCCCGTTGTTGTCAGAAATGACAGGCCGTTGAACGCAACACTCCAGAATTCGCGCGCGAATATCGCAGCCCCGCCCCCGTCAGCGCGCAAGGCATATGTCAGGACAAACAGCGCGCATAACCCCGCAAGCAACACCGCCGCAAAGGCAATTTCCAGCTGCCGCATGTTCAGCCTTGCGCCATGCTCTCGTGCGCCGGCCAGCCAGAATGTGCGGCTTAGGCCCAGCAAAAGGAACAATGCCAGCATACCTTCGGTCAGTCCCGACAGGGGCGCGACCTGCCAACCCGCACCGGGCACGATGCCGGATGTGGACAAGGTGGACATGGCAAGGATCAGGGCCACCAGCGGCGGGTTCCCCGCCATCGACAGCCCGACCCATAGCAGAAGCGTAAACCCCGCATACAGCGGCGCAATCAACCCGATCTGCAACCGCAACCTTTGCAATGTATCATCGCGGATCGTGCTGTTGGCAGCCCCGTCCATAAGCGGTTTGCTAAGCACCGGCCCCTCCATGCGCCGTTCATTGCGCACCGCCAACACCTCGAACCCGCCCATATTCATGGGGGCCAATATGGCAATCACATACACAAGGACGAACAGCCCCCCCAACCAGCCGACAACCGCACGCCATAAATGCACACTGCGCGGCACGGCACCGTCCAGCACACTGGCCCCTGTTGTGGTGAAACTTGACAGCATTTCAAACCATGCATCGGCAAAACCAAGTCCGGGCACTGCCTCGGTCAGGGGAATGGCCATCAAAAGCGGCAGGATCACATAAGCGGCCGATAGCACAAAAAACGGATGCGAAATCAGCCGGTCCCTTGACCTGCGCGACCTGTTCGCCAGAAATATCAATGCGGTAAAGCTGGCCAGCAGAAATGCGGAATACAGGAAGGCACGCGCACTTTCATGTTCGCGCAAGGTGAACCCCACAGCAGCAGGCACGATCATGGCCGCGGCGGTTACGGCCACCAGCACCAACAAAATCACGGTCCCACGCGAGCCATGCGCCATGCGCGCCCCCTAGATATGCCGATATCGCCTTAAGAAACCGATACAAGGCATTGATTATATGTCACAATCAGAAAAATTCGACCGCGACCTGTAGCAATTCATCCACCTTTGGCACATCTTCTGACAGGGCAAAAATCACCACAAGATCGGCCTCTCGCAGGATCATGCTGCCGGTGGGTTTCAGGAATTCCCCCTTGCGCAGCACCCCGATCAGCAACGCCCCTTCCGGAAAGGGAATATCGCGCACCGCACGATCCGCAAGCTGCGATGTGCCCAGAACCTGCGCCTCGATCACTTCGGCCTCTCGGTCGCCAACCATATAGATCGACCGCACCCGCCCGTGCCGGACATGGCGCAATATGGAACTGACAGTCAGCGCGCGCGGATTGATATAGGCATCAACCCCCAACGCATCGGCCAGCGGCACCAGACTGGGATCATTGATCAGCGAAATAGACATCTTGCCGCCCAGCGATTGCGCGCGCACGGCCGCCAGCAGGTTTGTCTTGTCATCATCGGTCAGGACCAGAACCGCGTCCGTCTTGGTGATGCCCGCCTCGTTCAGCAAATCCGCGTCCAGCCCGTCGCCATGCAACACAATCGAACGCTCCAGCATATCGGCGGCCTTCTCGGCGCGTGCCCTATCACGCTCGATCACCTTGACGCGCACGCGTTCAGGCTGGGATTCCAGCATGCTGGCCACACTCAGCCCCACATTGCCGCCCCCGATGACCAGAACCCGTTCCTGCCGCGTCTGGGTTTTGCCAAACACCTCGAAACAGCGGCTGACATCTCGCGCGTCCGTCAGGACATAGATCTGGTCCCCCTCGAACAGTTGGTCCTCGGGTTCGGGGGCAAACAGGCGCTTGCCACGGCGCACGCCGGCGACCATTACCCGCAATGTCGGAAACAGGTCCGACAACTGCCGCAAGGGCGTGTTCAGAACCGAGCATTCCACATGCAGCGTCATGCCCATCAACAGCGCCTTGCCGTCAAAATATTCATGCACATCGAACGCCCCGGGATAGGCCACCCGCTTCAGCGCCGCCAGCGACACCTCGCGCTCGGGGCTGATGATAACATCAATCGGCATATGTTCGCGCCGGAACAGGCCCGCATACTGGCGTTCAAGATATGTTTGCTGGCGCAGCCGCGCGATTTTGCGGGTGACACCGAACACGGAATGCGCCACCTGACAGGTGACCATGTTGACCTCATCCGAATAGGTCGCGGCGATGACCATATCGGCATCCGCAGCCCCTGCCCTGTCCAGAACCTCGGGATGGCTGGCAAAACCCAGCACCCCCTGCACGTCCAGCGTGTCGGTTGCGCGCTGCACAAGGGCGGGATTGTTGTCGACGATGGTGACGTCATTCTTCTCGCGCGACAAATGGCGGGCAATTTGCCACCCCACCTGTCCGGCACCACAGACAATAACTTTCATGGCGCGCATGCTCCTTCGCAGCTTGGCCAGAGGATGTGGCCGCATACAGCATCTTCTGTCAGCCTTGCTGCGCGCATGCAAGCAATGTCATCGCAGGCCCGCACCCCGCATCCCCGCCCTAACCTGCGTTTTTAGAAGTGTTGACACCAAGGGATTTCAGTTTCCGGTGCAAGGCAGACCGCTCCATCCCCACAAAATTGGCTGTACGACTGATATTGCCGCCAAAGCGGTGGATTTGTGACAGCAGGTATTCACGTTCAAACAACTCTCGCGCTTCACGCAACGGCAGCGCCGTCAATGCGCCCGACAGAATGACCTTGGCCGTGTCATCATGGTCTGCTGACGGGGTACGGCTGTCGTTTTGCAAATCCGCAAGCCCGATCGGCGCAGATGCCTCGCCCAGAATCAACGCACGCTCGATGACATTTCGCAACTGGCGAATATTGCCGGGCCAGCGCATGGTCTGCAAATGGGCCTGCGCCGCGTCTTCAAGGCTGCGGCGCGGCAATCCTTGGGTTTTATGCAACAAATCAATGAAATGCGTGGCCAGAAGGGGAATATCCTCGCGGCGTTCCTCCAGACCCGGAACGCGCACGGGCACCACACTTAGCCGGTCCAGCAATTCCTGACGGAACTGCCCTTCGCGGATCAATGCGGTCAGGTCATGGGTTGTCGCACTCATCACCCGCATATCGACGCGGACCTTATCGGCACCGCCCACACGGGTGAATTGCTGGTCCACCAGAACCCGCAAAATCTTGGACTGGGTGCCCAACGGCATGTCGGCCACTTCGTCGAAGAACACAACGCCCCCATGCGCCTGCTCCAGCAGTCCCGGTTCCACACCGCGATCACCGCTTTCACGCCCGAACAGCACTTCTTCCATACGTTCAGGTTCCACCGCAGCAGAGGACACACAGACAAACGGACCGGATGCGCGGTCCGAATTCTCATGCACAAAACGCGCCGCCGCTTCCTTGCCACTGCCGGCCGGTCCGGTGAACATGATGCGCGCGTTGGAATATGTCACCTTTTCCAGCTGCGTGCACAGGTTGCGGAACGCGTGACTTTCGCCAATCAGTTCGGATGAATGCGTATCGCGGCGGCGCAGGTCCTGATTTTCCCGCCGCAGACGCGATGCTTCCATCGCGCGGTTTATCACCACCATCAGTTTGTCAATATTGAAGGGCTTTTCAATGAAGTCATAGGCGCCCTGCTTGATCGCCGCGACCGCAATTTCGACATTGCCATGACCGGAAATGATGACGATGGGAATGTCGGGGTTGGACCGCTTGACCTTCATCAGAATGTCAATCCCGTCCATCTTGCTGTCTTTCAGCCAGATATCCAGAACCATAAGTGCGGGCGCATTCGCGTTCACCTCGGCCATGGCCTGATCGGAATTCGCAGCAAGGCGCGTCGAATACCCTTCATCCTTCAGAATGTCCGATATCAATTCGCGGATGTCGCGTTCGTCATCGACAATCAGGATGTCACTCATGCCCCAACTTCCTTGTAAACTGTTTCACTAACTGTGCCGTCCTGTCCTGCACTTGACAGAAGCGGCAGGTTTATCACTGCCATGGCCCCGCGATGGTCGCAGCCGTCAAACACCGGCGCGTCGTCCAGCCGCAATGTGCCGCCATGTTCTTCGATAATCTTGCGCACGATCGACAGGCCAAGACCGGTCCCCTCGGCGCGGGTTGTCACATACGGCTCGAACAGGCGGGCGCGGTCTTCGGGCAGCCCGATCCCGTTGTCGCAAATCGTGATCTGCACGCCCGCATCCAGTTGCGCCAATGCAACGCGGATTTCCGGCACATAGCCTGCGGTCGCTGACGCATCGCGCTTGGCCTGCGTCGCCTCGCCTGCATTTTTTATCAGGTTCGTCAGGGCCTGCGCCATCATGGTGTCATCCACGTCCAGCACCAAAGGGGCGTCCGGCAGGTCCGCCGTGAACCGCACATCGGGCTGGCCACTTTCCTGTAACACCACACTGTCACGCAAGATCGCCACAATATCATGCGGGCGGCGGTCCGGTTCAGGCATCCGCGCAAAGCGCGAAAATTCATCAACAATGCGCCGCAAGTCATTGGTTTGCCGCACAATAACAGATGTAAGCTGCGACAGGCTTTCGGCGTTTTCCGTGTCCAGCTTGCGCGCGAATTTCCGTTCGATGCGTTCGGCCGACAACTGGATCGGTGTCAGCGGGTTCTTGATCTCATGGGCGATACGACGGGCCACATCGCCCCAGGCGGCCATGCGCTGCGCACTGACCAGATCGCTGACATCATCGAATGCGACAACATACCCTTCCAGCCGCCCGTCACTGCGCCGCCGTTCCGCCACGCGCACCAGCAGGGTTTCCAGTCGCCCCGAACGGGACAGCCGAACTTCTTCCTGCACGCGCCCAAGGGCGACAGGACCCCCTTGCAGGCGTTCCAGCAACGGGGCGAATTCGGGCACCACATCCGCCAGCGCGCAATCATGCGCGCGGTCTGCGTCCGCCTCGATCAGGGCTTCACCAGCCTTGTTAATGAAATCCAGCCGCCCCTGCGCGTCCAGCCCGATAACCCCTGCGGTCACGGACCCCAACACGGAATCAAACAGCCGGCGTCGCGCTTCGATCTGGCGGTTGTTTTCAACAAGCGCTTCATGCTGGCCTTTCAACTGGGTGGTCATCTGGTTGAACACCCGCCCCAGCAGCGTAATTTCATCATCACCGCGCGCCAGCCTGACCTGCACATTGAAATCACCGCCGCCCACGCGCTGCGCCGCTTCTGCCAGCCGCCCGACCGGACGCGCCAAGCGTTCGGCAAAGGACAGGCCCAACCACACAGCCGCCAGAATCAGGATCAGCGCAAAACCCAGATACAGGGCCGCGAACTGAAACAGCAGCTGCCCGCGTTCCTGTTCAAGCTGTTGATACAGCGCCACAGTTTCGCGTGTTTCATCCAGAAGTGACAGGATTTCGCCGTCAACCTCCCGGGCGACATAAAGGTAGCGGTCGACAAAGTTGTTCAGCGCATAAAGGGCACGAAACTCGTTGTTTTGCCAGTCTTTTATGACGACGATATCGTCGCGCGATGCAACAATCGCATCGGCCTCCGGTGGGGTGAAATTGAACCTGTAGGATCGCTCGCCGCGCGACCGCAACTCGCCCGTGCCATCAACGACGAACGCCACCCGCAAGCCCCGTTGAATACCCGCCTGCCCTTCGGACAACAGATTGCGCAAATCCCCTTCATCCATGAAGGGAAAAACACGCCGCGCCGTGTCCAGATATTCCGCCAGTTCACGCGTATCGACGCGCAGGTCGCGTTCCTGTTCAAACTGATACGCCTCGGCTGCGGCAAGAGATGCGCCGACAACGCGCTGCACACGGTCGGAAAACCACCCTTCCAGACCGACATTCACCGTCAATGCCGCAAAAACCGCAACTGTGATGGTTGGCACCAAGGCAATCGCCGCGAACAATGTTGACAGGCGCAAATGCAGCTTGGAGCCAGCGGAGTCGGACCGGCGCGCGGCAATCAGCCGCGCGACACGAACCGCCACCAGCCCCGCCGCAATCAGGATATAGACCAGATCCGCCAGCAGTATCAGAAACAGGCCACTGGATTCGATGCTTTCACTTAGCGGGCCAAGCGCAAGCAACGTCAACAAGACCAGGGCAGGCCCAAGCAAGATGAGCAATGCAGTCGCAACTGCTGAAAACCGCTGATCCCAAAGGCGTGCGAAGCGCCCCGAAGCCCCTGTTTCTTGCGTCACATCCAGTCCCGACAAGGCACCTTACCACCAATTCTGTGGTCGAATTAACACCGACCTGACATTCAGCTTAACGCTGTTGCGGCCAGAATGACACATCAACTGTGGTAATTCTACATCAAAGAACCGAATGGCACATAAAGTCGGACAGCACAGGCCAGCGTCCTGCGCAGCGCGCAGTCGTCATGTCAATTTGCGCCTGCGCGACACTTCTATTTCCAGTTCGGTGATCTTCTTGCGCAGGGTGTTGCGGTTAATTCCCAACAGATCGGCGCAGCGCGCCTGATTGCCGCCTGTCGCATCCAGCGCGATTTCAATCAGCGGTGTTTCGATCTCGCGCAGAATACGCGCATGCAGGCCCGGCGGGGGCAGATCCTGACCATGCAGGTCAAAGTACCGCCGCAAATGCCGCGCGACGGCCTCGGACAGGGTTTCGCCGCTGAAATTCGCGCCAATCGCTGCGGCGCTGGGTTGGCTTTTCAGGGCCGCTTCCATTTCGCCGCGCGAAATCAACGATTCCACCCCCGTCAATGTCAGCCGGCGCAAGGTATTTTGCAACTGGCGGACATTGCCGGGCCAAGAATAGGCACGCACAAGTTCCAGCGCATCAGGCGATAGTTTGCGCTGGATCGCGCCATCTTCGGCAGCCTGCCCCAGAAAATGCTGCGCCAGCGGTTCCAGATCATCAATACGTTCGCGCAGGGCTGGCACATTCAACGTGACCCCGCCAAGGCGGTAATACAGATCTTCGCGCAGTTTTCCTTCGGCCAGCGCTTTGGCAAGGTTGGATTGCGCCGTGGCCATAATGCGCGGGCCGTCATCCTGCACCATGTCCAGAACGCGCGCGGCGCGCAACTGCGCCTCGTCGTCATAACTGCCCAGCTCATCAAACAGCAATGTGCCGCCACGCACCCGTGACAGCAATGTTTGCGCCCCGTCGGGGGACCGGAAATCTTCGGATGTGGCGCTGATGAAGGGCTGGCCGCGACGGTCGGACAAATCATGCAAGGTGCGCGCAATCAGGGATTTTCCCGTGCCGGATTCACCCGTTATCAATACGGGCATGGCCGAATTGATGACCCGCGCAATCAGCCGGTACAATTCCTGCATGACAGGTGTGCGCCCGACAAGCGGCAGGCCGTCCATACTCAGGACATCGCCGCGGGGCGGGGCGGATGCAGGGCGGTTCACAACTTCGGTCGATGACATAAGCCTGCGATTCTTCATCGCCGCCCCTGCCCGTTTCAGCAGCTCCGGCAGGTCGAAGGGTTTGGGCAGGTAATCATGCGCGTCCACCTCATTGGCCTGAATGGCGGTCATGATGGTGTTTTGCGCGGAAATCACGATCACCGGCAGGTCGGGGCGTTCCTGACTGATTTTCGGGATCATCTCGATGCCGTTTCCGTCCGGCATCATGACATCGGTGATGACCAGATCACCGCGCCCTTCCTCGACCCAGCGCAGAAGCGTAGTCAGGCTGGAAGTCGCGTGCACCTTGCAGCCGGCGCGCGTCAGCGCCTGCGTCAGCACGGTTCGGATTGTGCGGTCATCATCAGCGACAAGGACTGTTCCGTCCATCAGGCATACTCCGTTGGGTTGGGCGGTTGCGGCGCTTGCGGCGCGCGCGGTAGTGAAATCCGGAACACGGTCCGGCCGGGTTTGCTGTCAACGCTGATCCAGCCGGTATGCGCCGATATGATCTTGGACACGAGCGCCAGCCCCAAGCCTGTGCCATTCTCGCGCCCTGACACGAACGGGTCGAACACATCACCGGCAATGTCGTCCGGCAGGCCCGGCCCGTCATCTATAATCTCGATATGAATGGGCAGGGCCACATCCTCGCCATGGCCACCGCGCACGCGCAACGATTGCTCGAAATAGGTCTTTATCCGGATGCGCCCGCCTTTGGGCTGCGCCTGTGCCGCGTTTTTCAGCAGGTTCAGGAACACTTGCAGCAACTGGTCCGGATCGGCCCAGACAGGCGGCAATGACGGGTCATAGCTGTCGGTGATGCGCATATGCGCGGCAAAACCCACGGCGGCGGACCGGCGCGCGCGCTCCAGCACATCATGGATATTGACCGGCCCGCAATCGGGGGGCCGCTGGTTGCCGAACTGTTCCACCTGATTGAGGAGTTTGACAATACGCTGGGTTTCCTCAACGATCAGGTCGGTCAGTTCGCGATCCTCGGCGCGCAGGTTCATGGACAAAAGCTGTGCCGCCCCTGCAATTCCTGCCAGCGGGTTCTTGATTTCATGCGCCAGCATCTGTGACATGCCGATGACTGAACGCGCGGATTGGCGTATGCCTTCGGCCTGCCCCAGCTTGCCCGCGATTTCGCGCGGGTTTATCAGCATCAGGACCAGATCAGGCCTGTCGCCGATAAGCGCCAGCTGCAAGGCGCACTGGACCGGCGTGCGGGTGCCGATGGTCAGATGCACATCATTGATGAACACCGGCGCACGATTGTCGCGGCAGCGTTCAAGCGCCACATCCAGCGCGGCATCCATCTGCATGATCTGCGTCAGCGCACGGTCCAGAACCCCGCGCCGCGACAGGCCCAGAAACTGCTCGGCCGAGGGGTTGCAGTCTACGATGGTTTCCTGCCCCTTGACCAACCCGATCATCATGGCAGGCAGGGGAAGCGCGGACCAGATTGCGCCGGTGACGGGTGGTGTCATGCCGCCTGCCCCATATCCGCAACCGGAACCAATGCGTCCGGCAGCAACCCCAAAACCTGCGCAGGATCGTGCGAGGTCTGGATCATGCGACGGATCTGCGCACATCCCTGCGCCTGCTGGGTATACCAGCCCAGATGCTTGCGCGCGACCTTCATGCCCAGCGCAATGCCGTAGAATGCCAGCATATCCTCATAATGTGCGGCAACCAGATCGACCAACGCGCGACCTGTCGGCACAACAGGGTGCGGCTGCCCGAACAGATCTGCGGCAATCTGCGCCAGAACCCATGGCTGCCCCTGCGCACCGCGCCCGACCATGACCCCCGCCGCACCCGATTGCGACAAGGCCATGCGCGCCGTATCCGCACAAATAATGTCGCCATTGGCGATAACCGGAATACCGGCGGCGCGCACCACATCGCCAATCGCGCGCCAGTTGGCCCGTCCCTTGTAGAACTGGCAACGGGTGCGTCCGTGAATGGTGACCATACGCACACCCGAGGCAGCAGCGCGCCCCACCAGTTGCGCGGCATTCAGGCAATCATCATCCCAGCCCAGACGGGTTTTCAGCGTGACCGGAATGGACACAGCCCCCACAACCGCGTCAACCAGACGCAAGGCGTGGTCCGGTTCGCGCATCAGCGCCGATCCGGACATACCGCCCACAACTTTCTTCGCGGGGCAGCCCATATTGATATCAATCACCTCGGCCCCGCCATCCTCGACCATGCGGGCGGCCTGCGCCATCCAGTGCGGATCACGGCCCGCGATCTGCACCGCTGTGCGCGCCTCTCCCAGCCCCAGCTCGCTGCGCGCACGCGCGCGCATCGACGGTTTGGCCTGCACCATTTCCTGACTGGCAACCATTTCGGACACCACCAGTCCCGCACCGAACCGCGCCACCACGCGGCGGAATGGCAGATCCGTAATTCCCGCCAGCGGCGCCAATAAAACAGGCGGTGTTATGTCCACGCCTGTGCCAGCGCCTGCCAGCGTGATCTTGTCAAATGGTGTGTCGGTTGCTGTCATGCGCCCTGTCCAGAGTTTCTACAGCCGCCATACACCCAATGGACCACGAAGCGCAAACGAACTGGCCCACCCCGTGACGCGAATTTCAGCATGCGCACAATATTTAGGCACACACAATCCGCCAACGCGCGGATTGTCAGCACCCCCTGCTTCAGCCTATAGCTGAGCACCAACCAAGAGGCCCGCTGATGACCGACGCTATTGCCGCCATTATTGTCGCCGCCGGACGGGGCACCCGCGCAGGTGGCGGGCTGCCGAAACAATGGCACCTGCTTTCGGGCCGTCCCGTACTGGCCCACACGCTGGATGCGCTGCGCAACAGCGGGCTGGCGCGGCTGGTTCTGGTGCTGCACCCTGATGATCTTGACCGCGCCAACGCGCTGGACCTGCGCGGCGTCCAGATTGTGGCGGGTGGTGCAACGCGCATCCAGTCCGTCCGCGCGGCACTGGACGCCCTGACACCGGACCCGCCCGACAAGGTTCTGATCCATGACGGCGCACGCCCCCTCATATCTGGCGCTGTCATCAACGGCGTTCTTGCCGCCCTTGAAACCGCAACCGCAGCGGCCCCTGCGCTGCCTGTCAGTGATGCCTTGTGGCAAGGGTCGGACGGGCGTGTTGGCGGGACCGTGGCGCGTGACGGGCTGTACCGCGCCCAGACGCCCCAGGGGTTCAATTTTGCGGCGATCCATTCCGCGCATCGCACCCATACCGGCCCTGCCGATGACGACGTTGCGATTGCACGTCTGGCAGGCCATGACGTTGTCATAACCCAAGGTTGCGAAGACAATTTCAAACTGACATATCCTGCGGACCTTGAGCGTGCGGATTTTATTTTGCGCAACAGGACAGCTTCAGGCGAAGGGACAGGACGCGCGATGGATGTCAGGCTTGGAAACGGATTTGACGTGCACCGTTTTGGTGCGGGGAATGGCTGCTGGCTGTGCGGTGTGCTGGTCCCCCATGATCGCGGCTTGCAGGGCCATTCGGATGCCGATGTCGGCATGCATGCGCTGAGTGATGCCATATACGGGGCCTTGGGGGACGGGGATATCGGCCAGCACTTCCCGCCAAGCGACCCGCAATGGAAAGGCGCCGCAAGCCATATTTTCCTGCGCCATGCGGTGGAACTTGCGCGCGCGCGGGGCTTCGGCATTGGAAATTGCGATGTCACCCTGATTTGCGAATACCCCAAGATCGGCCCGCATGCCCAAGCCATGCGCCACGCGCTGGCAGATATCATGGGCGTTGATGCAGCACGCATCAGCGTGAAGGCAACCACGTCGGAAAAGCTGGGCTTCACCGGCCGCGCGGAAGGCATTGCAGCGCTTGCGACCGCGTGCCTGATTGCACAGTGAGGTTGCACAATGGCAAGGTTCGTGAAGGGGCATTCTGCCCCCTCTGGGCCTGCGGCCCATTCACCCCCTGAGAGTATTGGGGGCAAGATGAAAAGGAGTGCGGGATGCGCATGACACGTCTGATCGCAACATTCTTCGGGGCGGGCCTGCTGCGGCCCGCACCCGGGACATGGGGCACACTGGCCGCGCTGCCGGTGGCATGGGGGCTGCATGTGCTGGGCGGGTTCTGGCTGCTGGCACTGGCCACGGTGCTGGCCTTCCTTTTGGGGTGGTGGGTGACCATTCAGGAAACCCGCGGCATGGCCGACCCCGACCCGTCCGAGATTGTCATCGATGAAGTGGCGGGCATGTGGCTGGCGTTGTGGCCCGTGTCCATCGGGGCAATGATGCAGGGCGTCGCAGTCACAGCCCTGTGGCCGGGCTGGGTGGTGGCATTTGTGGCATTCCGGGCATTCGACATTCTGAAACCCGGCCCTGTGGGTTGGGCCGACCGGCTGCATACGCCATTGGGCGTTATGCTGGATGATGTGATCGCAGGGGCCTTTGCGGCGGTGGTCGTGATTGCGCTGGCCGCACTTGCGCATGGGGTGTTGATGATATGACCACGGCCGAAGATGTGTTGCGCGCGGCCCGCGCGCGCAAGGTCATGATTGCCACCGCCGAAAGCTGCACGGGTGGGATGATCATTGCCGCGCTGACTGATGTTGCGGGGTCGTCGGATGTGGTGGATCGCGGCTTTGTCACCTATTCAAACGCGGCGAAGATGCAGATGCTGGGCGTGCAGCCCGCAACACTGGACGCGTTCGGGGCCGTATCCGAGCAGGTGGCACGCGAAATGGCGCAAGGGGCACTTGCGCGGTCCGCGGCGGGCGTGGCCGTGGCGGTGACCGGCATTGCCGGACCCGGCGGGTCGGACCACAAGCCCGAAGGGCGGGTTTGTTTTGCGTTGGCCGATGCCAAGGGCACCCATGTGGAAACGGTCGAGTTTGGGCCAACAGGCAGGGCAAATGTCCGGCAGGCCACGGTTGCGCACGCATTCGGCCTGCTGGTGCAGGCCCTGCGCGCCCAAGATCAGCCGTAAAGGGCCTTCGCCCGCGCCTCGAACGCGCCCACGATGCGGCGCATGGCCTGATCGAACACGACGCCGATCAGCCTTTGCAGGACGGGGTTGCGGAATTCGAAATCGACATGGAAATCCACCACGCAGCCGCCCGCAGGATTGTCCTGCACCTGCCAGCGCGACAGCATGTATTTGAACGGGCCGTCAATATAGGCAGTGTCGATTTCCCCCTTTTCGGGGAACAGCTTGACGCGACTGCCAAAGCGTTCACGGAATACCTTGAAGGAAATGACCAGATCTGCCTCCATCTCCTCCCCGCCCTCGATGGGTTTGCGCGACCGGATGCGTGCGGCGGCAGTCCATGGCAGAAATTCAGGATAGCGCGCAACATCAGCCACCAGATCGAAAATCTGCTGCGCGGTATAGGGCATATTGCGGTGTTCATGATGCTGGGGCATGTGTTCGCTCTTTTCTGTGTTGTGCACATGTCCTAAAGTCGGCCCGAAAAATCAAGAGGCCGAAATGACGCAAAAACCCTATGTCATAGACCAGATGATCAGCGCCAAACAAATCGCGGCGCGTGTCGAGGAGCTGGCAAGCGAAATCACCCGCGATTTTGCGGGAACCGAAAAGCTGGTTGTGGTGGGATTGCTGCGCGGGTCATTCGTGTTCATCGCGGATCTGGTGCGCGAAATCGACCTGCCGGTCGAGGTCGATTTTCTGGAAGCGTCCAGCTATGGCAGCTCCACCCAGTCATCGCGCGAAGTGCGCATTCTGAAAGACCTTAGCGGCAAGATTGCGGGTCGTGATGTGCTGGTGGTCGAGGATATCGTGGATACTGGCTACACACTTAGCCATGTGTTGCAAATGCTGCTGGCGCGCAGCCCTGCGCGGCTGGAAGTCTGCGCGCTGCTGGACAAGCCGTCACGGCGTGAAATGGACATTCGCGCCCGATGGACCGGATTCGAGATCCCGGATGAATTTGTGGTGGGCTACGGAATCGACTATGCCCAACGAAACCGCAACCTGCCCTATATTGGCAAGGTGCGCTTCACCTGAGGGGCGCATCACGCGCCCGTGTGTTGATCTTCGCTGTCGGCCCCGTAAGGTGACACAGGTAGTGTCAACCAGTCCGAGGGATATTCATGAAGCCACGTTCCGTATTTGGCGCAAGCCTGATTTGCAGCTTTCTTGCCATGCCCGCCCTGGCACAGGAAAATCCCGAAATCGGGCAGCGGCAGGGCCAGTTCAACCTGATCGTCCATAATTTTGCCGTTCTGGGCGGCATGGCGCAGGGACGGGTCGATTATGATGCCGATCTAGCGCAAACCGCCGCCGACAACCTGTTTCATATCACACGCCATGACCAAAGCCGTCTGTGGCCGGAAGGCACGGATTCCGACAGTGTCGAGGGCACACGCGCCCTGCCCGCCATCTGGGAGAATCTTGACGATTTTGTCTCGAAATTTGGTGCCTTGCAGGATGCCGCCGAGGCGGTGCAAGCCGTCGCAGGCGACGGGCTGGACGCGCTGCGTCCGGCAGTGGGCGCGCTTGGCGGGGCGTGTCAGGCCTGCCACCAGACCTATCGCGCGGAAGCCGGCTGACGCGGCCCCGCTTGAGTATCCGGACCGATATACCCGCGTGGCTGTGTCGCGCGGGGTCTGGCGTGGAATTGAAACAGACCCGAATGCATTGCCATTATGACCGCATCTGACCCCAAACCCCGAAGCAGGAAACCGGTTCTGGCCGTGTTGGCCATTGGCGGGCTGGCTGCCGCTGCGGCCCTGTGGTGGGTTTCCGCGCCCGCACCCGTTTCGGCCGCGCGGCTGGCTGGTCTGACAGGCGACGCAGAAAACGGAGAGGCCGTTTTCCACGCGGCAGGCTGCGCATCCTGCCATACCGCGCCCGGACCGGATGCCGACCCCCTGGTCCTGGCAGGCGGGCGGGAATTCCTGTCCGATTTCGGGACATTCTATGCCCCGAATATCAGCACTGACCCCACGCATGGCATAGGCACGTGGTCGCAAGATGACTTCGTCAATGCCGTCATGGCGGGTGTGTCACCGGATGGGCAACATTATTATCCGGCCTTCCCCTATACCGCGTATATAAAGGCAGACCCGCAGGATATTGTCGATTTATACGCGTTCATGGCCACCCTGCCCACTGACGCCACGCCGTCACGCGCGCATGATCTGGCGTTTCCGTTCAACATAAGGCGCAGTGTCGGGCTGTGGAAAACGCTGTTTCTGGACGATGGCTGGACAATCACCGGCGACCTGACCGAGGTGGAGGCGCGCGGGCGCTACCTGTCGGAAGCGCTGGCGCATTGCGCAGAATGCCACACGCCGCGCAACGCCCTTGGTGCACTTGATACCAGCCAATGGATGCTGGGCGCCCCCAACCCGTCCGGTCAGGGGCGCATTCCGGCAATCGCGGGGCCGGATTTTGACTGGACGCATTTCGATATAAGCGCCTATCTTGAAAGCGGCTTCACGCCGGATTTTGATGTCGTCGGCGGGTCAATGGCGGCGGTGGTCCACAGCCTTCAACAACTGGAGAAGGCGGAACTGGACGCGATCGCCGCCTATATCCTGCGCACGACCCCGTAAGCCGCAGGTATTTTGCAACGGCACGGCATGCGCGCGGGGTTGTGCGTTGCCACATTCAGGCCCATAGTTACAGATAATCGTGCCGCACCGTCAGATATTCAGGACCAGATGCCAGACCAACCGCAAAACTCTCGCGTATCGACCGTCAGCCGCCTGACATTCGGCGAAAAATTCAGGCTGCAAACATGGTTGATGGGCATTATTGCCTTTGCGGTGATCCTGTTCCTGCTGGTGCAGGCGAAGTTCATTCTGATTGCACTGGCGATTGCAATCATCCTGTTTTCATTGACGTCGGATGCCATTAATTCAATCTCGCGTCTGCGGTTGGGCAATTTCCGGATCACCAACTGGCTTGCCTCGGTCGCGGCAGTGTTCCTGATCGCGTCCGGATTGCTGACGCTGGCGGGGCTGGTGATTTCGCAGATCAACACGGTGCTGACCACAACATTGTCCTATACCGATGACGCACAAAGCGCGATTGCGCAGATGTTTTCATGGATGGGCGAGGATGTGGAGCAATCCGTCCTGCAAACCATGCGCAGTATCGAAATCTCGGGCTATTTGCGGTCTGCCGCCGGTCAGGCCGGCACAATCCTAAGCCAGTCTGTGCTGATTATCCTGTTTGTCGGGTTCATGTTTGCCGAACGGGTCTGGTTCGACACCAAGCTGGAAAACCTGATGACCCATAAGGCACAGGCGCAGCGCGTGAATGCGATCATCGGGTCGATCATCCGGCGGGTGAACCGCTATCTTCTGGTAAAGACGCTGATCAGCAGTGTGACCGGCGTTGTGGTCTTCCTGATTATGAAGGTCTTTGACCTTCAATTCGCGGCCGCAATGGGGTTGTTGACCTTTGTGCTGAATTTCATTCCTTCTGTAGGCTCCATCATTGCGACACTTATTGTTACGCTGGTGGCCTATATTCAGGTGACAGAACCCTCTACGGCTATTTTGATTTTTGTTTTGGCGGGTATGGCGCAGTTTCTGCTGGGCAATGTCATTGACCCCATGCTGATGGGCAAAACGCTGCGCCTGTCATCCTTCGGGATCATCATTTCACTGGCATTCTGGGGCGCTGTCTGGGGCATACCCGGCATGTTTCTGGCGGTGCCGTTCATGGTTGTGGTCATGATCGTGTGTTCGCACATACCCGCGGCGCGCCCCGTCGCGGTGCTGCTGTCCCGCGAAGGGCTGCCCGAGGAAGAATTTCCACTGACGCCCGTAACGCCGGACGATCTGGATGATGACGAGAAGGCCTTTCAGCGCGTTGTCGGCGCGGAATAAGGGCCGCGACGGGCCAAGAAGCCAGCTGTTCGCCACCCCCGCCCCCTCGCTGGCATTACTGCGACTTTGACCACACAACGCCGCTGCCGGTGACCACGGCGTCAAGCTGTTGGTCAGTTTCCTCCAGCGGCAGATCCGTGCAAAATTGCGCATCGAATGCCAGCCCGACGGCCAGCACGGGACCGGCCTTGCGCAATTTTTCCAATGTGCGGTCATAGAAACCGCCGCCATACCCCAATCTGTAGCCGTTGCTGTCATAGGCCAGTAGCGGCACGATCAGCGCGGCAGGCGTCAAGGGGTCACGTTGCGCAGGGATAAGCGCCTTGAAGGTTCCTTCCACCATCGGCATGTCCACAGTCCATCTGTGAAACTCCAGCGGCTGGCCGCGCCCCTTGATGACCGGCACGCATACAGGACCAGAATGCCCCTGCATAATAGATAAGGGGCTAATTTCAGACCGCATCGGCATATATCCGGCCAACACGATTTCTGGCAATCCGGCGCCGAACCGTGCCTCCAGAAGCTGACGAAACGCAGTTGTTGCAGCGGCGACATCGCGCCCTGACTGGTCGGACAGGAACGCGGCGTTTCTGCGCATACCCGCCTGAGAACGCGCCAGCGCCTTGCGGGTCGTAATGTCACTTTGCATGATGGCCTGCCTTGGTCAGATGTTTGCTGTAGTATGCAGCACGACATCACCAAATGCAAAACGGTCAAGGGCGGTTTCAACTGCCACTGACAGACCGGATAAATATTGAAACCGACAATGCGCTGCGTGTCCGTTTCAACACAACACCGGCAGCGCAGATCGGCGCTTCTGGAACCGCGTCAGATCGCGCCGCCGTGTGAACCATTGCAGCGCTGCCCGTCAACGCCGGCAACCATCAGGGACGCCAGCAACAAGCTGACACTGCCTATCACGCTATAGCCGATAAAGGCCCAGACCACACCATACCCGGCCAGCAGCACAAATACAGCGCCACAAAAAGCCGTCACGACTGCAACCACCAATGGAAAAATCAGCATCTTGAAAACCTACGTTTGCCCAATACGCACACTAGCCCAAAGATGATAACCAATCGTAAACAGATCGCGGCAATTTAATTTACATTTTCACCCCACGCTTTGCGTAATTTCTCACCGCTGGCATGAAATCCACACAGGGCGGCGCGGGCAGATGCGCAATCTCAGGGTTTGCGGGCCTCGAATTCGGTGTTCAGGGTGCGCACAAATTCGTTCAGCCACGGCTGGCGGTCGCGGCGCTGACGCTCGGCCTCGATGATACGGCACAGGGCTTGTTCTGTCTGATCAAGGTCGTCATTGACCAGAACGTAATCATATTCGGCCCAGTGGCTGATTTCATCGCGCGATTTTTGCATGCGCCCGGCGATCACGTCATCACTGTCCTGCGCACGGCCACGAAGGCGCGATTCAAGTTCCGCAATCGATGGCGGCAGCACAAAGATCGAAATGACATCCTTGCCCAAGGACGAATTGCGCACTTGCTGCCCGCCCTGCCAGTCAATATCGAACAGGGTGTCGCGCCCCTCACTCATGGCCTGTTCGACGGGGCCCTTGGGCGATCCGTAGTAATTTCCGAACACTTCAGCATGTTCCAGCATGTCCCCGCTGGCAATCATCGCGGTGAATTCCTCGCGCGAGCGGAAGTAATACTCTCTCCCGTCCACTTCGCCCGGTCGGGGGGCGCGCGTGGTGGCAGATACCGAAAACCGGATGGACGGGTCCCAAAGCATCAATCGCTTGGCCAAAGTTGATTTCCCTGCACCTGAAGGAGAGGACAGGATGATCAGCAGGCCGCGTCGTGACATTGTGGTTACTCCAGGTTTTGAACTTGCTCGCGCATCTGATCGATCACGGCTTTTAGTTCAAGTCCAATCCTGCTGAGTCCGATATGCTGGGCTTTGGAACACAGGGTATTGGCCTCGCGGTTGAATTCCTGCGTCAGAAAATCAAGCCTGCGTCCGACACCCCCGTCTTTTTGCAGCAATTCCCTTGCTGCGGCGCAATGCGCATCAAGCCGGTCAAGTTCTTCGGTGACATCGGCCTTGATCGCAATCAGCGCCAGTTCCTGTTCCAGCCGCACGCCATCCGGACGCATGGCGTCGTGCACATGCGCGGCGGCTTTTTGCAGCGATTCTGCCAGTGCCAGCCTGCGTTCGGGCAAGATGTCGCGCGCGGCAGTGGTCAGGGCGGCAATCTGGTCAAGCATTCTGTCAATGACCTGGCCAAGTTTCTGCCCTTCATCATGGCGCATAAGATTGAAGTCCTGCAACAGCGCCTCGAAGTCTTGCGCCACAATCCGGCCCAGATTCGCCTGATCAAATGCGGCAAAATCATGTCCGGCAGGTAGCACCGCGCGCCATCCCAACACGTCCAGCGCCGTTGGTGCCGACAGTTGCACCCCGATCGACTGCGCCTTGGCAGTGACAGCCGTCAACCCCGAGAGCACGGAATCCAGCACGGCATGGTCGATCATTCCAATGGCCGCCGCCCCGCGGAAACCTGCCTTCAATGTGACCGACACATTGCCCCGCACCACGGATTCAGCCAGCCGGTCGCGCAGTTTTTTCTCAATAAAGCCAATACCTTCTGGAACACGCACGCGTATGTCCAGCCCCCGCCCGTTTACCGAACGGATATCCCATTCAAGGTTAAGGTCAAATCCGTCAACGGACACTGAAGTTGTTTTGCCGGCAAAACCAGTCATCGAATACATGGGTTGTTCCTTGCAAATAATGCCTGTGCAGCCCTTAGAAATGTTTGCCTGCGGCACGCGCGTTAACCATCTAGGCAAATTGTGGCAGAAATTGGGAAAAATCTGCGCTATTCATGCCTTATTAAGACATGTAGCCAGAATATGAAATCCGCAGAAGCAGGAAATTCTGGCCCCGCCCCACGCTGCACAACGAAGTTCCGCCGATCTGAAAGGTAGACCGATGACCGAATCTGCATTCACACCAACACATGCCACGCCTTCGGGCGCGACACAGGACCAAGCGCGTTTTCCGATGATCAGCCGCGTTTGCGCCTATTGGGCGTCCCTGCCCAAAACAGGACAGGCCCCCGACCGCATACTGGTTGATGCGCGCGCGCTGTCAGACGTTCTGTCACATGTGTTTCTGGCTGAACTGGTCACGCCACGGGTTGCACGCCTGCGCATCATCGGCCACCACATAGAGGACATGACCGGACTGGACATGCGCGGCATGCCCCTGACAACCCTGTTTTCCGGCCCAGCCCGCGAAGAAATCATGTTGGCCTGCGAACAAGTCAGCCGCGGCGCGCGCGTCACCCTGTCCCTGCAGGGCGAAACAGGACTGGGCAGGCCCGCGCTGGATGGCATGCTGGCGATGATGCCCCTATGCGACAGCAAAGGCCAGATTTGCCGCATTCTGGGCGTTATAGGGCATGAAGGCGACATTGGCCGCACACCGCGCCGGTTTGGTCTGGCCGCCCCGGAAGTTCAGCCCGAACCGGACATGTCCCTGACAAAAGCCCCCTTCCTGCGCGTGATCAAGGGCGGCAAGGCGTAACCGCGGTCACGGCTGCGGCCAGTAAAATAAAGGCGCTGGAACACAAGGTTCAGCGCCTTTATTCATGTCAAAACGGGATGCGCAGAACCTGAAGGCGATTTTGCGCAACGCAATCTAGATTGCTGCGGCCAGCTTGTTCCGCCGCCCGACCAGTTCTTCTGCCACCAGAAACGCCAGTTCCAGCGACTGGCTGGCATTCAGGCGCGGGTCGCAGGCGGTGTGATAGCGCTGCGACAGGTCTTCGTCGGACACAGCGCGCAGGCCGCCGGTGCATTCCGTCACATCCTTGCCGGTCATTTCAAAATGGACGCCGCCGGGAATGGTGCCTTCTGCGTTATGCACCGCGAAAAACTCGCACACTTCGCGCAAAACCGAATCAAACGGCCGTGTCTTGTATCCGGTTGAGGACTTGATGGTGTTCCCGTGCATCGGATCGCAGGTCCAAAGCACATTCGCCCCTTCTTCCTGAACCGCCTTGATCAGGCGCGGCAGATGGTCGCCAACAGTTCCCGCACCGAACCGCGCAATCAATGTCAGGCGTCCCGCCTCGTTTTCGGGGTTCAGCTTCGCGATAAGCGCCTTCAGGTCGTCCGCTGTCAGGGACGGCCCGCATTTCAGGCCGATCGGGTTCTGAACCCCTGTGCAGAATTCGACATGTGCCCCATCCGGCTGGCGGGTGCGGTCCCCGATCCAGATCAGATGCCCGGACCCCGCCACCGGCATACCCGAGGTGGAATCGATGCGGCACAGCGCTTCTTCATATTCCAGCAACAGCGCTTCATGGCTGGTGAAGAAATCCACCTCGGCCAGATCCTTGTTCGTGTCCGATGTGATGCCCGCAGCCGTCAGAAAGTCCAGCGTGTCGGAAATACGGGTGGTCATTTCGCGGTAGCGTTCTGCCTTGTCGCCACTGGCAAAGCCCAGCGTCCAGTTATGGACGCGGTGCATATCGGCATACCCCCCCTTGGAGAAGGCGCGCAACAGGTTCAGGCTGGCTGCCGCCTGTGTATAGGCTTGCAACATGCGGTTCGGGTCGGGGATGCGGGCTTCGGCGGTAAAATCAAACCCGTTGATGATGTCACCGCGATAGCTGGGCAGTTCCACCCCGCCCACAGTTTCCATAGGCGCAGAGCGTGGTTTGGCGAACTGGCCCGCCATGCGCCCGACCTTGACCACCGGCACTTTTGCCCCGTAGGTCAGCACGATGGCCATCTGCAACAACACCTTGAATGTGTCGCGGATGCTGTCGGCGGTAAATTCGGAAAAACTCTCGGCGCAATCGCCACCTTGCAGCAAAAAGGCCTCGCCTTTGGCGGCGGCGCCCAGCTTGCGCTTCAATGCGCGCACTTCGCCCGCGAATACCAGCGGCGGGTATTTCGACAGCTGCCCTTCGACAGCGGCCAGCGCCTGCTGATCCGGATAATCGGGCATCTGGATCCGGGGCTTGTTGCGCCAGGTTGATTTCGTCCAGCCATTGGTCATGGCACCCTCCGGTTTTTCTTGATCCGATGTGTTAGCGGTCGCACCGCAGGTGCATCTATACGAAGGCAGGGCCAGGTATGCAAACACGATTGGACTTGTCACACTGAATGAAAGCTGATTGTGTCCTGCGATATCCATCACGAATGATACAGCACCCAAGATGGCGAACCCTACGAAAACACATTCCCCTGCATCAGGTATTCCATCGGAAAAAGCCAAACCATCCGATATGACACCGCGCCATTTTGCTTTCCTGCTTCTGGACAGGTTCACGCTGATCGCATTCGCCGCCGCGATTGAACCGTTGCGGCTGGCAAACAGGGTTGCAGGGCGCACCTTATACACATGGCAGTTGATCAGCGAGAACGGCCAACCCGTGACCTGTTCCAACGGAACGCAGGTCACGGTGCAAACCGGCATGGAAAACCTGCACAAGGAATCTGTCGTCATTGTGTGCGGCGGGGTCGATGCAAAACGCGCGACCACACCCGCGATTCTGGCATGGCTGCGCAAAAGGGCACGTTATGGCAATATTATCGGCGGCATCTGCACCGGCGGCTGGGCCTTGGCCAAAGCGGGCTTGCTGGACAACCGGCGCGCGACCATCCATTGGGAAAACCACACCGGCTTTGCCGAGGATTTTCCGGAAATCGACCTGACAAAGTCCGTTTTTGTGATTGACGGGACGCGCGTGACATCTGCGGGGGGTATGGCAGCGCTGGACATGCTGCTGACGATGATCGCCAATGAACACGGCAGCCCCTTGGCCAATTCAGTGGCCGACCAGCTGATTTATTCATCCATCCGGACGAATCGCGATACGCAGCGCTTGTCGATCCCCGCACGCATTGGCGTGCGCCACCCGAAGCTGGCGCGCGTCATCGAAATCATGGAAAGCCATATCGAGGACCCGATCAGCCCCGCCGATCTGGCCGAGGAGGTGGACATGTCCACCCGCCAGCTGGAACGCCTGTTTCGCAGGTATCTGAACCGAAGCCCGAAACGGTATTACACGGAACTGCGTCTGGAACGCGCCCGCAACCTGCTGATGCAAACAGATATGAGTGTGATTAACGTGGCGCTGGCCTCGGGGTTCACCTCGCCCTCGCATTTTTCAAAATGCTACCGTGCGCATTATAACACGACCCCCTACCGCGAACGCGGTGCGCGTTCATCCGAGGAGGAGACATAAAACAAGGGCCGCATGACAACATGCGGCCCTTGTTTTTATGCGTCCAGCCCCCGGTTCGCGACCCTTGCAAAGCACCGGGCGGGAACCGGACGTGATATCAATATTCGCGGATATCCGCGTCAGCGACCAGTTCCTGCAATTTCACATCAGCCATGCGGCCAATGCGCTGGTCAAACAATATGTCGTTCAGGCGGCTGTCGCTTGGGCGGTCTTCAAATTGAAGTTCGCGTGCGCACAGCATCAGCACGACCAGATTGTTCCCCTCGACCGTGTTGGCTGACACTTCGTTGCGATCAAGACGCGCAAGCTCTACTGCGTCGGATTGCGGGATGTTGCGTTGCAGGTCGGTAACCTCGCTCAGCGCTTCATCCCTCAGATCTCTGGCAAAGCCGCCCAGTTCAGGGCAGCTGCGCACCCCCGCACTGATACGCGCCACGCGGTCAAGGTTGGACTGGCTGCGCCCGCCCGGCAACAACAGCCGCTTATAGGTCAGCTCGATCTGATCGGCGGGAATATCGCGGGTGCTGTCACTTGCGCGAAGCTGGAAATAGGCGAATGCACCGCTGAGTTCCAACGGGCCGATAATCTGGCCGGGGCTGGCGACAGAAAGCGGCGCGGCAATATTACCCGGCAGGTTTTCCAATGGCATCCAGTCCAGACGCCCGCCCTGATCGCGCGTCCCCGCAAGCGAGAATTCCCGCGCAAGGGCCGAAAATTCCTCGGCTGTGCGCGCGGCCTCGATCATTTCCATGATCTGGCTTACGGCATCGGCGAATTCCGGATCGCTGGGCAGGAATATCTCGGAGACCAGAACCCGCGTTGTGCCGCGAATGGCGGCCACATCGCGTGCGCGCGCCACATCACTGTCGGTCACGGAAACAACACCGGGGAATTCACGTTCGGCTACCTTGCGCCATAACAGGCCAACGGTCACGAATTGGCGGAATGTCTCGGCATCGACACCGCTTTCGCGCATTACGTCCAGAACCTCCTCCACGCTCAGCTCCACGCGGGCGGCGAATTCTGCCATCCCCTCGGCCACCTCGTCGCTGGTTACACGAATGCCCTGACGGCGCGCATACTCCTGTTGCACCGCTTCTTCGGTCAGCCGTGTCAACGCTTCCTCGCGCATATCGGCAGCGCCTGTATTCAGCAATTCAAGAAACGCCACGCGTTGGGCGACGTCATAATTCGTGATGATCCGGTCATTGACCTTGCGGGCCGGTGAAAACATGCCTTGTGCCTGGGCAGTGGACGCCACCCACAGCATGCCCCCGACACACAGCATCATCACAATGCCAAGCCGCGAAACGATGGAAGATTTGATAAAACGCATCAGGTCAGGTCCGTTCGGTTGGTCTGTAAATTTTATTGTCGCTTAGGTGTTGGCATACATGACAACCAAGGGTTTGTCATCCATGTGCTGCGATAGGCTTTCGGGGAATATTGCGGCCTGTTCGCAGTGCGGTCTGGTCCCCTTGATGGTGGTCATCCCCCTGAACATGTGCGCCGCGCCCGAGAAGGGTTCCCGCCAACACCCAAAACATCGATACTTAACCCGAAGCTTGTCGTATCGCTGGACGATGTCGCAGAGGCGAATCTGCGTTCCACTTCCATTTCCATACGCAAGCATTCGTTTTCATAGCTTAGCCCTGCCCCAAGACGCGCCGCGCGGTTGCGCGCGATGTCGTAGCGCCAGTTCACGCTGGCGGTCCAGAACTCATCAAGGGCGCGCGACCCGTCCAGTGACCATTCGGCAGCTTTGGCAGGGCGGTTTTCGGCAGGATCGGCGCGGATATGCATATACGTCGTGGAAATGGAATAGTCCTGCGTGCTCCAGTCCAGTTCAAGGGCATTGCGCGACAGCCGAAGGTCGGAATTGAACAGTGCACGGTTGCTTAGCGTCAGGCCCTGATCGGTATCAAGTGAACTGACAAGCAACCAGTCCGAACGCCGCCCCGCCAGTGGCGAGTCGGGCGAGAGCTGGCCAAGGTCGCGCTGCCGCCAGACACGCCCCAGCATCAGGGTGCTGGACCAGCCTTGCGGGTCGTGCCGTGTCCAGCTTACGCCCAGATTGGCGCGCAGCCCCATTTCGCGCCGGTCCCGCGCGGCAAACCGGCTATGGGTGAACAGGTTGCCTTCGTCCAGTTCCGGCATGCTGCTGATATCGGCGGGCAGCGCGTCAATACGGTCCTGCCCCCAAATGACCTGTGCAACCGGTTCTATGACATGGCTTGCCCCGCCGCCGGTGGCCCGCACCAGTGGCCAGCGCAACTCTGCCATGGCGGTTGGCACAGCGCGCGTGGTGGATCGCGCAAAACCCGCGGCGGCGGGCGATATCTCGAAATGGTCCAGACCCAGATTGAAGCCCACAGCCCCCAGAACACCGCCCGGAAGCACCGCATCGCGCCGCCAGTCCAGATCGGCGCTGAACCGTGCCACCGATTTCACATCCGGTGCCAGCGGCCTGCGGCGTTCATGGCCATGCACCTCGAATCGCACGCCCCCGACGCCCCCAAGGCCCGGCATGTCGAAGCGGCGTTCATAAACGCCCTGCCCGACCTGATTGGGCAACTGGCTGTTGGTATCGACAAGACGAAGCGACCGGAAATGCAAGGCCTGAAGCCGGATGTATTCATCGCGGCGCACACGTTCCAGCGTTATGTCGGATGTCAGTTGCGATTCGGACCTGTCATAATCGCCCAGTAGCGGCCGGTCCGACACCTTGATCAGGTTGAAGGACAATTCATACCCGCGCCCAACGGAAAACTGACCCCGCGTGTAGCCCATGGCGCGGGTGGACCCGCGGCGAATGGAATCGCGCGCGACCAAGCCGCCCAGTTCCAGCATGCCGGTTGCGAAAGCCTGCCGGTATCGCAATTCCAGCGCGCGCGTGCCCTTCGTGCCCAGAAATGGCGTGACGGTCAGGTCTTTATCTTGCGAAATCGCAATGAAATATGGGGCGCGCAGCCCCAGCCCGTGGCCGGTATCCACCACGAATTCGGGGCTAAGCCACCCTGTCGCCCGTTCCAGCGTCGGATCGGGAATGCGCAGACGCGGCAAATAGGCGACCGGCAGGCCGAACAGGCGAAACTGGGCATTCTCGAAATAGATCTGCTTTTCTTCCTGATCGTGGATCACGCGTGTCGCGCGCACTTCCCAAAGCGGGGTCTGGGTTTCGGCACATATTTCACAGGCCGAGGCAACGACCGTTTCCATCTGCGTGAAACGCTCATCCACACGTTCGACCTGAGTGGCGGCGATTTGCAGTTGCTGGTCCAGCACCACCCGTGCCGAACGGATCAACCCGCGGCGAAACCCGTCCTGCATTTCAGCCGCATCGGCCAGCACCAGAACGCTGTCCCCATCGGTCAGGGTCAGCGGCCCTTCGATGTGCAGCCCGCCTGTCTGGCGGTCATAGATGACACGCCTTGCCCGCAAGCGCGTCTGGCCCGACAGGGCCTCGACATTGCCTTCGGCAATCAGCCGGTTCGGCCCGTCCAGATACAGCCTGTCGGCAACAAGGGTGGCAAACCCATCTTCCGGCCCTTGGGATTGCGCGATCCCCGGTTGCGGCGATGCAAGAAGCAGGCCGCCAGCGACCATCAGCGCAGCAAGCCACGACCGTGCGCAAGCACGCGGTTTCCGGGCAAGGTGCGGGCACGCCCAAGGCATCAGCCTTCCTCCAGATTCAGCAGCAGTCCCACTGCAAGCAGTAATGTCGCAACAGGCGGCCCCCACGCGGCCAGCATGACAGGCACCTGTCCGGTTTCCCCCAAAACCTGTGCAAAGTTACGCAGAAAGAACAGGGTGAATCCAGCCAGAATCGTTATCAGGGCCCGAATTCCTGCCCCGCCCGCGCGGGCATGATGAATACACATCCCCATGGCCAACAGCATCATCCCTGTCATCAGAACCGGCAGGGCCAGTTCCATATTCAACCGCATCCGGTGTTCCAGTGCCGCAAATCCCGCCCGTTCAAGGGCAGCGATGAAGCGCGGCAACTGCATCAGGGGCACAGTGCGCACCTGCGCGAAACTGTCCCGAATCTGCTCTGGTGTCAGGTCGGTGGGCACCTGAAGCTGCGCCGAAAGCGTGGCTTGTTGTTCTGGGTTTATATCTGACAGGTTCCATTGCTTGACCTGATACAGCGACCACGCCCCGCGCTGCAATTCTGCCCGCACGGCACGCAATCTTTGCGACAGACCGTCATCGGCATCAAAGATCAGGAAAGTCGCATCATGCAGCACCGTGCCGGTATCTTCGGCGCGGGGCGAGTATATGACCGTCTGGCCCAGTGTATCGGCCTGCCGCAACCACACTTCCTGCCCGCTGATGATGACCGCACTGCCGGAGTCGCCTTGCAACTGGGCCTGCGCGCGCGAATATTCGCGCGTGGTGCTGGCCACCAGCGGGTTCATCACGGCAACAAACGCAATGCTTAATGCAAAAAACACGATTGCCGGAACAAGGATCAACCTTGGCACTGACCGCCCCGCGGACCGTATCACCACAAATTCGGAACTGCGCGACCATGCCAGCGACACCCACATCGCAGCCAGCATCAGAACCAGGGGGGCAATTTCATACAACGCTTCGGGCGTATTCAGCGCGGACAGGCGCAAGATCTGCGCGATCCCTGCGGACTCGCCACTGAACCTGCGCATCTGCTCGACCATATCCAGCAGCAACAGCATGCCGACGAACACACCCAATACCATGATCCACGCGGCCAGCAGCCGCCGGATAAGATACATGTCCAGCGTCATGCCGCGCCCCCTGCCTGCGCCCGCGCGGTCCAGCCACGCCCCCGCGCCCGACTGGCCCACCACAGCATAACCCCCACCACAGCGCCGCCCAGCCCCACTGGCAAGAAGGCAAGCCATGCCAGCGCGGCATTGCGCAACGCAAATCCGGACGCTGCATTGCTGGCCAGCTGGATCAGGGCCAGCACAATAATCGCGCCGACAACCTGACGCCACGCGCCCAGCCTGCTGAATTGCCCAAGACAGATCGCAATAAAGCCGATCAGCGACGTCATGACCGCCAGCAGGGGCTGGGCAAAACGGCTGGCAAGTTCGAAACGCACTTCGGAAATCGAAATCCGAAGCTCGGCCAATGCCTCCGGATCGGGGGACAGCAAGTCTGCCGTGGGCAGTTCACGCACATCCGCGCGCCGCCCCGCCGGACCGACCAAGCCGCCAATATCGAATGTCAGTTCATCAAAACTAAGCGTGCCCAACCGGTCCGCCCCTTCACGATAGATAAGCGCCACACCGTCCAGCAATACCAGTGTCGGCCCCTGCACCCCCGGCACCAGCAACGCAGAGCTGGCATTATATTCAACCCGCGTGCCCGCTGTGCGCGCATCCGACAAGAAGACATCAAGCAGCTTCCCTTCCGGCGTGATATCGCGCACGAACACCACGATATCATCGGCGGGTTGCAAAAACTCGCCAGCGCGCAACAGCCGAGAGGTGATATTCTCGGCGATTTGCACCTGCCGTTCGGCCAGTTGCATCCGTGACAGCGGCATAAGCACATGCATCAGGAACGCCAGCATCACGGCTGCCACCAGCCCGAAGACCGCCACGGGCCACAGCATCCGAACAAAAGACAGCCCCGTTCCCTGCAAGACCACCAGTTCATTATCGCGCGTCATGCGCATGGCAACATACACAGCCGCCGCAAATGCCGACAGTGGCAGCACCACACGAATGACATTCGGCAATGTCAGCGCGGAAAGTTCCAGAAATATCCAGAAACTCTGGCCATCGCCGACAATGGCATCGAACAGGCGCGCGGCGCGATTCACCCAATAGACAGAAATCAGCACAAGCGAGAAGAAGGCAAAGACTGTCAGCAGCTGCACCAGAAGATATCGGTCGATACTGCGCACCTGTGCCTTACTCCTGAACCGTAAACTGCAGGTGACACTATGCCCGCAGGCACATAATTAAAAGCGATTCGCGTTGTGGCATCCGCGCAGATGTTGCGCAAATACCCGCATTCCGCCCTGTGGCACTACCAGATTTGCGACAACACCATTCATCAAGGGGCCTGCATGACAGGCTATTCCCTGCGCTGCGCGCTCAACGCTGGCGTGCAGCCGCCAGAATTGGCCCCTGCCCGCGTTCCTGCACCAGAACCACCACCGGACCGGAGCCGTCCAGTGCCACATCCTGTTTGAACGGTTCCAATCCGTCCCATTGCCCGATCACATCCCAATGCGTGACAATGTTATGATAGGTGATCTGGCGGCCCTCATTCTCGCCGCCTGTAATCTCGACATCAGCGGTATTGCGATAACGCACAAGCTGGATATCTGCGGGGGGCTTCAACGGAAAGGGCGATTGCGCGTCAATACGCACCTGCCCGTTCCCGGCAGGCGTAATGGACACTGTGATTTGCTGCCCTGCGGCCATTTCTGCCAGATGGTCCTGAATAAGCCCCATCACCTTCATAGAGGCGGAGCCTTTCACCTCGTCCCGGCCGCCGATAATCATTTGGGGGGTATAGACAGATGCGCGACCGTTCTTGCGCGCATAGGTTTGCTGGCGCGAACTGAACGCAGCCTGGCCAAAGCTGTCGGCCCATCCGATATAGTCCCAGTAATCCACATGCAGCCCCAGCGCGATAACATCGTCGCGCCCGGCAAGCTGTTGAAGGACAACATCGGCAGGCGGACATGCGGCACAACCCTGCGATGTGTAAAGCTCTACGACAACGGGGTTGGTCTGCGCATTGGCAATGGAAACAGATCCCATGACCACCCCGACCAGTGCAAAAGCGGCTTCCCTCGGACGCGGCGCCATTCGCATATTCTTCCCTTCCGGTTTCACAAGCAGGGCTGATCTAACCATGTCCGGAAGATCGCGCCAATCAAGGTTTTGAGAGGAACTGGAAACATGACCTAAAGGCGACACTCCCTCAAGGAAAACATATTTTGTGCACAATGGTATACAAAAACGCGTATTCACCCTTGAACGAAAGCCTGTGATAGGGCAAATGCATAGTCAGCAAAACCCTTCAACCCCTAGAGGGAGGCCACCTCATGACCATAATCGTTGGACAAGACAGCGCGAAGGCGCGCAAAACCCTAAGCGCGGGCGGCAAGACCATTGCCTATTATTCGATCCCTGCCGCCGAAGCAGCGGGTTTGGGCGAATTCTCGAAACTGCCCGCCAGCCTGAAAGTCGTTTTGGAAAACATGCTGCGATTCGAGGATGGCAAGACTGTGTCGCTGGACGACATCAGGGCGTTTTCGGACTGGGGCAAGAATGGCGGCAAGAACCCGCGTGAAATCGCCTATCGTCCGGCCCGCGTGCTGATGCAGGACTTTACCGGCGTTCCTGCGGTGGTGGACCTTGCGGCCATGCGCGACGGGATCAAGGCACTGGGCGGCGACGCGCAGAAAATCAACCCGCTGAACCCCGTCGATCTGGTGATCGACCATTCGGTCATGATTGACGAATTCGGCAACCCGCGTGCGTTCCAGATGAATGTGGACCGCGAATATGAACGCAATATCGAACGCTACACCTTCCTGAAATGGGGACAAAAGGCGTTCAACAACTTCCGCGTTGTGCCACCGGGCACCGGTATTTGCCATCAGGTGAACCTTGAATATCTGGCCCAGACCGTCTGGACCGATGAGGACCAGAACGGCGAGACCGTGGCCTACCCTGATACGCTGGTGGGCACGGACAGCCACACCACCATGGTCAATGGTCTGGCCGTGCTGGGCTGGGGTGTCGGCGGGATCGAGGCAGAGGCCGCGATGCTGGGGCAGCCTGTCTCCATGCTGATCCCCGAAGTGATCGGTTTCAAACTGACCGGCGCGATGGTCGAAGGCACGACCGCAACCGATCTGGTGCTGAAAGTCGTGCAGATGCTGCGCGCCAAGGGCGTGGTCGGAAAATTCGTCGAATTCTATGGCGAAGGGCTGGACCACCTGCCGCTGGCCGACCGTGCGACCATTGCCAACATGGCCCCCGAATACGGCGCAACCTGCGGCTTCTTCCCCATCGATCAGGAAACGCTGCGCTATCTTGAACAGACCGGCCGCGACAAGGACCGCGTGGCGCTTGTCGAAGCCTATGCCAAGGAAAACGGCTTCTGGCGCGGGGCGGATTACGCGCCCGTCTATACCGACACGCTGGAACTGGATATGGGCACGGTTGTTCCCGCCATTTCCGGCCCCAAGCGTCCGCAGGACCACACGGCACTGGATCAGGCTGCGCAGAAATTCCTTGATGTCGTGTCCGAATATCGCGGCACCGCAACAAATGCAGAAGCCGCCGAAATGGCAGACGAAGGCCCTGCCCCCACCGCACCGGCAGACCCGCGCAAAACCGCCAAGGTGGACGGCGAGGATTACACGCTGCGCGACGGCTCGGTGGTGATTGCCTCCATCACGTCATGCACCAACACATCGAACCCCTATGTGATGATCGGGGCCGGTCTGGTGGCACGCAAGGCGCGTGCGCTGGGTCTGACCCGCAAGCCCTGGGTGAAAACCTCGCTCGCGCCCGGCTCTCAGGTCGTGTCGGCCTATCTGGAAGCGGCAGAGCTGCAAGAGGATCTGGACGCCATCGGCTTCAACCTTGTGGGCTATGGTTGCACCACCTGTATCGGCAATTCCGGCCCCCTTCAGGAAGAAATCTCCAAGGCGATCAACGATAACGACCTGATCGCAACCTCGGTCCTGTCGGGCAACCGCAACTTTGAAGGGCGCATCAGCCCGGATGTGCGCGCGAACTATCTGGCCAGCCCGCCGCTGGTGGTGGCCTATGCGCTGGCCGGTGACATGAATATCGACATCACCAAAGACCCGATCGCGCAGACCCCCGACGGCAAGGATGTCTACCTGAAAGACATCTGGCCCACCCAGAAGGAAGTTGCCGAACTGGTCGAACGCACCGTGACGCGCGATGCCTTCATGTCGAAATACGCCGATGTCTTCAAAGGTGACGAAAAATGGCAGTCTGTGCAGACCCCGGATTCGGAAACCTATGACTGGCCAGCGTCTTCGACCTATATCCAGAACCCGCCCTATTTCCGCGACATGGGGGCCGAAGCAGGCACCATTTCCGACCTGAAAGGGGCGCGTATTCTGGCCATTCTGGGCGACATGATCACCACGGACCACATCAGCCCGGCAGGCAGCTTCAAGGCCGAAACACCGGCTGGCAAATACCTGACCGAACGTCAGGTGCCCGTGCGTGAATTCAATTCCTACGGGTCGCGCCGTGGCAACCACGAAGTGATGATGCGCGGCACATTCGCCAATATCCGCATCAAGAACGAAATGCTCGAAGGGGTCGAAGGCGGCTACTCCAAGGGGCCGGACGGGCAGCAGACGTCCATCTATGACGCGTCCATGGCGTATCAGGAACAAGGCACGCCACTGGTTGTGATCGGCGGTGTGGAATATGGCGCAGGTTCCAGCCGTGACTGGGCCGCCAAGGGCACCAACCTGTTGGGTGTCAAGGCTGTGATCGCGCAGTCCTTTGAACGGATCCACCGCTCCAACCTTGTGGGTATGGGCGTCATTCCGTTTGAGTTCACTGGCGATGACAACCGGAAAACCCTTGGCTTGACCGGTCAGGAAACGATTTCCATCAGCGGGTTGGAAGGCGATCTTAAACCATTGTCCGAAGTGCCCTGCACCATCACCTATGAAGATGGCACCGAGAAGGTCATCACCCTGAAATGCCGTATCGATACCGGCATTGAAAAGGAATATGTCGAACATGGCGGCGTGCTGCATTATGTGCTGCGCGATCTGGCAAAATCCGCCTGACCCCACCTTTCCGGTGAAACAAGACATCCAAGCCCCCGGCCCGTGCGGTCGGGGGCTTTTTGTCACAATGCTGTCGGTTGACGTCATGGCGAGGGCGGATTAGTCAGCAGCATCATCCCACGCAAAAGAGATGCCCACCATGTCCACCCGCGTCATTGCCCTGTCCATTCTGGCACTTGTGCTGGGGTTCATTGTACTTATGGCGTCGGTCACCTTCTTCGTGCGCGACCCGTTACCGATTGTGGGGGCGAACCAGACGCTGTTGCTGCACACGGTCGAGATACAGCCGCAAATCCGCACCGCTGTGGCCATTGATGGCGGGTATCGCGTCGACGTGACAGTCGAGCATGCGGAAACACAGGACCCGCACGCACAACTGCGCCCCACCGGCGGATCAGAAATTACGCTGGACACAGGTACGGACAGCACAGGCGCGTGGTCAGGGTCAGGTCAGATGACACGACCGGGCCGCTGGGAACTGGTCCTGACAGTCGGCCCCACCCGAGAGGTGATCCCCTTCATCGTGCGGGAATGATCACACCATCCGTCTTTATCAAGCGCGTATGGTGTTCGCGCAAGAAAGCGCGCGACATGCTCAAACTTGTTTGTTTTGAATGTTCCATAAGCTCAAAACCGGTTCCCACTTTTGCGCAACATGCACTAGCCCCGCTGCGCAAAAACGAATGCCCCCTCATGCCGGCGAAAGCCCGCAGCCTCGTAAAAACTGACGGCACCGGGCGCGGAAAGCAGCAGACAGGTTTTGACAGCGGGGGCCGCGTCGGCGGTCTGCGCCAGCAACGCCTTGCCAATGCCCCTGCCCTGATAGGCACTGTCCACGCACAGATCAGAACAATACAGGCAATAGGCCCAGTCCGTGATGGACCGCGCCACGCCCACTAGCCGCCCTTCATCGCGGGCCGTGACGATGATCTGCGCACCGCGCAGCATGGCATCCAGCCGCGCCATGTCAGACGGACGCCGCGGCGCCAGTCCGGACGCCTGCAGGGCATGCGCGAATTCATCCACACCCAGATCAGGTTCCAGCCCGTAGGTTATGGTCATTGCGCCGCCGCCCGTTCCATTGCGGGGCGAATACGGTTCGCCACGACATCGCGCGTAATCGGTCCGGCGAAGCGCAGAATAATCGTTCCGTCACCGGCAACGACATAGGTTTCAGGCACACCATACAGGCCCCAATCCAGCGCCATACGCCCCGATGCATCCTGCCCGCTGGCCGCAAAAGGATTGCCCAGCTCATCCAGAAAATCCAATGCACGATCAGCCTGATCACGGTAGTTTATGCCATAGACGGGCACTTCCTCGGCCAGTTCTTCCAGCAGCGGGTGTTCCGCACGGCACGGCGCACACCATGACGCCCAGTAATTGACCAGCTTGACCTCTCCGTCGCGCAGCGTGCCATCGTCGAATAACGGCAATTCGCCCAGTTGGGTCAACATCACCCCCGGGGCTTCCTGCCCCTCTCGCGCGGAAGGCAGGGCTTCGCGGTCATCGCGCATATTTCCGAACCAGAACAATGCCGCCAGCGCCACAAACAGCAGCGGTGGCAAAAACATCAATGGTCTAAATTTACCCATTTCCGACCTTTCGGCTTTCAACCTCATTCAGTTGCTGGCGCACTGCGCGCCCGCGCAACCAATACCACAACGCCAGCCCCCCAATCAGCCCGAGAGAGGCCAGATAGGCCAGCGACACTTCCATCACATAGCGTCCCAGATCAGGCATCAAACCATCCTTTCACGCGCAACAAGCGCCTTCATGCGGCGTGCACGGATTTCAGTGCGTGTACCGGCCAGAACAAGCGCCACGAATATCAAACCAAAGCCCGCCATACTGACATAAAGCGGCGCCTTGTATGCCCAATCCATCCGCGTTCCGGGCGCAACCGACAGGGACGCCCCCTGATGAAGTCCCTGATTCCAGAACAACGCCGCATAGCGCGACAAAACAGCAAACACCGACCCCACAAGGCACAGCACCGCTGTCAGGTCCGCGCCTGTATCAGGGTCGTCAATCGCGGACCACAATGCGATATATCCCAGATAGAACAAAAACAGGATCAGGAAAGATGTAAGCCGCGGGTCCCACGCCCACCATGTCCCCCACATGGGCTGGCCCCAGACCGCACCGGTCAGCAACCCGATGAAGGTCATGGTCAGGCCAATGGGGGCCGCAGCCTTGGCCGCAAGCGCGCTGACATGGTGCCTGCGGATCAGCCAGACCAGCGACGCCACAAGCATCATGACCCATGCATTGATGGCCATCATCGCGGCAGGCACATGAAGAAACACAATCTTGACTGTGGACCCCTGCCGGAAATCATCGGGCGTAAAGAAAAACCCCCATATCAAGCCTGTCGCGGTTGTCACCACAGCCGCAATCGCCACAACCGGCAACAGCCAGTCCGTGGTGCGCATGAATTTCAGCGGGTTCGCATATTCCCAAAGCGATGCCATAACGCTCACCTATCCTCAGTTGGGGTCGCTCTCAAGACTGTCGCGCAGCCCTTCACCGAAGGTTTATCCGGATCACAAGGGCAGATGCAAAGGGCAATAATGCCACAGCCCCCGCCGTGATGCCCGCCAACAGCGCCACTGGTGTGCCGACGTCCAGCCCCTGCGCACCGCGCGCCACAACTTCGGCGCCAAAAACCAGTGTCGGAATATACAGCGGCAGGATCAGCAGCGACAACAACAGCCCGCCACGCTTCAGCCCCACAGTCAGTGCCGCCCCGAATGTGCCAATCACCGACAGGGCCGGTGTGCCAAGGGCCAGTGACAGCACCAGCCACCCATAGGCCTGGGGCGGCAGATACAGCAGCAGCCCCAGCACCGGCGACACCAGCACCAGCGGCAGGCCCGTCGTCAGCCAATGCGCCAGCGCCTTGATGGACACAACCCCTTCCAGCGGCACAGGGGCCGTTGCCAGCAAATCCAGCGATCCATCCTCATAATCCAGCGCGAATATGCGGTCCAGCGACAGCAGGCACGCCAGCAGCGCGCCCACCCACAGAATTCCCGGGGCAATCCGCGCCAGAATATCCGGCTCTGGCCCCACCCCCAGCGGGACAAGAACCGCTATGATCAAAAAGAACGCTAGCCCCAGCCCGAAGCCCCCGCCTGCACGAAAGGCAAGGCGCAAGTCACGGATCAACAATGCTGTCACAAAAATGCCTCGTCAAAATGGCCACTGCCGGTTTGGTGCAAATCCGCCTTGAACGGCGTCAGGTCAAGGATCTCTGCCTCTGGCAGGCCCAGATCAATATGGGTGGCCATAAGCGCCATGCCCCCCTTGCCCAGATGCGCCCGCACAACACCCGCGAACAACGCAACGGACGCGGCATCCAGCGACACTGTCGGCTCGTCCAGCACCCAGACGGGCCGCCCTGTGACGATCAGCCGCGCCAGCCCCAGACGCCGCTTCTGCCCTGCGGACAAATTCTGCGCCGCACGGCCCGCAAGCGCGCGCAGGTTCATCTGCTCAAGTGCGGCATCAATGCCACGCGTCCCGTAAATCGCTGCCCAGAAAGTCAGGTTCTCGGCCACACTCAGCGTTGTTTTCAACCCGTCTGCATGTGCCGCATACGCGATGGAGTCGGGCGCAGATGTGATCTCGCCCGCAATCGGCGGCTGCAACCCCGCCACAGTGCGCAGCAATGTGGTCTTGCCGCAGCCATTGGGACCGCGCAACACCAGCGCCTGACCGGCCGACAGTGAAAACCCCACCCCTTCCAGCAGGGGCAGCCCGCCACGGGCACATGCAACACCAGAAACACTTAGCCCCAATATGCGTCCCCTTTTTGCCAAGTACTGCGGCGGCGCTTCATCTTGCCAAAAATACTCAAATTTCGCCTAGCCGACTGGCAGCAACGCAACCGCAACCCGCCGCTGCTCGGACAGCAGCACGTTATAGGTGCGGCATGCGGCCGGGCTGTCCATGATATCAACGCCGATCTCTGCCGCTTCAAGCCGCTCTCGCAATGCGGGCGGGATATGCGCGATCGCGCCGCCTGTACCGATAAACAGCACATCCACCTGACCGGCCAGTTGCAGCAACGCATCATGGTCGTCATACCCGCCCCAAGGCAGTACCTGTCCGGACACCAGCAAAAGCGGCGCGGCATGCGCCACACCGCCAATGCGGAAGAAATCCTTCCCATACCCGTCAACTGGCTGTTCTGTCCCGAACTGGACTTCGGACAGGCGCATCCTACCCCTCCTTGACGCCGAATTGGGTGCCAGCGGAATCGCCCGAATTCTTCGACCAGTCGCGTTTGACGCCCAAACGCAGCAATACCGCCGATGCAACGAATACCGATGAATAGGTGCCGACAATCACGCCCCAGATCATCGCAAAGACGAAGCCCCGGATCACATCGCCGCCCAGCACAAACAACGAGATCAGCGCCAGCAAGGTTGTCACCGATGTCATCACTGTGCGCGACAGGGTATCGTTGATGGACAGGTTCAGAACCTCTTTCATCGGGCGTTTCTTGAACTTGATCAGGTTCTCGCGCACGCGGTCGAAGACAACCACCGTGTCATTCAGCGAATACCCCACGATAGTCAGCAGCGCTGCAATAATGGCCAGATCGAACCGTATCTGCAAAACGCTGAACACACCGATGGTCAGCACCACATCATGCACAAGCGCCGCGACCGCCCCGACCGAGAATTGCCATTCAAACCGCAGCCAGATGTAGAACAGCACCGCCGCCAGCGCGAGCACCACCGAGATGACAGCAGACTGGATCAATTCCCCCGACACTTTCGGGCCGACAGAATCCACCGCAGCAAAGGTCAGGCTGGGGTCCACGGCCTGCAATGCGTCGCGCACCGCGCCAATCTGTTCGGGGGTGATCGCCTCGACCCCTTCTTGGGCCTGAATGCGCACCATGGCGACATTGCGGTCAGATGCGAATGCAGGGTCAAAGACTTCGGTGATGGCCACATCCCCGAACCCCAGATCCGCAATCGCGCCGCGATAGGCGGCAATATCAACAGGGGCCTGCGCTTCGGTCCGGATGGACGTGCCCCCCCGGAAATCGATCCCGAAATTCAACCCCATCACCAGAAAGGCCGCAATGGACAGCACCATCGCCACCGCAGATGCACCGAACGTGACCTTCCAGTGGCGGAAGAACTCGATATTTGTGTCCTGTGGAACAAGTTTCAATCGCATATGCTTGTGTTCCTTCAGATGGCCAGGGTTTTCGGGCGGCGGCGTTCAAAATAGATGACCATCATCAAGCGGGTCACCATAAGTGCGGTAAAGACCGATGTCAGAATGCCCAGCCCCAATGTCACAGCGAACCCGCGCACAGGGCCTGACCCCATTGCAAACAGGATAAGCGCCGTGATGAATGTCGTGATATTGGCGTCCAGAATGGCCGAGAGTGCCTTCTCATAGCCCAGCTCAATCGCGCGTGCAGGGCCTTTGGCAGTGCGCATTTCCTCTCGGATGCGTTCAAAAATCAGCACTGTTGCATCAACGGCCATCCCGATGGTCAGCACAATGCCCGCGATCCCCGGCAATGTCAGTGTGGCCCCGATCAGCGACAGCAGCGCGAAGATCATCGACACGTTCAGCACCAGCGCAATATTCGCGATGATCCCGAATATCCCATAGCTGGCCAGCATGAAGCCCAGCACCGCAATCATGGCGACAATGGCCGCGATTTTGCCCGCATCAATGCTGTCCTGCCCCAGTTCCGGCCCGACAGTGCGTTCTTCCAGAAAGTCCATTTCCGCAGGCAACGCACCAGATCGCAGCAGCACGGCAAGGCGGCTTGTCTCCTCGACGGTGAAGCGTCCGGTAATTATGCCCGACCCGCCCGCGATATGGCTTTGGATCACCGGCGCGGACACGACTTCACTATCCAGCACAATCGCGAACGGATTGCCGATATTTTCAGCCGTATACAGGCCAAAGGCGCGACCACCAGCCGGATTGAACCGGAAATTCACCGCGGGGCGGTTGTTCTGGTCCATGCCCGGTTGCGCATCGACCAACTGGTCGCCAGTCACAACAGGGGTCTGATCGACAATATAGTACGTTCCGGGCTCGTCCATGGACGGGTAGATCACGTTGCGCGGGCCAGGCACTTCGTCAGGGTCGGATGTGACACGCACAACCGAATGGAAGGTCAGGCGCGCCGTTGTGCCGATAAGGGCTTTCAGTTCCTCGGCCGATCCGATGCCGGGCACCTGAATCAGAATGCGGTCTGCCCCCTGACGCTGGATAGTGGGTTCGCGTGTGCCTGCCTCATCGACGCGGCGGCGGATAATTTCCAGCGACAGCCGCATCGTGCGTTCATCAGTGGCCGCGCGTTCAGCCTCGGACAGGGTGACGACGATATCCTCTCCGTCAATGCGGACATCCAGATCGCGGGCCGCGCCGAACCCGCCAAGGGATTCAGTGGGTTGCGCAAGTTCGCGCACATAGCCGGCAGCCTGTTCAATGGCCCCCGCATTGGCCACACGCACGCGCAACTCACCCGCATCATCGGATGGCATACGCCGCACCGCGCCGACAGTTCCACGTTCGGACGCCAGCCTGTCGCGCACAGCGGGCCACATTCCGTCAATCCGGTCCGCATACACATCGGACACGCGCACCTCGGCCAGAAGATGCGCGCCGCCGCGCAGATCAAGACCAAGATTGACCAGAAACCCCGGCAAAAATCCGGGCCATGCCGCCCTGTCCGCTTCCAATGCGGCACCGCTTTGGCCCGTGTCCAGCGCGACGACAGCATCATTATGCCGTTCCACCCGATCATAAAACAGGTTCGGCATGGCAAACAGAAGCGCAAGCGCGCAGGTTGACCAGATCAGGATGCGTTTCCACATCGGTATTTGCAACATTGGCGCGTGGTCCCCGTGGTATCAGTATGTTCAGGGCATCTTTGTATCCTGATGCGGCATTTCAATGCCCTGACACAGTGTTATCTTCAAATGCGGCGAAAAGCGCCGCCCCATTCGCCAGCCAAACGGACAAACGGACGGGCCGGCGCATCATCGAAAGGCAGCTTCAGTCCTTGGTGGCCGGTTCGGTCTTGGACATGACGGTCGCAATGGTCTGTTTGACCACACGCACCTTCACGCCTTCGGCAATCTCGACTTCCAGTTCGCCATCTTCCTTGACCTTGGTCACCTTGCCGATCAACCCGCCTTGCGTCACAACCTGATCGCCACGGCGCAGCGCATCAACCATGGACCGGTGTTCCTTCATCTTCTTTTGTTGTGGACGGATCAGCAGGAAATACATGATCACGAAAATCAGAACAAACGGGATGATCGAAATCAAACCACCGGCGGCACCGGCATCTTGCGCATAGGCGGGGGTGACGAACATGGAAGCTCCTTAAGGCTGTGGCGCCCGACAGGCGGGCATATTGGCCGCCCGCGCAACATATGTGCAGGGGCGGAATTGGCGCGCACCCTACTGGCAGGGCGGGGCCTTGGCAAGGCAGCGCAAGGCGCAATCGAACCCGCATTCGCGCCATATGGCGCAGATCACGATAAAAATTCCGGCAGCTACCAACGGCCCGACAGCGCGCGCAGCATCAACACCCCGCGCCGCCGGAATTCCGAGCGCAGCAAACCACCTTGCGCCACAAGTTCGGGGCGCTGTGCTGCGCGCTGCAAAATGGCACCGGCCTGCCAGCCCGTCAGCATAACCGGCAGGATGGGGGCGGGCACCGCGCGACGCTGCGCGCGCGCGCGTGCAAGTTGCGCCAGCCCGTCGCGTGCCAGCCCCGCAACGGCACTGTCGCGCCCGTCCACAAGCGGGATGCGCCCTGCCGCCTGAAGCTGCGGGATTGCCACCATCCAGTTCGCCAGTCCGGACGCGAAGGCCATGGCGCGCACGGGGCCCTCGGAGTGCGGCGGGGCACCAAGCGCCAGCGCCGCCAGCCACATCAGATTGCCCGACGTCGCGTCAAGATGCGCGCGAAACGCCGCATCATCCGCGAAGGGCGCGCGGTAGATGTCCCATTGCCGCGCCGCGACAAGCCCCTGCCCCAGCGCAACCGGCAAATCCGCAGCGCGCCAAAGCTGCGCCAGCGGCGCGGCGACATGATGGGCGCGCGCGGGTTTGCCTGCCGCGATATCGTCCAGCACATCGGTCCAGAACTGCAGGCGCATTTCGGCAATCAGCGGTTCCTGCGTCACCCACGGGGCGCGCGCAACTTCAAGATTGAACGCATATAGCGGCCACAGCCGCGCGCGCGCGCTGTCAGATGCGGCGATGGTCGCGGCATAGCGGTCAGGATCGCCTTGCTGCACAAGGGCTGCAAGTTCATCCATCAATCGGGGCCACGACCATCAACGCATAGGCAATTTCAGAAGGCGCGGCCTTCCAGCGGGCAATTTCCTGTTCCGCCTCGTCCAGTGCCTCGGCCAGAACGCCTGTTGCACTCGGGCGCAAGCTGGCAATGCGTTTGGACATCGGGGTATAATAGGCTTCCCATGCGGCGCCAATTTGCATCTGTTCGCCCAGCACACGGAACCCCGCCGCCGCGACGCGCGCACGAATGCCCGCGACATCGGTGATCTGCGGATATTCCGCCCAGAACGCGCGCGCTGCCGCAGACGGGCGTGGCAGCAGGCAGGGTTCGGAAAACGCCACCGCGCCCCCCGGCGCCAGCGCGCCGCGCCACAGGCGCAACGCTTCCGTGATGCCCAGGAAATACACCGCGCCCGCGCACCAGATCAAATCATAGGGGCCGGTCAGTTTCGCCATATCGCCCTGACGCACCTGCACGCGGTCCCCGAAAGGGGCCGTGCGTTTCTGCGCCGCCGCCACGAATTGCGCAATCTGGTCCACGGCCTCGATCCGCGCGCGGGGGCGTTCCTTGGCCAGCGTCACGGTATCGGCCCCCGACCCGCAGCCCGCGTCACAAATGCGCGCCTCTGCGGGGGTCGCGGCCACCGACAGCGCCCAACCCAGATCGGCCGCCGCCCCCGGCCCTTCGCGCGCCAGATCGCTATATAGGGTCAGAAAGGCATCATCCGGTGTCAGGTCTTGCATGGTTCCACCCCGTCGCGCAGGAATTTCCAGATCACAGCATCCAGCAGCGCCTCGAAGCTGGCGTCGACTATGTTGGGCGACACGCCCACAGTTGACCAGCGCCGCCCCTGCCCGTCCTCGCTGTCAATGATAACGCGGGTCACGGCCTCGGTCCCGCCTTGGGTGATGCGCACCTTGAAATCGACCAGCTTCATATCGTCAATCGCATCCTGATAGGGGCCAAGATCCTTGGCCAGTGCCTTGGACAGCGCATTGACCGGCCCGCGATCATGCCCTTCGCTGTCCATCGATTCCGACACGGACAGTTTCTTTTCATCCCCGATTTTCACGACAACCACAGCCTCGGACAGGGTGACGATCTGGTTATACTTGTTCTTGCGCCGTTCCACCGTGACGCGGTAGCGCTTGACCTCGAAGAAATCGGGCACCTGCCCCAACGCACGCCGCGCCAGCAATTCGAAACTGGCCTGTGCGCTGTCATAGGCATAGCCCTGATCCTCGCGCACCTTGATCTGGTCCAGAATGGCCCCCAGCCGCGCATCGCCCTTGTCCACATTCACGCCCATATCGGCCAGCCGCAGGCGCAGGTTCGACTGCCCCGCCTGATTGGACATGGGCACAATGCGGGCATTGCCCACCTGCGCGGGGTCGATATGTTCATAGGTTGTGGGGTCTTTCAAAATCGCGCTGGCATGCAACCCCGCCTTGTGCGCGAAGGCCGACGCCCCCACATAGGGCAGGCTGCGCAGCGGCACGCGGTTCAGAATATCATCCAGCTTGCGCGAAATACGCAACACCCCCTTCAGCGCGTCCTTGCTGACACCTGTTTCAAACCGGTCTGCATAGGCAGGTTTCAGCAGCAATGTCGGGATCAGCGTAATCAGGTTGGCATTCCCGCAGCGTTCCCCCAACCCGTTAAGGGTGCCCTGTATCTGGCGCGCGCCCGCATCCACCGCCGCCAGCGAACAGGCCACCGCCTGCCCTGTGTCATCATGGCAATGAATGCCAAGCCGCGCGCCGTCGATGCCGCTGTCGATGACCGCACGGGTGATGGTGCCAATCTCTGGCGGCAGGGTGCCCCCGTTTGTGTCGCACAGCACCACCCAGCGCGCGCCCGCGTCATAGGCGGCATGCAGGCATTTCAGCGCGTAATCGGGATTGGCCTTGTAGCCGTCGAAGAAATGCTCGGCGTCGAAATGCGCCTCGCGCGCCTGCGCGACACAATGCGCGATAGAGGCGCGGATATTGTCCAGATTGTCGTCAAGGCTGATGCCCAGCGCCGTGGTGACGTGGAAATCATGCGACTTGCCCACAAGACACACCGCATCGGTGCCCGCATTCAGCACCGCCGCCAGCACATCATCATTTTCGGCAGACCGCCCTGCGCGTTTGGTCATGCCAAAGGCCGTGAAGACGGCGTTGGTTTGCGGCTTGTCGGCAAAAAACTCGCTATCCGTGGGGTTCGCGCCGGGCCAGCCGCCCTCGATATAGTCAATGCCAAGGCTGTCGAGCATGGCCGCGATCTGGTGCTTTTCCGGCGTGGAGAACTGCACGCCCTGCGTCTGCTGGCCATCGCGCAGGGTAGTGTCATAGAGGGTGAGGCGTTCGCGGGTCATGTGTGTGCCTCGCCTTGTTTTTCGTGTGGTTGAATGCGCAGCACTTCACAGTAGCCCAAGCCTGCGCAAAGCGCAGGCAGCGCCCGTCCCGCCCCCCCACGGGGCGGGCGCTTCGCTTCCTTCCCGTGCCAGACGGGCGCGGCAGTGACGAGATGATAGGTCATTTCAAGACTTCCAGTTCGAGTAAAAGCTGCGAGGCGACGACCCCGACATATCTGTCAATCAAACTGTCCACACTAATGCTGCCGTCAGATTTGTAGAGATCACCAAAAATCTCGCGACGCTTAAGTTCGCCAAGACTGTTCATGTAGTCGTCAGCAAAATCTAACGATGTTGTCGGCTGGACTTTTCCATCTGGCATGTCTTTGATTGCGATCCCACGTTCTTTGAGCTCATCGCGAATCCAATCGGCTCGTGCATAGTCCTTTTGCTCTTTTGCAAGCTGCCGAAGTCGAAGCAATTGTCTGAGATTGTCGTTTGACGCGTCGCGCAGCTTTCGTCTGAAATACCATGCTCCCTGCCCTTCTTCTAAAAGACCCAGTAGGCGCGCATTGAAAAGAAGCGCCCTAGGTTGAACTTCTAGCTTGCGGAGTGCAGCCAGCGCGCCGGGAGTGTTCAAGTCATTCGCAATTTCGTCAAGCACTTCGTCCTGCGCAACATTGGCCGCAAGCACTCCTTCGGTGAGCGTGCGCCATTTAAAGAGTGTTTGGGCAGCTTCTTCCGCCTTATCCGCGGTCCAATCCATCGGACTTCGATAATGTGTCATCAGCATGACATAGCGAATAACTTCGCCTGGAATCCCTTTCTCCAACAAATCCCGCACCGTGAAGAAATTGCCCAAGGACTTGGACATTTTCTTGCCCTCCACCTGCACCATTTCATTATGCAGCCAGTAATTCGCAAACCCCGCATCAGGATACGCGCAGCAGCTTTGCGCGATCTCGTTCTCGTGGTGGGGAAATTGCAGGTCGATCCCGCCACCGTGAATGTCGAAACTGGCCCCTAACAACTCATGTCTCATGGCGCAACAATCAATATGCCAGCCCGGACTACCCAGTCCCCATGGGCTGTCCCAACCGGGCAGGCCCGCACCGGACGGTTTCCACAACACAAAATCCATCGGGTCACGCTTATAGGGGGCCACTTCCACCCGCGCGCCCGCAATCATGTCATCCACAGACCGCCCCGACAGCCGCCCGTATTCGGGGTAGGACCGCACATCAAACAGCACATGCCCCGACACCTCATAGGCGTGGCCCTTGGCGATCAGCCCGTCAATCATGGCAATCATCTGGGTGATGAACTGCGTCGCGCGCGGCTCCGCAGCAGGAGAGATCACGCCCTTCACAGAAGGGCGCAACGCGCCCAGCGCGTCCATATCGGCGTGATACCAGTCAATGGTTTCATCCGTCAGCGCCTGCACAATCGCATTCAGCGGGCGCGCATCGCCGTCTGCCTGCATCTGTGCGGCGCGCGCGTTGATCTTGTCATCCACATCAGTGAAATTGCGCACATAGGTGACATGCCCCTCGCCATAGACATGGCGCAGCAACCGGTACAGCACATCAAACACCACGACAGGGCGCGCATTGCCCAGATGGGCGCGGTCATAGACCGTGGGGCCACAGACATACATCCGCACATTGTCACGGTCCAGCGGGGTGAAATCTTCCCGCTTGCGGGTGCGCGAATTGTGCAACCGTATCTTGGTCATGTCCTCTCCTCTCGGGCCAGTCTGGCGCGCGGGCGGGGGATCACTCGATCAGGGAAATGAAAACAAGACCACCCGCCGGAAACTCAGCGGCAAATGCAGCAGCAAATCATGCAGGTCAAGCGGTTCATGGCGCGACCATACGCGCGCCCCCCACGGCTGCCAAGCCCAAAAACGCGAAAGCCCGCGCCTTTGGGAGGAAGGGCGCGGGCCAGAGGACCTGTATCATGCAGGAGGACACGCACAGGCAGTGCCTTGGTGTTGCAATGGCTCAGATGTCAGCTTCCTTGCCACGCATCAACGACTGGACCACATAAACCAGAATTGCGAAACCCACAGCGCCCGCGACAAAAACGCCCAGCAGCACAATCCAGTCGATCGGGCCACCAATGTCACGAAAACCCGAATTCGTCATCATCATCACAAAGGCCACGGCAGCAGCGCCGCCGAAGGGCATGGACAATTGCGCCAGCAGGAACTTGCGCATCGACATCGCGCGATCGCGCACCAGAACATAGACATAGCCAAGGGTCACGATCACAGCGACCGCGACCATAGCCCAGAACAAGCCGCGCCCGAACATTTCCTCGAACACGGCCAGCAGCGTCATCAGGCTGAACTCTTCCATCTTTTCATCCTTTCATGCGGGCCGTTTCATCTTGCCCGAAATACTCGCAGGGGTTCGGGGGCAGCCGCCCCCGAGGGCAGGATCAGGCGCGACCGCGCAGCATTGCGTTATAGGTGGCTTTCAGCGCGACTTCCTTCATCAGCCAGCTGATCCACAACTCCTCCAGCGGGGCAATCACACCGGGGAAGGACGGGGTCAGGTTGTCCTGATAATCGAACTCCACCAGCATGGCGCGGCCAATGCGGGTGATCAGCGGACAGGACGTGTAGCCATCATAGCGGCGTGTGCCTTCGCGCCCCGCAATCTCGCTGACAATCTGGTCCTCGACCACAGGAATATGGAATTTCACCGATGCCGCGGTCTTGCCCTTGGGCACACCGTTAATGTCGCCAATGCCGAAAATATTGGCATAGCGTGCGTGGCGCAGCGTGTGCATGTCCACCTCGATCCAGCCCTGATCGACCCAGCGCTCGGCCCATGACAGGCCCGACTCGCGAATGACTTGCGGTGCGCGCTGCGGCGGGATGACATTGATGAAGTCCCATTTATCCGTCACCTCGCCATCGGGCGTGGTATATGTGGCGGTCTTGGCGCCCAGATCGATGCCTTTCAGCACATGCTGATAGCGGTAGGTGATATCGCGTTCATCCATGATCTGGCGGACGCGGTGGTGAATGACCGGCACGCCGAACAGGTTGGTGGCTTGCGCGTTGTAAATGAAGTCGCATTTGCTGCGGTTGCCCTTGGTGGTGGCAATATCTTCGCCCAGAAAACACAGTTTCACGGGCGCGCCTGCGCATTTCATCTCGGTCGCGGGGCGGCCGAACATGCCGATGCCCCCCTCATCGGTGAACTTGTCCAGCGCCTGCCAGCTAAGTTCCGCATGCTCAGGGCTGGCATAATGGGCCGCGATGCCGTTTTGCGGGCCAGCCATGCTCAGATCAAACCCTTCAATGGCATCCCAGTCCAGCACCAGCCCGGTTGCGACGATCAGGTAATCATACTCGATACGCTGCCCGCCGGTGGTGGTGACGCGGTTTGCGTCGGGGTCCAGTTCGGCCGCATATTCGTTGACATATGTCACACCGCGCGGCAGCCATTGTTCGGTTGACGAAATCGCATAATCCGCCTTGCGCAGCCCCGATGCAATCAATGTGAACCCAGGCTGGTACCAATGCTGCGGGCGGCCATCCAGCACCGTGATCTGTGCACCATCCAGACGCTCGGCCAGACGGTTCGCAATCGCCGCGCCCCCTGCCCCTGCACCCATGATCAGAATGCGTGCATTGGTGCGTTGCGCCTTTGCGGTGGTTCCCGCCGCCCCAAGCGCAAGCGCGGCACTGCCCCCCGCTGCAAGGCCCATGAACCCACGCCGGCTGGTGGCAAGTTTTTGCAGATCCATCTCCGAATCCCCCCATTACATCAAAAAACATAAACACCACATCATATATATATTTACGAATATATGATCCAGATCAAAAACGCATCCTTGCCATTCAGTCCTCACGCGTCTGTGAGAATATTTCTGAAACTATCTGCGGTTGTGGCCGTTCCAGTGTCGTTAACCAACAAAATCTGAAATGGAGATTTTTATGCTCAAGCTAACAACACCCACCGTTCTGGCCGTATTGATGACCACCGGCGCGTCCGCCAGCACCGCGATCGGACTTGCAGGCGACCGCACCCTTGTGTCGATCGATCTGGAGACTGCACAAGTCACCGGCATGCAGGATGTTGACTATGACGGGCGTATTCTTGGTATCGATTTCCGTCCCGCAACGGGCGAGGTGATCGCGGTTACCGACGGGTTTGTCGTTGTGAATGTTGATCCCGCAACCGGCGAATGGTCCGAGGTTGTCACCATGGACACGCCGCTGGAACATGGCGCGGATGATGTCGTGATCGTTGACATCAACCCCGTCCCCGATGCGCTGCGCTTCATGTCGGGCACAACCAACCACCGCGTAAACCTGACCAGCGGTGCTGTCATGATCGATGGCAGCCTGACGTTCACGGACGGGACCGATGGCACACCAATGGTCGGTGGGACGGCCTATGCCAATTCCTTCGGCCAACCCGAAAGCACGATGATGTTCAACATCGACACTGCACTTGCCTCATTGCTGCAACAAACCGCCCCGAATGACGGCGACAACGTGGTGATCGGCGAAACGGGTGCCACATTCGATGGCCCGATCGCTTTCGATATCGCAACAACCGCTGACGGTGAAAACACCGCATGGCTGGTTGCAAATGGCGCATTCCACACAATCGACCTGTCCAGCGGCATGGTCACCGAAAGCTGGGAGATTGAGGCACTTGATGTGGTTCTGCGCGATGTGACGGTGTTCCACGCACAGGATTGATCATCGACAGGTTGCCGGCCCGATGTGTTGGTAACAAGTAATAATTGATCGGGCCATCAGGCGCAGGGCATGCGATGTCCTGCGCCTTTTTGGTTGCCCCCCCTCTCAGCGCGCAACCACCAAACATAGTCTGGCAGCGATCCGCCATTCCAACAGGTTTGATCTTGATCAAAGACACCCTGCGGGGACCGCGATAACACATACCCAAATGTCATGATTTCTTATGCAAGCACATTGCCTGTATGTCGTGCTGAATAGATGGGAGAGTTTTGAATGCGCCTGACAACCCGCACCAATCTGGCACTGCGCACATTGATGTTCTGCGCGGTCAATCATGACACGCTGGTTCGCAAACAGGACGCGGCACAAGCGATCAATGCATCTGAAAACCATCTTGCACAGGTGATCAACAAACTGGGTCAGGACGGGTTCATCACCACCTTGCGCGGTCGTCATGGCGGGTTTCATCTGGCGCGCGATCCGTCCTGCATCAGCGTGGGCGAGGTGTTTCGCGCCTTTGAACAGGGTTTGCCGTTCATGGAGTGTTTTTCGGACACGAACACCTGCCCGCTCAAGGAACATTGCGTCATGCGCCCGCACCTGTCGCGCGCGGTCGAATCCTTCTACAGCGCCCTTGATGATCTGTATCTGTCCGAACTGGTGCACTGCAATTCCGGTCTGGAAGCAATCCTGTCCGTCGAAGGGCCGCGCGTGCCAAAACGCTGCGCGCCGATGCCGCAACCGGACATGGGTGCGGCGGCAGTCATAGCCCCCGAAGCTGTCGCATAGCGCGCGTGCAGGGCGGCAACAGGCGAATGAATGGCCGCTGCACCCGACAGGACGGGGCTAGGTCGGGGCAAGGGCTGATTGCGCTGCCTGAATGAAGGCAGATATGCGTGATGCGTCCTTCACACCGGGACGGGTTTCCACCCCTGAAGAAACATCGATCTGGCGCGCGCCGGTTAGCTGAATGGCCTGCGCGACATTGCTGGCATCAAGACCGCCCGCCAGCATCCAGGGACAGGCCCAGCGCCGACCCGCGATCAGCCGCCAGTCAAAACTCAAGCCGTTGCCGCCGGGCAAATCGGCATCCGGCGACGGTTTGGCATCGACCAGCAACTGGTCGGCAACCTTGCCGTAAATATCCAGATCCTTCAGGTCATCCGGTCCGGCCACGCCCACGGCCTTCATCACCGGCAGCTTGAAGGCCTGGCGCACGGCGCTGACCCGTGCGGGCGTTTCATGGCCATGAAGCTGCAACATATCCAGCGGCACGTCATCAACCAGCGCACGCAGCTGCGCGTCATCGGCGTCAACCGTCAGCGCGACCTTGGCCACGCCTTCGGGCACGGCAAGTGCCAGCGCGCGGGCCTGCGCAAGGGACACATGACGCGGCGATTTGGGGAAAAAGACAAACCCCACATACCGCGCGCCCGCATCAACGGCGGCGCGCACTGTATCGACATCGCTCAGCCCGCAGATTTTTACATGAACCGCGTCTGACATGCGCCCTCAGCGCGCCTCAAGAACCGCAAGCACATCGTCCTTGCGTGTTTGCGGTGCAATGGTCTCAACGCGTTGCAGATCGGCGCGCAAGGCTTGCGCCTCGCGGCGGGCGCGTGCCGCCTCGCTGCGGTAGCCGTGCTCGCGCACCCATTCCCACACAAACCCCAACAGCAGCCCGAAACCGATTGCCAGACCAAGGATGATAAACAGTGGCAGCGTGACGGACAGGTTGAACCCTGTCACCCCGGCCAGCGTATCAGGCAAAAGCTGCACCGTCACAACGGTGCGGTTGGCCAGCGCGATTGTCAGCAGCACCAGTGCGATGATGGTCAATATTGCATAGCGCAAATAGGTCAGCATGGTTATTCCTCAATCCCGTTCAGCCGGTCGCGCAGCAACTTGCCGGTCTTGAAAAACGGCACGGCCTTTTCTTCAACCCTCACACTCTCGCCGGTCCGCGGGTTGCGTCCGATACGCGCATCGCGTTTCTTGACCGAGAACGCGCCAAACCCGCGCAGTTCCACACGCTCGCCGCGCGCAAGCGCTTCTGTGATCTCCTCGAAGATCGTGTTCACAATTCGCTCGACATCGCGCTGGAACAGATGCGGGTTTTCATCAGCTATTATCTGGATCAGTTCCGAACGAATCATTTATGTCACCCCCGTTAACAGGCGCAGCACGTCCCCGCGCTGTCGCGGTGGCAGATGCGCGCTTACGCATTTTTCCAGTGACTATAGGATGAAACTCCATGCGAAGGAATAACCAATAGCCATTGAAACCATGTGCTTTTGCAGCTTTTCGCCCCCGATTGGCAACATTCAGCCACTTGACTGCCTGTTCAGGGCACAGCCGCCCTTCCCTCTTGCCGGTTGCTGGCGTAGGGCTGACGCTGAATGCGAAAAGGTGCGCAACATGTCAAAACACTCCGTCATCCGCCTGAAACCCAAAGCGGAAGCCCGCGCAATCCGCCACGGCTTCCCTTGGGTCTTTGCCAATGAACTGGTCACCGACAGGCGCACCCGCGCCCTGCCCGCGGGCAGCTTCGCAAGGCTGGAGGATGCTGACGGGCGGGCCTTGGGGCTGGTGACCGTCAATCCCGCCTCGAAGATCATTGCACGCATGATGGACCGTGACCCCGACGCGGAAATCACCTGCGACTGGCTTGCCGCGCGCATTTCCCGCGCGCTGGAGCTGCGCACCCGTCTGTATGACGCGCCCTTCTACCGGCTGGCCCATGCCGAGGCTGACGGCCTGCCCGGTGTGGTGATTGACCGCTTTGGCGACGCGGCGGTCATCCAGCCCAATGCCGCATGGGCAGACGCACAGTTTGCGCTTCTGGCGCAAGCGCTTCAGCAGGTGACCGGCGTGTCCATCATCGTCAAGAATGCCAGCGGCCGGTCGCGCGCGCTGGAAGGGCTGGACGAAGAAACCGGCCTGTATTGCGGCGCGCTGAACGGGGCCGTGCCTGTGCAGATGAATGGCGCCACCTATATGGCCGATTTGCTGGGCGGGCAGAAAACGGGGCTGTTTTTCGACCAGCGCGACAACCACGCCTTTGCCGCAAGGCTGGCGGGGGGTGCGCGGGTTCTGGACGTGTTTTCACATGTCGGCGGGTTTGCCCTGGCCGCACTGGCGCAAGGTGCCGCATCCGCGCTAGCGGTGGACAGTTCTGCGCCCGCGCTGGAACTGGCCCAGCAAGGGGCCAGCTTCAGCGGGCTGGATGACCGCTTCCAGACCCGTCAGGGCGATGCCTTCGGCGTGATGGAAGCGCTGGCTGCTGAAGGGGCGCAATTCGATCTGGTGGTCTGCGACCCGCCCGCATTTGCGCCCAGCAAACCGGCACTGGACAAGGGGCTGCGCGCCTATGAACGTGTTGCGCGTCTGGCAGCGCCGCTGGTGGCACCGGGGGGCTATCTGGGGCTGTGTTCGTGTTCACACGCGGCGGACCTGAACAGTTTTCGCAATGCCAGCGCACGCGGGATCGGGCGCGCAGGGCGGCGCGGGCAGCTGATTCACACAGGCTTTGGCGGGGCAGATCACCCGCAACTGCCGCAACTGGCCGAAAGCGGTTACCTGAAGGCTGTTTTCTTCCGGCTGGATTGATGCGCGCGGTTCTGGATGCCTGCGTGCTGTATCCCACAGTTTTGCGCGAAATCCTTGTCGGTGTGGCCGCGCGCGGCGGCTACGCCCCGCTTTGGTCGGCGCGCATTCTTGCGGAATGGCAGCACGCGGCGGCACGGCTGGGACCGGCGGGCGCAACAATCGCCGCAGGCGAAATAGCCCAGCTGCGCAGCCTGTGGCCCATGGCCGAAATTCCCGCCGATCCGGACCTGGAAGCCCGCCTTGACCTGCCCGACGCGGCGGACAAACATGTGCTGGCAACCGCCGTCACCACCAACGCTGATTGCATCATTACACTGAACTTGCGCGATTTTCCTGCACGCGCGCTGCATGTTCACGGGGTCGTGGCCCAAAGCCCCGATACGTTCCTGATGGAACTGTGGCTGGACCGCCCCGCCATTGTCGAACAGGCCGTCCACGCCGCCCGCACCGCGACCGAGGCCGCATCAGGACGCGCGCAGCCGCTGCGCCCGCTGCTGAAACGGGCCAGACTGCCGCGCCTTGGCAAGGCACTGGCGTAAGCTGGCACGCCACGCCGCAGACAAATTCCCGCCTGCCCCTTGCGGCCCCCCAAGCGCAGGACTAAGATTCATGCAACCTATTTATGGTATCCATGACCCGAACAGGTCCACACAAAGGCAGGCGTAATGCAAGATCCGATCGAAACATACATGAACCTTGTCCCCATGGTCGTCGAACAGACCAGCCGCGGGGAACGGGCCTATGACATTTTTTCAAGGCTGCTGAAGGAACGCATCATCTTCGTCACCGGCCCTGTGCATGATGGCATGGCCAGCCTGATTGTCGCGCAGTTGCTGCATCTGGAAGCGGAAAACCCGTCCAAGGAAATCAGCATGTATATCAACAGCCCCGGCGGTGTCGTCACCTCGGGCCTGTCGATTTATGACACGATGCAATACATCAAGCCCAAAGTATCGACCCTTGTTGTCGGGCAAGCGGCAAGCATGGGGTCACTCTTGCTGGCAGCGGGCGAGAAGGGCATGCGATTCTCCTTGCCGAATTCGCGTATCATGGTGCACCAGCCCTCTGGCGGGTTTCAGGGGCAGGCAACGGATATTTCCATCCATGCCCGCGAAATTCTGGAACTGAAGGAACGCCTGAACAAGATTTATGTCCGCCATACCGGCCAGACCCTGAAAAAGGTCGAGGACGCGCTGGAACGCGACAATTTCATGACCGCCGAAATGGCCAAGGACTGGGGTTTGATTGACGAAATCGTGACATCGCGCGCGGATACCGCCAGCGCATGACACGAATTCGGGATCAGGCAGGATTTTTGTAAGGCTTTTTTCAGTTTTGCATTGTTCCTGCCCCCCGACTGACCTACCCTTGAACCACAAGACGGCGAATGCGACAGGTCGAATACGGTCAAAAGGCCCCTGCCGCAGTCAAGACCACAGAGGTATGTGATGGCAACATCGGAAAAAGACAGCAAGAACACCCTATATTGTTCCTTCTGTGGCAAAAGCCAGCACGAAGTGCGCAAACTGATTGCAGGGCCGACAGTGTTCATCTGCGATGAATGTGTCGAGCTGTGCATGGATATCATCCGCGAGGAAACCAAGACCGGCGGCCTGAAAACCACCGACGGGGTGCCCAGCCCGCGCGAGATCTGTAATGTGCTGGATGATTATGTCATCGGGCAGGAACAGGCCAAGCGCGTTCTGTCCGTGGCGGTTCACAACCACTACAAACGCCTGAACCACTCTGGCAAATCCGGTGAAGTGGAATTGTCGAAATCCAATATTCTGCTGATCGGCCCCACAGGCTGCGGCAAGACATTGCTGGCACAGACACTGGCGCGCATTCTGGACGTGCCCTTCACCATGGCAGATGCGACCACATTGACCGAAGCGGGCTATGTCGGCGAGGATGTGGAAAACATTATCCTGAAGCTGCTGCAATCCAGCGAATACAATGTCGAACGCGCGCAGCGCGGCATCGTCTATATTGACGAGGTCGACAAGATCACCCGCAAGTCGGACAACCCGTCCATCACGCGCGATGTATCGGGTGAAGGGGTGCAGCAGGCGTTGCTGAAACTGATGGAAGGCACTGTCGCCAGCGTTCCGCCGCAGGGCGGACGCAAGCACCCGCAGCAGGAATTCCTGCAAGTGGATACGACCAACATCCTGTTCATTTGTGGCGGGGCCTTCGCAGGGCTTGACCGGATTATCGCACAACGCGGCAAGGGGTCGGCCATCGGTTTCGGCGCGGACGTCAAGGACGAAAGCGCGCGCACCATCGGTGAATCCCTGAAGGCGCTGGAACCCGAAGACCTGCTGAAATTCGGCCTGATCCCCGAATTTGTAGGCCGTTTGCCAGTGATCGCCACATTGATGGATCTGGACGAAGATGCGCTTGTCACCATCCTGACAGAACCCAAGAACGCGCTGGTCAAGCAGTATCAGAAACTGTTCGACATTGAAGGCGTGGACCTGAGCTTCACGGACGAGGCCCTGCGCGCGATCGCAAAACGCGCGATTGCCCGCAAGACAGGGGCGCGGGGCTTGCGGTCAATCATGGAAGATATCTTGCTTGATACCATGTTCGAACTGCCAAGTCTGGAAAACGTCAGCGAAGTGGTCGTGAACGAAGAAGCCGTAAATTCCGACGCCGCGCCGCTGGTCATCTATGCCGACACCAAAAAAGGCACGGCCAGCGCCGGCTAACACGCGCGCGCGCACCCCCAACAGCAACACATAAAAACCCGCCAATCTGGCGGGTTTTTTTTATGTCTGGCCTACGCGAACACGCGAACTTCATCTGCTAGAGCATGTTGCTCAAAAGTGGGAACCGGTTTTGAGCTTCGCGAACATGCAAAACCAATAAGTTAGGGCATGTCTTGTGACCGCGAATGAACGCGACATGCTCTAACAAGGTGAAGCGGTCTACCCGCGCGACCTGCGCCCGCCACGCCGCCCGCCTGTGCGCGCACCCGCATCCATTGCGGCGCGGGACGCTTCCGCAAAACTGACCCCATCCTTGACCGCGTCCAGCACCTTGGACAGGCCGATCCACGCGCCACCATTGGGGTCGTGGTTCATCAGCATGTTGGCCGCGCGAATGGCCTCCATCTCGACCGAGCGGACGGGGTTCATGATGGCACTGGTCATGCCTGCACCGATCGCCATAGGCAGGAAGGCCGCGTTGATGCCGTGCCTGTTGGGCAGGCCGAAGCTGATATTGGACGCCCCGCAAGTGGTATTCACGCCCAACTCCTCGCGCAGGCGGCGCACCAGCGCGAAAACCTGCCGGCCGGCGCTGGCCATGGCCCCGATGGGCATGACCAGCGGGTCCACAACAATATCATGCGCGGGAATGCCGAAATCTGCGGCGCGTTCCACGATCTTCTTGGCCACGGCAAAACGCACTTCGGGGTCTTCCGAAATGCCGGTATCATCGTTGGAAATCGCAACCACAGGCACATTGTATTTCTTGACCAGCGGCAGCACCAGTTCCAGACGCTCCTCCTCGCCGGTGACGGAATTCAGCAGCGGGCGGCCATTGGCCGCTTGCAAGCCCTGCTCCAACGCGCCGGGAACCGAACTGTCAATGCAAAGCGGCACATCGACAACCGCCTGAACACGCTCGATCAGGGCTTTCATCAAGGGCGGCTCGACGAAATTATTGTCGGCATAGCGCGGATCATCGGCCATTCTATTGGTGAACACAGCGCCCGAATTCACATCCAGCACCATCGCGCCACAGGCCACCTGTTCCAGCGCATCGCGTTCGACGGTGGTGAAGTCATCCAGTTCCAGCTCGGCGGCCAGTTTTTTACGACCAGTCGGGTTGATGCGTTCACCGATCACGCAAAACGGCTCGTCAAAGCCTATGACAACGGTTTTGGTTGCGGATTCAAGGACAGTGCGGGTCATGATCTCTCCGGATTGTTGGGTCAGTCAGTGTTGCGCCGGTCGGGCAGCGGCCCCACCATTGGCGATATTCCAGTCGGCATTGGCCTTGATCCCGCCCAGCGGGAAGAAGTGCAAACGCTCCACGGCAAAATCAGGGTTGGCAGCTTTGTGCGCGGCCAGTTCGGCCACCAGTTCGGTCGGTTCAAACGGCAGCAACAGTTTCGACACGTCCTTGGCACGTTTTTGCAGCACACGCAGGGACGGGCCGACACCGCATGCGATGGCAAATTTGATCAGCGTCTGCAATTTCGCAGGACCGGCGATGCCCAGATGCACCGGCAATGTGATGCCCTGCTCGCGCAGCGCACCGGCCCATGCCACAATCGGCTTCGCCTCGAATGCGAATTGGGTGACGATGGCCATTTTCACGCCGGTTGATTGCGCAAAATCCTGCTTCCAGCGCAGCGCCTCCGCGATAATGTCATGCCCGCCATCCGCGCCAATATCGCGGTTGCCTTCGGGGTGGCCCGCGACATGCAGGCGGTCAAACCTGTCAAACAATCCGGTTTCCAGCAATTGCATGGAATTGTCATAGGCCCCCTTGGGCGTGGTGACACCGCCGCCCAGCATCAGCGCCTGCCGCACATCCGCATCCCCTTGATAGCGCGACACCCAATCCGCCAGTTCCCGACGGTCATTGATGATGCGCGCGGGGAAATGGGGCATCGGTTCCATCCCTGCCGCGCGCAGGCGTGCGGCGGTTGCCACCATGTCCGCGATAGGCGTGCCGTCGATATGGGCGATATAGACGCGCGTGCCTGCTGGCAGGATGGCGCGGAAATCGGCAATCTTCTCGGCGGTGCGCGGCATCACCTCGATGGAATAGCCCTGCATCAGGGCCTCGACTTCTTGGGTATTCGCAAGGGTCTGGCCGGTTTGTGCCGCGCGGCGGAAATTCAAAAGCGCCATGATGCTCTCCAATAGACGGGGGCGGGTCATTCGTATCAGACCTTCGCCGCCCAACCATCATTGGCGATCAGCAGCTTCAGCCTGTCTGCGTCATACTGCGCTTCCAACTGGTCTGCGGTGGCTTTCGCGACATCTTCATCACTTCCAGCGACCTCTACGGGGGGGGCTTTGCGCCACTCCGCCAGATAGGCGTCGGCATCGCGCGCCCCCACCTTCATCGCGCAACGGTCGATTGCCTGCTCGAACCGTTCGGAAAGCTGGATCTTATGCGCCTTGCGCCCCTTGCCCGCGATAACCTGTGCCGGAATATCGCGCCAATAAACAATCACAAGCGAAGCCATGTGTTCCCCTTCATGCATCTGGTGCGCCATGCTTGCATTCACGACCGGACAATTCCCGCCCGATTGCGACCAGCGCCCCCGCAGTGCCGACCTGTCAGACCTACAGCGCAAGCGCCGCAAAAGCGAGTGGGCGCTGCCGTCAAATATTTCAACTTCATTATGACTGGCATAACGAATTACCCACCACATGGCCGCGTGCAAACACTTGCTTATTTCAGGTCTGTTGATTACGTTAAATTCAACACGATATTGGAGGGCGAAATATGACGCCCGAGCGTCCCGCAGGCGTGGGCGCTTTCCCGAACTCGACACACGGCGCGGCACCCGCTGCCGCTGCCCGAAAATCGGCAAAGGCACCGCGCCACCCCAAGCCAAGGCCGCCGCAATTATATGCGGCACTTGATTTGGGGACGAATAGCTGTCGCATGTTGATTGCCCGCCCCCATGGCGGGCACTTCGAAGTGGTGGACAGCTTTTCAAAAGCAGTCGAACTTGGCACCGGCCTGAAATCGTCGGGCCTGCTGTCCTATCACCCCATGCAACGCACCTTGCAGGCGCTGCGTATCTGCCGCGCAAAGCTGGAACGCCACAAGGTGACGCGCATGCGCCTTGTGGCGACCGAAGCATGCAGGCGGGCGCGCAACAGCCGCGATTTCATTCGCCGCGCCCAGGCTGAAACGGGCTTGCGTCTGGACATCATCACCGCCGAGGAAGAGGCGCGCCTGGCCGTGGTGTCCTGCGCATCGCTGGTGGCGGTTGAAACCGAACAGTTGCTGGTGGTCGATATTGGCGGTGGGTCAACCGAACTGGTCTGGATCGACCTGTCACGCGTCGCCCCCGAAAAGCGGCGCAACGCCATCATGGGCATGTATCGCGGCGCGTTCAACCGCGACCCCGTCCCCGACAAACCGCAGGTCATTGACTGGATCAGCGTCCCGCTGGGGGTGGCAACACTCAAGGATTACTTCGCGGATGTGGACGATGACGCCGCCCGCTTCGCCTTGATGAGCTGGTATTTCGAAGAACAACTTGAAGCCTTCACCCCCTATAGCGACCTGAAACAGCATAAAGGGTTTCAGATCATCGGCACATCGGGCACAATCACGACAGTTGCGGCGTCCTATTTGCGGCTGAAACGCTATGACCGCTCCAAGGTGGACGGGCTGGTGATGAATTCGGGGCAGGTTGACAAGGTCATCCGCGAATATCTGGCGCTTGGGCCCATCGGGCGCAGGCAAGACCCCAGCATCGGGCGCGACCGGCACACGCAAATCATGTCGGGGGCCGCGATTTTGACCGCATTAATGCGCGTCTGGCCCACAGAACGCATGTCCGTGGCCGATCGCGGGTTGCGCGAGGGGTTGCTTTACGCGCAGATGAGCCGCGATGGCGCGCTTGACATGAAAGCCTGACGAAAGGCGCAAGACAAATGAAAACACCAAATACATCCGGTCGCGGAAGCCGCGAATTGAAGGTCAAGGTCAAGACCGCGCGCGGGCGCAAATTGTCGTCCACGCGCTGGCTGGAACGGCAGTTGAACGACCCCTATGTCGCGGCAGCGCGGCGCGACGGGTATCGCGGGCGGGCGGCCTATAAGCTGCTGGAACTGGACGACAAGTATCGTTTTCTTGTGCCCGGCGCACGGGTCGTCGATCTGGGCTGTGCACCGGGCGGCTGGCTGCAAGTGGCTGTCGCGCGGATCAACGCCCTGGGCGAGAAGAAGGGCAAACGCATCGGCACTGTGCTGGGCGTGGACTTGCAAGAGGTTGAACCCCTGCCCGGTGCCGAAGTGCATGTGCTGGATTTTCTGGACGAAGGCGCGGACGATCAGGTCAAGGAATGGCTTGGCGGTCGGGCGGATGTCGTGATGTCGGACATGGCGGCCGCGTCCAGCGGACATAAACAAACCGACCATATGCGCATCATGGCCCTGTGCGAAGCTGCGGCCCATTTCGCCTTCGATGTGCTGGAAGATGGCGGGACATTCGTGGCCAAGGTTCTGGCAGGCGGCGCTGAAGGGGAATTGCAGCACCTGTTGAAGCAGAATTTCAAGAAGGTTGCCAATGTCAAACCCCCCGCCAGCCGGTCGGACAGTTCGGAAAAATACGTTGTTGCCCAAGGGTTTCGCGGTCGTTCTGAACGTGATGATGAAAGCGGGGGCGAATGACGGGCCGCTTTGCCACACGTCCGGGCGAAGAACAGCTTGACGCGCCTTTGGGCATGCAGGCCGAAATCACCTTTATCGGCCATATCGATAGCGGCTGGTCACTGGAGGATTGCCCGAAAAACATCGCCCAAGCGCGCGAAGCGGCCAAACCCGCCCTGCTGCGGATAAAGCCGCAATTCATTGCGGGGCTGGACGGGATCGCGGCAGGCGACGGTCTGGTGCTACTCTATTGGATGGACCGCGCGCCGCGCAACCTGATCCGGCAGATGCCGCGCCACCGTGATGCGGCCACTGGCACATTCAACCTGCGTTCACCGGCACGCCCGAACCCGATTGGCATGGGCGTGGTGCGGGTTGTTGCCGTGGACATGGCGGCAGGTCAGGTCACGATTGACGCCATAGATGCGATTGACGGCACCCCGTTGATTGACATCAAACCGCATATGCCCCGCGCCGACCAGCTTCCGGCCTAGCCGGAATGGGCGGGGTCGTGAAACTGGTTCTGGTTGCGGTCGCGCTTTATGCGGTGGTCGTGACCTGCCTTGCGTTGTTCCAGACTGCCATGATTTTTCCGCGCGCGCTGACGGGGGCGGCCCCGTCCCTGCCCGTTGACACCACACGCATGACACTGACAACCCCTGACGGCGACACGCTGCATGGTGTCGCCATACCGGGCCGCCGCAATGATACGGCCCTGCTGTTGGGGTTTGGCGGCAACGCATGGAACGCCGAAAGCATGGCATTGTTTCTGCACCAACACGCCCCCGATCACACGGTCGCGGCATTCCATTTCCGCGGCTATGCCCCCAGCACCGGCAGCCCGTCTGCGCGCGCCTTGCGCGATGATGCTGTGCTGATTTATGACCATCTGGCACCTGATGCATCAGGGGTTATTCCCGTTGGATTCAGCATTGGCGGCGGGGCGGCTGCATATCTGGGCGCGCACCGAGATGTGAAGGGGCTGGTCCTGGTCACCCCTTTTGACAGCCTGCGCAATGTGGCACGCGACAGCCTGCCATGGGCCCCCGTGAAATGGCTGCTGCGCCATGACATGGACCTGCTGGCCGATCTGCAGGGCACGCGGCTGCGGATTGCCATCCTTGCCGCCACCCGTGACGAGGTGATCCCCCCTGCCCGCACCGATGCGCTGGTGTCGGGACTACAGGCACCGGACCGTGCCGTGCTGCAGACGGCACGGATTGCGGCAGGGCATAACGATATTTATTCCCATCCGGATTTCAGTACAGCATTACAGGATGCCTTGCGCCATATCGCGCAATAGCCCCTGCATAATACCAGAATAGAAGTTTACTTGCCCTGCTCCAGATCATCGGCAACCGCTTCGGCGCGCGCTGCCAGTTCGGTCAGCGCGTCCGTTATGTCCTGCGGCACAACCGGCACTTCGATATGACGCGGTTCCGGCATGGGGCGCGCATGCAACCGCGAAATTTCTTCGCGCAGGGACGCCAGCTCGGCCTCGGCGGCTTTCAGCTTGTCTTCGACGCCCGCAGTGCGGTCGGCCAGCATCAGGCCCGACATCAACAGCATGCGTTCTGCGGGAACGCGGCCGATCTGGTCAAGAAGGGTCCGCGCCTCGGCGTCCAGCATCTCGGCGGCGGCCAGCAGGAACCCTTCCTCGCCCGGTTGGCAGGCGACCTGAAATTCCTTGTGGCCAATAATGATTGTCTGCTCAGGCATGGTCATCCCCTGTCGCGATCAAGGGCTTCAATTCCCCAAGTACATCTTCCATCTCGACCATGTCAGCCGCGCGCTCGGCGCGCAAGGCTTCCAGTTCAGCCAGAAGCGACCGGTTGATTGCGCTGGGTTCGATCACCATGGCCTCATGCCCGTCGCGCAACTGGCGGTTCGCCTCTATCAGTTTGGTATTGGCCTTTTTCAGTCGCAGCATTTCAAGGCTTTGCAAATCCAGTTGTTCGGTCATGCGGGCCAGACGGCGTTCCAGCGATGTAAAGGAACTTTCCTGACGCTGGCGGACCGCGTTGACACGTTCGGTCAGTTGGGCATTCTTCGCGCGTTCCGCGTCCAGCTGGGCGCGCAAGTCCGACGTGTCCTGCGCGGGTGGCGGGGTCTGCTGTTGGACCGGCGCGGCGCGCACGGCGTCCACATTACGCGAAATCCGGTCGAGCGCGCGAAGAATGCGCTGCTCCAGATTTTTTATATCGCTCATATATGTCCTGCTTTCTGTCGCCCTGTTCCGAATTTTCTTTTTGTCATGCCGAATCACGTCTGGCAAGTCAGGCCATGCTATCTTCCGGAGCCTACAACCAAACCGGCGATTTTCCAACATTGCCCTGCCAATACTGCGCGTCTTGCTGCCTTTGCTTGAACTTGCGGCCCAGACTGCTATTGAGAGCGCGAACATTGCCCCAATAAGGACCGATGCCTGTGGATATTGCCGCCCTTCGTCAAGCCAACCCAGACCACTGGAAAAAAGCCACCGCAATTCGCACGCTGGCCATGGATGCGGTGCAGGCCGCGAATTCAGGCCATCCCGGCATGCCCATGGGCATGGCCGATGTGGCGACCGTGCTGTTTGAAAAGCACATGAAATTCGACCCCAAAGCCCCTGATTGGGCTGACAGGGACCGCTTCATCCTGTCGGCCGGTCACGGGTCCATGCTGATCTACGCACTGCTGTTTCTGACCGGCTATGAAGACATGACGCTGGAGCAGATCAAGAACTTCCGCCAGTCGGGGGCGATTACGGCAGGCCACCCCGAATATGGCCATGTGAAGGGCGTGGAAACCACAACCGGCCCGCTGGGTCAGGGCATTTCCAACGCTGTGGGTTTCGCCATGGCCGAGGAAAAGCTGCGCGCCGAATTCGGCCCCAAGATCGTGGACCACTACACCTATGTCATCGCGGGTGACGGCTGCCTGATGGAAGGGATCAGCCACGAAGCCATCGGGCTGGCAGGCCACCAGAAGCTGGGCCGCCTGATTGTGCTGTGGGACAATAACGACATTACCATTGACGGGCGCGTCAGCCTGTCGGATTCCACCGACCAGCGCGCGCGTTTTGCCGCCGCTGGCTGGAAGGTGCTGTCGTGTGACGGGCATGACCCTGCCGATATTGACCGCGCCCTGACCGATGCCAAAGGGTCGGACCGTCCCGTGCTGATTGATTGCAAAACCATCATCGGCTTTGGCAGCCCCAAGAAGGCCGACACCAACGGCGCGCACGGTTCCCCCCTTGGCGATGCGGAAATTGCCGCGACCAAGGAAATCTATGGCTGGCCGCATGGCGCATTCGACATTCCTGCCGATATTCTGGACGCATGGCGCAGCATTGGCGCCAAAGGGGCCGAGGCCCGTGCCGCATGGCAGGACCGCTTTGCCAAACTGTCCGGCACCAAACAGGCCGAATTCACCCGCCGCATGGCAGGAGAGGCCCCCAAGAAGCTGGAATCGGCCATCCGCGCGCTGAAAAAGCAGATCAGCGAAACCGCCCCCAAGGTTGCCACGCGCAAGTCATCAGAAATGGTGCTGGAGGTTGTCAACGAAATCATGCCCGAAACCATGGGCGGATCAGCCGACCTGACAGGGTCGAACAACACCAAGACCGCTGGTCTGGGCGTGTTCAGCGCCGATGACCGCAAGGGGCGCTATGTCTATTACGGCATTCGCGAACATGGGATGGCGGCGGCCATGAACGGCATGATGCTGCATGGCGGCGTGAAACCCTATGGCGGCACATTCATGTGCTTTACCGATTATGCGCGCGGGTCCATGCGCCTGTCGGCGCTGATGGGCGCGCCTGTGACCTATGTTATGACGCATGATTCCATCGGCCTTGGCGAAGACGGGCCAACCCACCAGCCGGTCGAGCATCTGGCCATGTTGCGCGCCACGCCCAACACCTATGTGTTCCGCCCCTGCGACACGGTGGAAACCGCCGAAGCCTGGGAAATCGCGCTGACCGCACCGGCCACGCCGTCGGTGCTGGCGCTTAGCCGCCAGAACCTGCCCACGCTGCGCCTTGATCACAAGGTCAAGAACCAGACCGCGCAAGGGGCCTATGTGCTGGCGGACGCTGAGGGCAAGCGTCAGGCCATCCTGATGGCAACAGGGTCCGAGGTGGAAATCGCCATGGCCGCGCGCGACTTGTTGCAGGCCGAAGGGATCGGCACGCGGGTGGTGTCCTTCCCCTGCTGGGAATTGTTCGAGGACCAGCCCGAATCCTACCGCCGCAAGGTTCTGCCCGCAGGCCCCGTGCGCGTGGCAATCGAGGCTGGCGTGCGCTTTGGCTGGGACCGCTGGTTGTGCGATGAACGCGGCCGCCGCGAGAAGGCCGGTTTTGTGGGCATGCAGGGCTTCGGTGCCTCTGCGCCCGCGCCCGAACTTTACAAGCAGTTCGGCATCACCGCCGAAGATGTGGCCCAAAAGGTCAAGGCGCTGTTGTAAGCCGCCGCTGCGGGCGCGTGCCAGTCATGCGCCCACAGACTGCAACAAACATGAAAGCCCCGCTGCACCTGCGCGCGGGGCTTTTTACAGCATGTTGCCCAAAAGTGGGAACCGGTTTTGAGCTTCTCGAACATGCAAAGCCAATATGTTAGAGCATGTCGCGTGAATACGAATGAATGCGACACGCTCTAACGGCCTGCGTTGGGGGATCAGACAAATTGTTCGCGGATCAGGCGTTCTTCCAGCCCGTGGCCGGGGTCGAACAGCAGCTTGTGCGAAATCCGGTTGTCAGACCTGATATCGACACTTAGCACATTGCGCACCGACCGGCTGTCGGCATCGGCCATAACGGGGCGTTTGGCGGGGTCGATAACCTCAAAGCGCACATGGCTGTCCTTGGGCAACAACGCCCCGCGCCACCGCCTTGGCCGGAAGGCGGCCACCGGCGTCAGGGCCAGCACATCGGACCCGATGGGCAGGATCGGCCCATGTGCGGAATAATTATAAGCGGTCGAACCGGCAGGTGTGCTGAGGATGACACCATCACAGACCAATTCATCCAACCGCTGGCGGCCATCCACCACGATCCGCAGCTTCGCAGCCTGCGCGCCCTGCCGCAACAACGACACTTCGTTAATGGCCAGCACATCGGCGCTGGTCCCGTCAATGCGTGTCGCACTCATCCTCAGGGGGTTCAGCACGGCCATTTCGGCCTGTGCCAGCCGCGCCAGCAACCCGTCTGTGCGATAGGCATTCATCATGAAGCCCACAGTCCCGCGGTTCATGCCATAAACAGGCGTGTCCAGCGATTGTGTGGAATGCAGCGTCTGCAACATGAACCCGTCACCGCCCAACGCGACAATCACCCCCGCGCTGTCCAGCGGGCAATTCCCGTATTGCGCGCTCAACTCCGATAGCGCGGCTTGCGCGTCAGGGGCCGCGCTGGCCAGAAAGGCGATTTGTGCAGACATGCTATCCTCTGCGGTGTCGGGGTCCGTCGCGCCATGTGACCTGTAACCGCACCGATTGGCAAGGGCTGGTTCCCATGCCGGACCAAGCGCGCCAATAGGAAACCCGCGCAGGCAGATGGGTCGCTGAACCGCACCGTTGCGCCGCAATCAAGCCTTTCCCAATGGCCACTCTTGCGCTAATTGATCCCCAAACCCCTGACCAGACCCTGCCGGAGGCTGCATAATGGATACGACACCACGCGATACAGGCTTTTTCACCGAAACAATCGAAAGCCGCGATCCGGAACTTTTTGCCGCAATGCAGTCCGAACTGGGCCGCCAGCGCGACGAGATCGAACTGATCGCATCAGAGAACATTGTTTCCAAGGCCGTGATGGATGCTCAGGGTTCGGTGATGACAAACAAATATGCCGAAGGGTATCCGGGACGGCGTTACTATGGCGGGTGCCAATATGTGGACGTGGCCGAAAATCTGGCGATCGAACGCGCCTGCAAATTGTTCGATTGCAGCTTTGCCAATGTGCAGCCCAATTCGGGATCGCAGGCCAATCAGGGCGTGTTCACTGCCCTACTGAAACCGGGTGACACCATTCTGGGCATGTCGCTGGATGCGGGCGGTCACCTGACGCATGGCGCAAAACCCAACCAGTCGGGCAAATGGTTCAATGCCGTGCAATATGGCGTGCGGCAGGAAGATTACGCCATCGATTACGACCAGATCGAAGCGCTGGCCCTTGAGCACCAGCCCAAGATGCTGATCGCGGGCGGGTCTGCCATTCCGCGCATCATCGATTTTGCGCGCATGCGCCAGATTGCCGACAGCGTGGGCGCGATCCTGCTGGTCGATATGGCCCATTTCGCCGGTCTGGTGGCTGCGGGGCTGTATCCCAGCCCGTTCCCGCATGCCCATGTGGCCACCACCACCACGCATAAAACCCTGCGCGGCCCGCGCGGCGGCATGATCCTGACCAATGACGAGTCCATCGCCAAGAAGGTCAATTCGGCCATTTTCCCCGGCATTCAGGGCGGCCCCCTGATGCATGTCATCGCGGCCAAGGCCGTCGCCTTTGGCGAGGCGCTGCAACCGGGGTTCATTGATTACCAGAAACAGGTCATCAAGAACGCACAGGCACTGGCTGATCAACTGGTCAAGGGCGGGCTGGATATTGTGACCGGCGGCACGGATTCGCATCTGCTGCTGGTGGACCTGCGCCCCAAAGGGGTAAAAGGAAACGCCACCGAGAAGGCACTGGGGCGCGCGCATATCACCTGCAACAAGAACGGCATCCCGTTTGATACCGAAAGCCCCACGGTCACCAGCGGCATTCGTCTGGGCTCGCCCGCGGGCACAACGCGCGGCTTCACCGAGGCCGAGTTCCGCCAGATCGGGGACTGGATCGTGGCTGTGGTGGACGGGCTGGCCGCCCATGGCGAGGATGGCAACGCCGCTGTCGAGGCCCGCGTCAAGGCCGAGGTTGCAGAGCTTTGCGCCCGCTTCCCCATCTATCCGCAGCTGTAATACAAGGGGCCTGCGCGCCGGACGCGCAGGCCGTGCCCCATGCTGAACATCCTGCGCAACGGAACCCCGACTGACCTGCCGCCCCTGCTGGTTGTGCATGGCCTGTTCGGGTCTGCGCGCAATTGGGGGGCCATTGCCAAACGGCTGTCAGACAGCCGGCAGGTTGTCAGCGTGGATATGCGCAACCACGGCGAAAGCCCTTGGTATGACAGCCACGGATATGATGATCTGGCCCGCGATCTGGCGCAGATCATCAAGGCCGAAGGCACGCGCATGGATGTGCTGGGCCATTCCATGGGCGGCAAGGCGGCAATGGTTCTGGCGCTGACGCAGCCCGATCTGGTGAACCGCATGCTGGTTGCCGATATCGCACCCGTTACCTATGGGCACAGTCAGTCGCACCTGATCGCGGCAATGCGTGCGCTGGATATTTCCGCGCTGACGACCCGCGCGGATGCTGATGCAGCACTGGCGGCAAGTGTCGCGGATGCAGGTGTGCGGGCGTTTCTGCTGCAATCACTGGACCTGCGCGCGTCACCACCGCGCTGGCGCCTGAATCTGGACGTGCTGGAGCAGGAGATGGACCGCATCACCGGCTGGCCCAAGGATGTGACAGGCAGTTTCCCCCGCCCTGCCCTGTTCCTGAGCGGGGCAAAGTCGGATTATGTCCTGCCCGAACACCGCCCCGCCATCAAGGCGCTGTTTCCGGACGCAAAATTTGCCAAGCTGCCGGACGCGGGCCATTGGCTGCATGCCGAGGCCCCGCGCCCCTTTGAAGCGACCGCGCGCGTGTGGTTCGATTGATCAGTTCTCAATCAGTTTACGCGCAATAATCCAGCTGGCAACCACACCAACCACCGCACCACCAGCAGCCCATGCAAGGATCGGCTGCAACGTGTCCTGTCCGATACTCAGCGCGACAACCACGCCAATACCTGCACAGGTCACACCGACAATACTGTAGATCAACGGAAACATTCTAATCATGGCGCCCTCTTGAAACATGAATGCCCTACAGCAACCATGATTGTGACGATGCAACCTTGATTTGGCGCAAACTGGGGTATTTTTCGTGCCGATTGCAGGGCAATCTACCCGCAATCCACCATGGCGCGCAAAACACCGCTATCGCCTTCCAGCGTGCCCTGACGGATCTGGCAGCCCGTAACATCAACAATCGCGGCAGCCATGGCAGGACGCAACAGTGGCTGGTCGCGGCGGGGCGCATAGCCATGGCGAATAACCTCGACCCGGTCACCAGCCTGCCAGACCGTCATGGCATAACCCGCCCGATGGACAGAAGTAGACGTGCCATGCGCCAACCAAGGCGAGGGGGAATCGCATGCCGCAAGACATAATCCGGCGATGATGATGCGCATAAACATGGTCAACAGCATCACAGAAGATCGTTAAAATTAAATTAACCACAATCTTGCGAAAAACAGTGACATTCCGATATTGCAGCCGCGCGCGAATCTGGCTAGATGCAGTGCGTAAGGGTGATTAGCTCAGTTGGTAGAGCGCTTCGTTTACACCGAAGATGTCGGGAGTTCGAGTCTCTCATCACCCACCATTCCCCCTACACGCATAGTTAGAACAGCTTGCCATGGCGACGTCATGCGCCTGCTGAAGTCGGCCTGTTGGCAGGCAGGCCCGGCGCGACGGCGGGTTTGGAACCGTCGCGCCTTTGGGTTCAGTTTTGTTCAGCCTCATCCGCGCCGGGTTGGTGGCGCGCGATCTGGTCACCGCTGTCGGTGCGGCCCTTGTGCTGGCGATCAGACCCCTTTGCCTGTGTGTTCTGCCCCACCGCATCGGGCTTTTCCACATCCTCGGGCGATGCAGCAATGACCTTCGGCGCGGAGGCATGATGCAGGTTCAATGGCGGGGCGCTGCCGTCTTTGTCCTGCCCCATATACAGCGTCATATGCGGGAAGGGTATTTCCACACCGGCCTCATCAAGCACCTGTTTGACAATCTCGGTATAGGCACGCCCGACCGCCCATTGCATGCCAGGTCGTGTCTTGATCCGGCCCCGCACCACAACGGCGGAATCCCCCAGCGACACCACGCCCTGAATGTCCAGCGGTTCCAGTATCGCGCTTGCGTGTTCCCCCTGGGCCAGTATGTCGTAGGCGCGGTGCATAAGGCGCCGGACCTCGGTGATATCTTCACGATAGGCGACACCGATCTCGGCCACATGAAAGGCGAAATCCTTCATGAAATTCGACACCATATCAACCGAACTGAACGGAATCAGGTGATAGGTTCCGCTTACATCCCGCAGCCCGACGGACCGGACTGTCAGCTTTTCAACCACGCCGGTTGTCCCGCCTGCGGTCACGACATCCCCCTCGTTCATGGCGTTCTCGAACTGGATAAAGGCCCCTGTGATAATGTCCTGAACCAGCTTTTGTGCGCCAAAACCGATGGCCAGACCCAACACCCCTGCACCCGCCAGAAGTGGCGCAATATTCACGCCCAGCTCTGCCAATGTCAGCATGGATGCAATCACCACAAGCGCAATGGTCAGGGCATTGCGCAGCAATGCCAGCAATGTGCGTTCGCGTGCGGTGGGAATGGTGCCCACAGCCGGATTCAGGCGGTATTCGACAAAAGATGACAGCGCAAGCCAGACCGCCATTGCCATCAGAACCACGAATGCAGCCGAGGCCAGCCGCCCCACAACATCGCGGCCAACTTCGGATGCGGCCCAACTCAGGAAGTCCATGAACTGCCAGCTTTGCGCAATGGAAATCAGCACGGCTATGACAACCAGAACCCGTACCACGCGCAAGATACTCGGGACAAAGGCGTTCAAACGGTCCTCCAGCAGGGGCAATTTGGCGCGCAGATCGGCGGGAACCCGCATTCCGCCCGTGATTGCACGCGATATGAAGGCCATCACCAGCACACCGATGACAATCGCAACCACGGAATTCAGCGTGGCCATAAGCATGAATTGCAACGCATCCGTGGGCCGCGTCACCCAGACAACGAACAACGCCACGACATATGCAATCGCCAGCCAGTGCCATATGCCTGCTGCCATCGCCTCAATACGGCCAATCACATCACTCGGGTCACGCTGATGGCGGGCGCGCAGCGCCTCTGCGACGGCATCACGGCTTTGCAGGATGATCAGCATTGTGATGACCAGTGCGGTCACAACCAGCAATATCAACACACTGTGCCCCACTGCAAATGACACCGCCGCGTTGATGATTGGCACGACCAGCAGCGCGCCATATCCCAGCAGGCTGACCAGACGCGAACTCCAGAAATACCAATAGGCGGCGGTTTCATCGCTCATGGGCGCGAAGCGCAGGTTTGCATAGCGCGGGGACAGAATGCCCCGCAGGACAACCTTGCCCATCTCGACAAGCAGGAACGCGTTCAGAAACAGGCTTTGGCGGAAATCCATACTGCCAGCCTCGCCGGTCAGCAGCGCGAACCCGTAGCCGCCGCCCCATGCCAGCAAGATAATAAGCGCGTCAATCAGGCTTGACCCGACCAGCCAGACCGCAGACAGCACCCAGCCGCCCCCGGTGCGTCGTGACATCGCCGCAAAAACCCGTTGGCCGATATGACGCAAGCCAAAGAACAACCCGATCGTGACCGCCATAACCAGCGCCAGCGCAAATGCGGCGTCAGACAATTCGGCCCAGTTCACGCGGCTTTCGCCAGTGAATACACCCAGCAGATCATTCACATTTCCCAACAAGCCAACTGCAATATTGGTGGCGTTTTCAGCCACATCCCGCGTCTGTTCCGCAACCTGCCGCGCGAATGACATCTGTTGCGGGGGGGGTGGTGCAGTGTCCTGTGCAGCCGGGCTTGCAGGGCCTTCGGCCGCCGCCTCAAGCTGCCGAAGAAGGGCATCGCGGGCCGCATCATCGCGCAGGATTTCCGCAAGCATGCCAGCAACATCGCGCTCGACCACGGCGTCTGCGCCATCATTGCTTGGCGTGAAGGCCGTTTGCGCCATAACGGGAACGGCAAACGCCAGCCACCACAAAACCACGCGCAATAACATAGGGACTCCTTGGTATTCATCATAAGTTAAGAAGAACTTAGGACAATTTTCCAGAAGTTAAAAGTTTTCGGCAAAATTGCCGTCTTTTGCTGATGAAAATCTTTGTATCTTGACGCAGCCGCGCCGGATACAGCGGTCAACTGCGCATCATGCGGGTGGGGTCTTCAGGGCTGGTCCCGTGTCTGGAAAACACGCCCCGACATGAACGAAAACAAAGCTGCGCCCCCTGACGCTGCCCCCCTCACGACCTGCGGTCTTGGGCGGTCAGTATCATCTGGGTTTGGGTGACAACCGCTGCCAGCTTGCCGTCACTGCGGAAAAACCGCGTTGTCCATATCTGTGTCCTGCGGCCACGATGGACAGGTGTCGTTTCGGTCGAAAGCGTGTCGCCGATTGCGACACCCCGCAAGAAATTGGTCTTGCTTTCAATCGTGGTTGTCCCCTGCCCCTCTGAAAGGTTCAGAAACGTCGCGGTGCCGCCCAGATTGTCGGCGATCCCCATGATGGCCCCGCCATGAAGCACACCATTGCGATTGCCCAGCGCCTCGGTCACCTCGAACTCTGCGCGCAGGCAATCAGGATGCGCTTGACGGATACGCAAACCGAAATGTTGTGCAAAAGGTGGTTGTTCGCCCGCTATTTTATCATAGCGCTGTTGATCCGGGTTTTGCATTCATGCTTTCCTTCTGCCACCTCCCGCGAAAAACCGGGGCCTTCAAGCGCAGTACAGCACGGGTCATACCTGCCCTGCTACACCAGTTAACAAGTGCAATGGAACGCCGTGAACTGCAAGCAAGCAGTGCTATCTGATGCGCAAAAGTGCCGTCAGACGCATGGCTGCCTTGCCTCTCCTTTGTGTTCCAGGCGCCTGATCACGCACGGGCAGATCCACGAGTTCATAGGAAAATGGGCAGGGCCATAGGCCATGTTACCCGCGGCCCTGCCTTGTCCATGGCACAATATCCCGCAACAGGTTCTTGCACGCCGCAACCGCCGATCCGGACGGACAGGATGTCCCAGAAGGCCAGTCTATCTTGCGCCCTTGCGAAGATTGAACAGGACTGCTTTGGACATGTCCGTAGCGCCAGACCGTTGGCCAGAATTCAGACTGCTGGTCAGAAAAATTCAAAACACGGCCACGCTATTGGTGGCATGGCCGTGTCCGTTTTCAAACGCTGCGCCGCGCTGCAACCGGCCTGTCAACCATGATCAGTGCAGATCCTGCCAGGCATTGGCCCCAGATCGCGAAGTGCCAGTCCTGACACTCCGCGGCGATGCGCGGCCTTAGAACTCAAGCAGCCGGGCCTGTGCCCCATCTGCTTGCGTTCCTCCCGCGCGTTTGGACTGGAAACCAACCACAGAGGATGCCTTTTCCGCCTTTGGCATCCGCAACACATTGGCAACCGAACCAGAGGATTTGCTGAACTTGAATTTGGACAGTTCGCCCAGCAAGATATCGGCCTGTTGCTGCAAGGAACCGGCAGCGGCGTTGGTTTCCTCTGCCACAGCGGCGTTTTGCTGTGTCACCTGATCAAGCTGGTTCACACCTGAGTTGATTTCCCCCAAGGCGCTGGACTGGTCCGCAGCGGCAATCGCGATCGAGGATGCCTGATCGGACACATCTTTTGCCTTGTGCAGAATCTGTTCCAGGCTGCCACCTGTCCGTGTCACCAAGGATGACCCCGCCTCCACCTGCTGTGCGCTCTCCGAGATCAAACCCTTGATCTCTCTTGCTGATTCCGAGGCACGCTGGGCAAGACCGCGGACTTCCGACGCAACCACGGCAAATCCCCGGCCAGCCTCGCCCGCGCGCGCGGCTTCCACACCGGCGTTCAACGCCAGAAGGTTGGTCTGGAACGCAATATCATCGATTACCCCGATGATACGGTTGATCTGGTCAGAGGACTTCTCGATTTTTTGCATTGCCGCAATCGCATCGCGAACAATCTCGGTTCCTTCTTCTGCGATATGGCGGTTGTCACGCGTCACATTCTCGGCTGTTTTTGCCAGCGCCGCCGTCGAACGCACACTTTCCGTAAGCTCGTTCAGCGCCGCTGCGGATTGCTCCAGCGTCGCCGCCTGTGTTTCAGCACGACCTGACAAATCCTGTGCAGCGGATGTAATCTCCTCCGATCCACCGCGAACCTGTTCAGCAACAGAAACGATACGCGACATCGTGTCCGCCAGATTTGCTGCAACTGTGTTGAACGCGGACCGAAGTTCCTCATACTCCGCAGGGAAAGGGTCATGCGCGGGGCTCGGGATGGCATGCGTCAGTTCGCCTTGCGCCAAGCGCGTCAAGGCATCTTCCACATCGCGCACAACACGCGTCTGGCGACGCCGCTCCTGTTCTTGTTTTTCGTTGGCCAGTGCTTCCGTGCGGCGCGCTTCCTCCTCTGCGTGAAGTCGCGCAGTTGCATTGTCTTTGAATACCGACAACGCCCGTCCCATTTGCGCAAGATCACCGGAACCATCGGCATCCGTGATCTCGACCGACAGGTCACCTTCTGCCAGACGTGTCGTCTGCTGAACAAGATTGCCCAACCGGCGCGACAGCGAATAGGACAAGGTTGCGGCAATCAGCGCACCCAAAATCACGGCAAACGCCACACCCGCAAGAACAGAGAACACAGTCCTGTCGATCAGATCATGCGCAGACTCTTTCAGCGCCGTTCCCTCGGCCAACACTTCGGCGCGCACGCGGGCCAGTTGCGCCATCACTTCTGTTGTGGTCGCATTTACAACATCCAGTGCCGCGCGGCTGGCCATTTCCACCTCGCGAATTTCACCGGTGTTTGCCCAGAACTCGGCCAGGCCGCGCTGCGTAACACCAAGAAGCGTCCGTTCGTCGCTGGTCAGGCCTGCTGTGGCCAGACGCGACAGATAGCCGAGCGTGGCCTCGTATGGCGCGGTGGCCGTGTCGAGTTCTGACGGGGGCATACCGTCAATGAAACGGTCAACCCGGACCCGCGTGACAAGAAAATTCTCGGAGGCGCGCAAGGCAAGATAGGCTGCCGAATCGGCCTCACGCTCTTCCAGAATACTGACAAGGCGGCCAAGGTTTCGACGATGCTCGATCCCCAGATCCTGCAGGTCGGATTTCAGTATCTCGCGCTGGTCGTAGAACCCGACAAAGGTCGAAAGCTCCTCCAGATGGCGGTCGTTCAGGATCGCCATGTCCAATCCGGAGCGGAAACCACTTTGCGCAAGCGCTTGGGCCGCGTCCCGAACCTGCTGCATTTCGATGGCCACGCGCTCTGCATCGGCCGGGTCGGCCGTGCGTCTGTATTGCTCCAGCGCCAGGCCAGCTTCGGTAACCTCGCGGCCCAGATCAACGGCAGATATTGTCACGTCCGTTGCGGTTTCGATTTCGGAAACCGCCCCGGTCATTGATGTCAGCCGTTGCCAGCTAAACATGCCCAATGCGACGATCAGGATGATAATAATTGAAAAACTGCTGGCGATTTGTGTAGCTGTCTTGGTGTTTTTTAACATGATGACCCTCGGGGCTTAGCTGTAGTGTTTGGTTGTTTCAGGCGCAGATTGCCGTCAGGGACGGAACCTGCCCATGTGCCGGTTGGTTGAAATGTGACTATGATGCACTCCTCGCGAAACGGATTTCGGGGGACGCGTCGGAACGGTCTGCCATATCCTCGATGTCAGACCAGTCCATCTTTCCTGGTGTGGTCAGATAGGATTGCAAGGTGGCGACAAGTTCATCAGCTTGCTTGCCAATTCTGATTGCCACTGCCTGGGTATCTTGTGCGGCATCCTGTGTCTGGGTATTGCCAGCTTCCGCCTGCACCATGACCGCGTCTGTGCGGTGCAGCCCAGCCAGCTGGTCCGTGGATGCGGCGCTGATACCATCCATAAGCACGCGCACCTGAGAGGCACGTTCAACAATTCCGGACAGGGCCTCTTTCGTGCGGCGCACCAGGCTGGACCCGTCACTGACATGACCGGAGCCTTGTGCAATAAGGGTGCGGATCTCCCTTGCGGATCCGGACGCGCGTTCTGCCAGACCGCGCACTTCTGCGGCAACAACGGCAAAGCCGCGCCCTGCTTCCCCCGCCCTGGCCGCCTCGACCCCTGCGTTCAGGGCAAGAAGGTTGGTCTGGAAGGCGATATCCTCGATCACGCCGATAATGCGCGAAATCTGCTCGGAGCTTTCTTCGATGGCGCGCATTGCCTCGACGGCGTCTTCCATGATGCTGCGCCCTGCCGTGGCCTGACTTTCGCTTTCGCGGCTTTCTTCGGTCGCTTTGCGGGAATCCGAATGGCTGGAGTCCACGAGTTCAATCACCCTCTGAAGGGCGGTGCGGCCGTCACGCAAGCTGCTGGACTGGGCTTGCGCGCGCTCGAACAATTGCTGGGCAGCGCGTTCAATCTCGACCGCTTCGGACCGAACTGCCCCAGCCACCAGATCAACGCGGACCAGAAGGTCGTCTTGCAAAAGCAATGTCTGGTTATAGGCCTGCCGGATACTCTCGTATTCCACGGGGAATGGATCATGCTCATCGCTGTCGATGGGCGTTTTCAGGTTCCCTTCTGACAACCGCAGCAGACCGGCTTCAAGTTCACGAACAACACGTTGTTGGCGTGCCGCTTCCGCCGCTTTCTGCTGGGCAAGGGTTTCAGCCTGTTCGGCCTGAACCCGTCGCAGGTTTTCTGCGTCATGACGCGCTGTTTGCGCCTTTGCGGCCGAGTCTGCGGCTTGCAGCAAGGCCCTGCGGACAAGCAACGCAATTATGACAAGCGCGGCCGCCTCGACCAGAAGAATAGCGGCATGTAGCAATACGCGCCCGATATCTGTGCCACCGGGCAGCACGGCAGCGGGCAAAGCCAGCGTCAAGGCCAGATGGTGAACGGCCACCAGCGCTGTATAAAGAACAATCGCGCGCCAGTTGCAATATATCCCCAGAACCGCCAGCGCCGCGAAAAACTGCATGTGCATATCCGGCTGCCACGGATGTCCGGCAAACTGCGCCACCGGCAATGCAACCCCGATCGCCAGCGCCGCCGCCGAGGTCAGTTGCACACTTTCGCCGGCCGGATTGCGTTTGTATTCAAAGGTCGTGACCCCAGCAAGCGCGACCATAAGCACAAGGATGTAGGTCGAGGGCACCGCCAGCACCCACGCGATTATGGCCACTTGTGCGACCATTCCCCATAACAGCAGGCAAATTCCGAATGCGCCGCGCTTGCGGATTTCAAGAAGCATGTCAGGCGCTGTAGTGGTTATCGCCATTGCTGGTTTTCCTTTGATATAGGGGGGGGCGCGCATAGCACAGCAGACCGCAGGGAAAGCTGGACGGCAGGTTGGGCAACAAGGCCCGCCAGACCCGTTTTCATATGTTCCGGCAGGTCGGATATATCGAGTTCCACCAGATAGCCGTTCCAGTGCAAATTCCGTATTGGCAGGCCAAGCGCGGCGGTTTCTTGTAAAACAGTTGCCTGTGACAGCATCGGAGAGAATAGCAGGGCTGTTACGCTGTCCTGCGGGGCGGGCGACAACTGCATTACGCCCAATGCGACAAGTCCCGTTAGGGAAACCGCGACTGGAAAAATTTTTTCAGACTGCCCAAGCATTTCTCTGGCCCTTTAACTTTACGCCATAATAGCGCCTGCATGTTAATGAGTGCTTATCGCCCACGGGCTTAGGCGCCATTCTTCGCGATGTTCAGACCAATGCGCTGCATTCAGAACAGCTCAACCTCGCCGGATTGCGGACGCACAGGCTTTTCGACAAGCGGCGGCGCCTCGTTTCCAAGGAGTTGAACCTGAACACGCCCGCTTGTCGGCCAGAACCGGACGCGCCGGGCCTCGTTGCCACATAGATCGCCATTCACAATGCGAATCCCGTCATTCTGAAGGATACGCTGGGCCGCGTCCGCATTCCGCCGCCCGATATCCGGCAAGGAGGGCATCATCCTTGCGCCACCGAACAGCTTGGCCTGCATACGAGAACGCATCGCCCCCTGGCGTAGCAATCCGTTGATCAGTGTCTCCATAGCTGCAGCGGCATACCGTATGTCGCCCGACCCGGATATCGGGTCCGGCAGCAGAAAATGGTTCATGCCGCCGATCCCCCGTTCGGGATCGAAGATGCAAGCGGCCACGCACGACCCAAGGACTGTTGTGATCACAACATCCGGCTGCTCGGAGATACGATGTTCCCCCTGGACGATATGAATGACCTTCTTGTGCAGATCAGTCATGGCATGACCCTTCCCTGACGCAGGGCCGTGCGTGACTGCGCGCGCAGCAGCGCCTTGCCAATAAATGCGAGGGGAAGCACATCGACCACCGCGCCCAGTTCAACGGCGACACGCGGCATGCCCCAGACGACCGAACTGCCCTTGTCCTGCGCAACGGTATAGGCGCCCGCCGCGCGCAGACTGCGCATGCCCGCGGCACCATCAGCCCCCATGCCGGTAAGGATGGCAGCACTGATGGAAATTCTGTCCGCAAGCTGCGCTGCCTGTTCGAACAACACATCCACAGACGGGCAATGGCCCGAAACCGCGTCCCCTTCTATCAGGCGCGCCTGCAACCCGCCGCGTTGGACAACCCCAAGGTGGCGGTCATTTCCTGCGGCCACATAGACGTTCCCAACACGCAGCGGCGCCCCGTTTCCGGCGGCAACAACATTCGGGCGGACAGTTTCATTCAGGCGGCGGATAAACCCCTCCGCGAATCCGGGGCGGATATGTTGCACCACCATCGTGGGCGGGCAATCCTCGGGGAAACCGGACAAAATTGTTTCAAGCGCGGTAATTCCGCCCGTCGATGCACCAATCAGCACCAGCTTGTTCGCCACCGGCCCCGCCGGCGCAGACATGATTCTTGTGACCTTGGGTTCTGCCGCAACGGGGCTGGCAGCCACCAGCCCTGCAGATAACAAGGTTACAAGCCGCCCGGCTGATTCGCGGCCATCAAGCCGGAACACCTTGTAGGGCGCATCAACCATCCCGTCGCCATAGATCAGCACCTGTGCTGAAATCATTTGCAGCATATCCATCAGGACGGAAAATTCCGTCACGCGCACAAAATCCGCAGCGATTGCAACACGTTTGGGCACATGCTGTTCAGCAAGCTGATAGGTTTCGCCAAGCGTGCCAGCATCAATGACGCAATCAACCCCGGCGTCGGCGCAATGTGCCAACAGCATTGCGCGTCTGGCGCGATTCGGGTCTGCAATAAGAATTACCGGATCAATCACAAGAAGCTCCTTCCGCATCTGCGTCCAAGCTACTCCAGACTGTTTAAGAAATTCTGTGCGTCGGCCTGTCATCAGGATTAAAAGAACCGACGCGCTCGAAACCAATTCTTAAGAGAGCGATGCTACCCCTCGGACAGATGCGAAGAAAACGTCGCATGTCGTATTTGGAACGACTTGTCTGAAATTATCGCCAGATTGCGAAATGGGGGTGCCATGCCAGAATTGAAACTGCCAGAGGTTCTCGACCAGCGGGGTGCGCAGCTTGTTGCCACGCAACTTCTGGACAGATTGGGAGAGGATATTGTCCTTGACGCAAGTGACGTCAGGCGGCTTGGCGGTGCCGGTTTGGAAATGCTGATCTCCGCCCATCGCCAATGGCACGAAGACGGCCTGCAATTCGAAACACGACACTGGCCCGACACCATATTGAACGCTTTTGAAATTCTGGGCGTGGACCCAAAGGTATTGAATGTAGAGGTGCAGAAATGACGGCGCGTATTCTGGCTGTTGATGATTCTCCGACGATACGCGGCCTTGTCGCGAATGTGCTGCGCAAGGCCGGCTTCGAGGTGTATCTTGCCTCGGATGGTGTTGAAGGCGTGGGAACCCTGTCAGACGCGGATCCGGATCTTATTATCACGGATATCAACATGCCCAAAATGGATGGCTTTGGCCTGATTGAGACTGTGCGCGCCACCGGAAGCTATTCCAGCATCCCGATTCTGGTGCTGACAACCGAAAGCAGCACCGATCTTAAGACGCGTGCACGCAACGCGGGCGCGACCGGCTGGATCGTCAAACCCTTCGATGATGAACGCTTGCTGGCCGTGATCAACCGCGTATTGGGGAGGTAGGCGCAATGCCCGATATGGACGAATTTCTAGAGATGTTCTTTGTCGAGTGTGATGAATTGCTCGACAATCTGGCGACCGGCCTGCGCGAGATGGAACTGCCCGATCACGAAATGGAAACCGTTCACTCCGTGTTCAGGGCGGTTCATTCGATGAAAGGGGCCGCAGCCGCATTCGGGTTGGCCGATCTGGTGACATTCGCGCATCGTTTCGAAACAGTTCTGGACCTTCTGCGTTCTGACCGGCTGGTCGCGAATGAGGACGTGATGGCCGTTCTGCATCGCTCCTCGGATTTGCTGACCGATCTTGTCGCGGCCGCGCGAAACTCGGCCCCGGCAGACCAGACCCGCATTGAAGACCTGCTTGGCGAGTTGGACCGCCTGATCGGTGATGAGGGGGATGATGACGATCAGGAAATAGAATTCGTTCCGCTGACACTGGATTTTGCCCCCTTGGGCGCACCGGTCGGGCAGTCCACTTACATGATTATGTTCACTCCGGACCCGGAGATGTATCGAACCGGCAACGACCCTGTCGCCTTGCTCACTGCGATTGGGCAACTCGGGGATGCATCGGTTTCGGTGAATACCGCGAATGTCCCCAGGCTGTCTGACTGGTCGGTCGAAGAAACACGCCTGAGCTGGCAAGTCGAGCTGACCACAGCCGCACCATTGGCAGATATACAGCAGATTTTCGAGTTTGTTGTCGATTGTTGTCAGGTCGATATCAATGAACATGGCCCCGGCCTGCTGCCGGAGGATTGCGGGGTTTCAGCTGATCCACCGGACCAAATTGCAGCAAGCCCCCAAGGCGTGGAGACGCGTCTGCCGGAAACGGATGATAGCGTGAAACCTGGCGCATCTGCCGGAACACCGTCCGTTCAGAACACGCAAACCAACGCGCAATCTGCGACCATAAGGGTCAGTCTGGACCGCGTGGACAAGCTGATGAACATGATTGGCGAGTTGGTCATCAAAGAGGCAATGCTCTATCAGGTCGTGGAAACCGCAGGCTTCACAGAAGAACCCGATGTCGTCACAGCGCTGGAAGGTATTCGGCAACTGGCCGGCGACATTCAGGAAAGCGTCATGTCCATCAGGGCACAACCCCTGAAACTGGTATTTCAACGGATGCATCGCATTTTGCGCGAAGCTGCAGACGCAACCGGAAAGAAAGTAAGACTGGAAACCTTGGGCGAAAACACCGAGGTTGACAAAACCATGATCGAAAGGCTGATCGATCCTCTGACGCATATGATCCGCAACTCAATCGATCATGGTCTGGAAGACGCGGTAACCCGCCAGCGTCGCGGAAAGCCGCAAGAAGGTACGATTACCTTGTCTGCGGCACACAGGTCCGGACGTGTTCAGATCGAGGTGTCCGACGATGGCGGCGGTATCAATCGTGAACGCGTCCGCAAAATCGCCGAGGATCGTGGCTTGATTCCACCCGGTGCCGTGCTCTCGGCGAACGAAGTGGACTCCCTGCTTTTTCTTCCGGGCTTCTCGTCCAAGGAAGAAGTCTCTGCACTGTCAGGGCGCGGCGTCGGGCTGGATGTCGTGCGCCGCGAAATTATGTCGCTTGGCGGCCGCGTGATGATTCAGTCCAAAGAGGGCGAAGGAACAACCTTCTCGATCGCACTTCCGCTGACACTCGCTGTTTTGGAAGGCATGCTTATTCAGCTGCGCGACCAGACGATGGTCCTGCCGATCACTGCGGTTCAGGAAACATTGCGGCCAACTTCGGCAACCCTTCACGGGATCGGCAAGAATGGCAGGGTGCTCTCAAACCGGGGGGAACTGATTCCGATAATCGACCTGGCCTGTTCCTTCGGGCTTCGCCACACCCCCGCTACGCTTGATGGCGGCGTTCTTATTGTGGTCGAGACCGACACACATAAACGGGCCGCCTTGCATGTCGACGGAATATTCGATCAGCGACAGGTCGTCATCAAAAGTCTGGAAGAAAACTACGGACGGGTGCCAGGTGTGTCCGCCGCAACAATTCTGGGCGATGGAAATATCGCCCTGATCATCGACCCGGAAGAAATCGTCCTTTCGTCATTGTCCGAGCAAGGTCGCTCTGCAATGCCCTTCGCAGCAAACGGATAACAAGATGCTAGAAACCATGTCCCACAGTTCAGCCGGCAAACAAGAAGTTGTCGCATTCAAACTTGCAGAACAGGACTTCTGCATTGATATCAATCTAGTACGCGAAATTCGCGGATGGACACCAACCACGGTCCTGCCTCATGCACCCAGCTATGTGAAGGGGGTGATCAATCTGCGCGGGTCCGTTGTCACGGTTGTCGACCTTTCCGCGCGGCTGGGCTTCGGGCCGTCAGATCCCTCGCAACGCCATGTCGTGATCATCGCCTTCCATGAGGGCAGGATCGTTGGCCTGTTGGCAGATCTTGTGTCAGACATCGTAACGATTGAGGATGAGAACATTCAAGCTGTTCCCGATATCGCATCCGACCCGTCCCGAGAGTTCATCACGGGCATGATCACCTTCGACGATGGCCGGATTCTGCGCAAAATCGACCTTGCACAGCTGCTCCCTGCCCCGCAACTTGCCCATGCGTGAACCATATGCTTGTTGAAACACAGCCTTCACTGACGCCGGACCAATTCAACCGGATTGCAAAAATCGTACATGACGATTCGGGTATTGTCCTGACAGAAGCAAAGCGCGGTTTGCTGATGGCACGCCTGAACCGGCGCCTTCGCGTGTTGGGCCTGTCCGAGTATGGTGCATATTGCACCCTGCTGGACGGCCCTGACGGGTCAGAGGAACGTCGGAAAATGTTGTCGGCTGTCACGACGAATGTGACAGCATTTTTCCGGGAAGCCCATCATTTCGAAAGCCTGGCAAGCCAGGTCCTGCCGCCATTGATCGAAACCGCACGCAAGGGCGGGCGTGTCCGGCTTTGGTCTGCAGCGTGTTCGTCTGGCGAAGAAGCCTATTCAATCGCCATGACGGTGCTGGAAGCCTTTCCAGATGTGGCACGCTATGATCTTCTGATTCTTGCTACCGACATTGACCCGCTGATGGTTGAGAAGGCCGAAACCGGCATATATTCAGAGGCATCGCTGCAAGGGCTGGACCCGACAAGGCTACGGACACATTTCAGCCCTTCAGGAAATTCCTACGAGATACGCGCATCACTGCGCAACATCATGCGTTTTGCAGAACTGAATTTGCATCAGGATTGGCCGTTTGCGGCAAAGTTCGACGTCATTTTCTGCCGCAATGTGGTGATCTACTTTGATGGCAATGCGCGCAGGCTGCTGTGGCAGCGCTTTTCAAACCAGCTTCATCCAGGCGGACATCTGTTTATTGGCCATTCCGAACGGCTGGACGGATCGGCAAGTGCGATGTTCCGTCTGGCAGGGCCAACGCACTATATCGCGACAACGCCGGAATCGGCGCGTTAGGTCATGTCGGGCATGCACGGACCATTCGTCCCGCAGGCAGGGGCGCGAAAATTCACGCCTGCGTCGATCCATGAATAACGAAACCCGTTCCAAGACGAATAACAAAGGAAACCCCGATGCTTCTAAAATCTCAGCTTCATGTGATGGTCGTTGATGACATGTCTGTCAGTCGCGGCCTCATAGAACAAGCGCTTGACTGGGCAGGAATTTCGAATGTGCAATATGAGGCAAATGGAGAAAGCGCGCTGAAACGGCTTGTGGCATCGCCGGTTCATCTTGTGATTTCGGATTATAACATGCCCGGAATGGACGGTATCACCCTGCTTGAGGCATTGCGTTCCAACAAATCGACCCACCGAATGGGGTTCATTCTGATTACCGGCAAGGCAGATCGCGCCCTGCTGGAACGCGGCCAACGCGCGGGCATGAACAATTTTCTGACCAAGCCTTTTACCAAGGAAGCATTGCTGCGCTGTATTGAATCCGTGACGGGCAAGCTGCAATGACATGCTCAAGAGCGCTTGCCAGAAAATCCGAAGTGTCACATCCGCATGAGGAGACCCGCGTATCAATTTCCGAAGGGCTGTTGCGCGCAGTGGATGAAGCCAGGTTCCTGTCCCTGGAAGCGGAGTGTCTGGACGCCACGATCGGGGCTGCATTCGCGCAAGTCGGCAGAGCCGATGCAACGCGCTTGCAAAATGCAGACCTGTTACGTCAGGGCCTTGATGGATTGGCGCAATATCTGGAGGCGCTCACCAGCACAATCGACGACAAGGGGACCTGTTGCCCTGCGGCTGCGGCTGCGGGGTTGCTGATGGCGGCACAATCGAAACGGCTGCAGAAGGCCGCCCCTTCGGAACAGAAATCCACGGCACAAGATTGTAGCGAGTTCTGGGGGGACTGAAACGGGGTTGTCAGGCCTTGAAGCAGTGCCAACTTGCAGGCTGTAGCGAACAGATCAAGCTGCCCTGCCGGCATAGTGCTGTTTAGAAAACTTTGCAGTTGTCACAACAGTTGTCTGGTGTGACGACACGCAAGCAAAGGGTAAATTGGAACACTGTATTTCAGCCAGAATTTCCCTGCCCTGCCAGCCAAAACGCCCGTCCGATAAAGAGATCAGGATCGAAGCAGCGCGAATTAACCTTGCCAGATGGACATATGCTTTCCGCGTTTTGAACAAAATACTGCCATATTCTCGGTTGATTGTCTCTGAATTGGAAACACTTGCGAAATATGACCGTGTTAACCCTGTCCTTACCTATTTCCGGCATATTTTAGTCAGGAGATTCGAAAATGTTTGAAAATGCAGTCACATTAGCGCCGGCATTGCGCAAGCCACCGCACCCGGCGTCGAAACGGAAGGTGCCCGTCCCTGCGGGTTTGGCCGCTGGCACACATATCCGGACCATCACGGGTCCGCGCCGGATTGAAACGCTTATGGCCGGGGATTTGTTGCTGGACATTGACGATCAGATTGTCGAAATCCGGTCGGTTCGAAAATTCACAGTCCAAGGTGACGAGCTGGTCCGAATAGCACCTTCCACTTTTGGGGCGCGCGCATCACACAACCCTGCGGATACGCTTCTTGTCACCCGGGATCAGAAACTTGCGGTTCAGGATTGGCGCAGCCATATAATCTTTGGCAAGCCGGTCCTCAGCCCTGCCGATGCGCTTGTTGACGGTATTCAAGTGTGCACGGTGAGGGTTAAAAACATACAGTTCTGCGCGCTTTCTTTCGACACACCGACCGTCATCGAAGCAAACGGAATCTATGCATTGGCAAGCGCATAGGCGCCGCGCATCAGACGACCCAATCTACCGCGACGATCAGGGACGGTTTCAGGCAGCCCCCAAAGCCGCAACAATCGCGCCAAAATCGCTTGCATTCAACGAAGCCCCGCCAACAAGCGCGCCATCCACGTTCGGGATCGCAAAAATCTCGGCCGCGTTCGCGGGCTTGACCGAACCACCATACAAAAGCGGGATTGCGCCATCGGGCACATGCGCACGCAACGCATCATGGACCTCGGCAATCTGTTCCAGCGTGGGTGTGCGCCCCGTACCGATCGCCCAGACAGGTTCATAGGCCACAACAGTATTTGACGCCGTTGCCTGTTCGGGCAATGATTCGGACAATTGCGACAGAACGACATCAAGGGTTTCCCCTGCATCGCGCTGCGCTTCTGTTTCGCCAACGCATATAATCGCAACCAGCCCGGCTTCATGCGCGGCACGCGCCTTTTGTGCAACCAGTCCGGATGTTTCCCCATGATCGGCGCGCCGTTCGGAATGGCCCAGGATGACATGATGCGCACCTGCATCAAACAGCATTGCGGCCGAAATATCACCTGTATGCGCGCCCTTGGCGGCGGTATGGCAATCCTGCCCGCCCACACGGACAGAGGTGCCGACCAAACTGGCCGCCATCGCCCCGATCAGGGTCGCGGGGGGGCATAATACGATATCCACTGAGGAGGACGGAAACTCCGCGGCCAGTTTGCGGGCCTCCTGCACATCAGCGCGAAGACCATTCATCTTCCAATTGCCAGCGGCCAGCTTGCGCGGAGCATTCATACCTGTCCCTTTCGATATTTCGTCCCAGATACCGGCTCTCGGCAGATGATGCAATCAGCCGCTGCGCGCCGAATTCATGCGTTCGGTCAATGTCTCGACATCGTCGAATTTTATCGATTCACCGCATCCGCACGCATCCGTCACATTCGGGTTGCGGAACCGGAACGCGCTTTCGATCAGGCTGATCTCGTAATCGATTTCCGTCCCGAACAAGAACATCTGCGCCATGGGCGCGATGATCACGCAGGCACCGTCCTGTTCGACCAGTTCTTCATTGTCCTGAACATCCTGTGCGGCTTCCATGGTGTATTCCATGCCCGCACAGCCGCCTTTTTTCACGCCCACGCGCAGCCCTTTGGCACCTTCGCGGTCCATAAGGCGGCGAATTTGACGCACGGCAGCAGGCGTCAATGTGACAGGGGATTTACCGGGAATTGCGAACATCAGTTTCTATCCTTGCAGTTCAGGGTGCGCGCCGGATTTCCGGCAACAGTTACGCCCGCCGCGACATCACGGGTCACCACTGCGCCTGCGCCAATAATGGCGCCGTCACCGACGGTCACACCGGGAAGTATGATTGCACCACCCCCGATCCAGACATCGGCGCCAATGGTGATCGGGCGGCCCCATTCCTCAAGACGGGCGCGCGCAGCCACGTCGCGCGGATGATCGGCCGTCAGTATCTGGACATTCGGGCCAATCTGCGTGCGCGCGCCAATGCGCACGTCGCACACATCCAGAATGACGCAGTTGAAATTCACGAAACACCCTGGCCCGAAATGAATATGCGCCCCGTAATCAACATGAAAGGGCGGGCGAATGACGGCCCCGTTCCAGCTGCCCAGCAGCGCGGTCATCAGCCCTGCGCGGTCCGCATCGCCCATGATCGTCTGGTTGTAATCACGCATCAGCGATTGCGCCTTGTGGCGCATGGCCTTCAGTTCGGGGCAGCCCGGGTCATAGGGGGCGCCCGACAGCATCTTGTCACGTTCGGACAAGGCAGCATCCATTACATGAACCCCAGTTCCAGCCGCGCCTCATCCGACATCATGTCCATGCCCCATTGCGGGTCGAAGGTCATTTCCACATTGACCGATTGCACCCCTGGCACCGCACTGATCGCGTCATGCACCCAGCCGGGCATTTCACCAGCCACGGGACAGCCGGGCGCGGTCAGGGTCATGATGACATCCACCTCGCCCGCGTCAGAAATCGTGATTGTATAGATCAATCCAAGGTCGAATATATTGACCGGAATTTCCGGATCATACACCGTTTTGCACGCCTCGACGGCGGCATCATACAGCGCGTGGTCCGTGCTGGACGGTTTGATCAGCAGATCGCCTTGATTTTCTTCCATGCTCATGCGCCCCGCGCCTTCCTGACTGGCGGTTAAGAACCGCAATACCTGACCAGATATATAAGATAACTTGCCAATCCGTCCAGTGGCGATGCGCAACTGTTACAGAACGTAGCGGCTCAGATCGGTGGATCGGGCCAGATCGCCGATATTCGTTTCAACGAATGCGGCATCCACGGTTACCCCTTGCCCCGCCCTGTCGGGCGCGTGAAAGGACAACTCCTCGAACACACGTTCCATCACTGTATAAAGCCTGCGCGCGCCGATATTCTCGACCGCGTGGTTCACATCGGCGGCAATCTTGGCCAGTGCGGCGATCCCGTCTTCGGTGAAGGTCACCTCGACCGTCTCGGTCGCCATCAGGGCAGTGTACTGGCGTGTCAGCGCATTGTCGGTTTCGGTCAGAATACGCACGAAATCCTGTTCGGTCAGGGCGCGCAGCTCCACACGAATGGGCAAACGCCCTTGCAATTCCGGCAGCAGGTCCGACGGTTTGGCAATATGGAACGCACCAGAGGCGATGAACAGAATATGGTCTGTCTTGACCGGCCCGTGTTTGGTGGACACGGTCGTCCCCTCGATCAGCGGCAGCAGGTCCCGCTGCACCCCTTCGCGGCTAACATCCCCGCCGCGCATATCGGCACGCGCACAGACCTTGTCAATTTCGTCCAGAAAGACAATGCCGTTTTGTTCCACCGCTTCCAGCGCGGCGCGTGTTACCGCCTCATCATCCAGCAGCTTGTCGGCCTCCTCGGCGACCAACAGGTCATGGCTCTCAGAGACGGTCACCTTCTTGCGGGTGGTGCGCCCGCCCATTGCCTTGCCAAACAGATCGCCCAGATTCATCATCTGGCTGCCGGGCTGGCCGGGAATGTCGAACATGGCCCCCATCGGGTTCGATGTGTCGGCCAGCTCTATTTCAATCTCGGTATCATCCAGCTCGCCCGACAGAAGTTTGCGGCGGAACATCTCGCGGGTGGCTTCGCGGGCGTCCTTGCCAGCAATGGCTTCGATCACGCGGTCCTCGGCGGCTTTGTGCGCGCGCGCTTTCACGGCCTCGCGCATATGATCGCGGGTCATGGCAATGGCCGCATCGACCAGATCGCGGATGATTTGTTCAACATCACGCCCGACATAGCCCACTTCGGTGAACTTCGTGGCCTCGACCTTGATGAAGGGCGCGCGCGCCAGCTTGGCCAAACGGCGGCTGATTTCTGTCTTGCCCACACCTGTTGGGCCAATCATCAGAATATTCTTGGGATAGACTTCCTCGCGCAGGTCGGCGGCCAGTTGCTTGCGCCGCCAGCGGTTGCGCAGCGCCACAGCGACAGCGCGCTTGGCATCCTTCTGGCCAATGATGAACCGGTCAAGTTCGCTGACAATCTCGCGCGGGGTCAGGTCGGTCATGGGGTGATCTTCTCCACCGTCAGGTTGCCATTGGTATAAACGCAGATATCGGCAGCAATCGCCATGGCGCGGCGGGCCACATCTTCGGCGGGCAGGTCGGTTTCCATAAGCCCGCGCGCAGCCGCCAGTGCAAAATTCCCGCCAGAGCCGATGGCGGCCACATCATGTTCCGGCTCCAGCACATCGCCCGCGCCGGTAATCACAAACAGGTCGCGCCCGTCCGTGACAATCAGCATCGCTTCCAGCTTTTGCAAATACTTGTCCGTGCGCCAGTCCTTGGCCAGCTCCACCGATGCGCGTGCCAGCTGTCCGGGTGTGGCTTCCAGTTTCGCCTCCAGCCGTTCCAACAGGGTAAACGCATCCGCCGTAGAGCCGGCAAAACCGGCCACCACCGGATAGCCGCCGGGCGACAGCCGCCGCACCTTGCGCGCGCTGCCCTTGATCACCGTCTGGCCCAGCGACACCTGACCATCCCCCGCAACGACCACCTCACCACCGCGGCGCACCGCAATAATGGTGGTCCCGTGCCATCCCGGAAAATCGCTCATCGCGCCCTCTTCATCTTGCTAAAAATACTCTGCCGAAGGCCCCGCAGCCGGCGGGGTCGCGGGCGCGGCAAGGGGCGCGCATCATCTGCGGCCCCTTGCGGCCACAAGATCAGATTTCGCCGCTGATCCAGCTGTCCAGCGCGGATTTCGGCGCTGCACCAACCTTGTTGGACACGACCTGACCGTCCTTGAACATGAACAGCGCCGGAATGCCGCGAATCCCCATCTGGGCGGCAGTGCCGGGGTTTTCATCAACATTGACCTTGGCGATTTTCACACGGCCCGCATACTCTGTGGACAATTCTTCCAGTGCGGGGCCGATCTGTTTGCACGGGCCGCACCATTCGGCCCAGAAATCGACAACTACGGGAATATCGGACTGGCGCACTTCGGCGTCAAAGGTGGCATCGGTAACAGCAACAGTGGGCATCGGCCCCTCCAGATTTTGTGTTTCGGTTGCGCCCTAGTTATGCCTCCGCGCGCGGGGTTTCAAGCGCTGCGCGGTCCAGCGCGGCAACAACCAGATCGTCGGGCAACCACATCAGTTGCGCAGATGTCGTCCACAACAGCCCCGTGCGTATGGTCCGGCCCGGAAAAACCTGTTTCAGGGCATGGGCATAGGCCCCCATCTGGCGCAACAACCCTTCGGGCACCTCGGCTGCGTTTTGCGGGACAATCGCGTTCGATTTGAAATCAACCGCCTGCACCTCGTCCTTTGATATCACCAGCCGGTCGATAATGCCCGCAAGCGGCCTGCCAAACAGGGTTGCGGCGATTTCGACCTCGGCCAAAGTGCCTTGGGCGAATATGGGCGCAAGGTCCGGCATGGACAGGACCCTGCCCACTTCGCGCAGCATGGTGTCCAGATCGTCGGGCCGGCCTGTCGCGCTGCTTGACAGCAGGTCTGCCGCGCGCATGGACCAGTCTGCCTGCGGCCACAGGGGCAGATGCTCCAGCAACAGGTGGATCTGTTGCCCACGCGCCAAGGCCGCGTCTTCGTCAAGGCCCGCATCACCTGGCAAGGCCTTGGCCCCGCCCAACCGCGACGGGGAAACCACCGCCAGTGCGGGCGCGGCCATGCCGACCGGCGCCCACATGAAATCCGGCACCTGCGCGGCCGCTTCATCCGCCCCGCGCGTTGCGGCATCCGGCAGCGCGTCGGGCCAGTCCTGATGCTGATGGCGCATGCCCTGCCCTGTGGGCATGGCGCACGGCACGGCACCCGCATGGGCCAGCCCCTGCGCGACCATATTATGCCAGCATGCCTCGCGTTTGGTGGTCCCTGCGCCCGCGACGATCAACCAGCTTTCAGCGCGCGTCATGGCCACATATAGCAGGCGCGCATCCTCCTGGGCGCGGGCATCGGCCAGATTGTCCACCGCCGCTTGCAATTCGGGCGGCGTGTCCCCTTTGGTCCCGCGCCACGCGACGGTGCCCGCCACAGGGAAAATCTGCCTGCGTTCGGTGGGCGAGATATCGGCGGTATCGGGCAGAATGACGACAGGCGCTTCCAGTCCTTTGGCCCCGTGCACCGTCATCACGCGCAACCGCGCACCAGCGCTGTCCAACTCGCGTTTGATCTGGACATCGCCATGTTCCAGCCATGACAGGAACCCCGTCAGGCTGGGCGTTTCCAACTGCTCATAGGCCAGCGCCTGCGACAGGAACGCGTCGATCCCGTCCTCGGCCTCGGGGCCAAGACGGGCCAGCAGGCGCCTGCGCCCGTCATGGCGCGTCAATATCCGTTCCACCAGATCGAAGGGGCGCAGGAAATCGGTCTGGCTGCGCATATCATCCAGTATGGCCAGCGTACCGGCATCGCCCCTCTCGCGCAGGCGGGTCCATAAGAATGCCCCCGCGCGCCCGTGGGCCAGCCTGAACAGCGCATCATCAGACCACCCGAACAAGGGCGAGCGCAGACAGGCCGCCAATGACAGTTCATCTTCCGGCGTGGCCAGAAAGGACAGCAGCGCCGTCAGGTCGCGCACCGCCATTTCACCGCCCAGCCGCAACCTGTCCGCACCGGCCATTTCCAGCCCTGCCGCCTTGCAGGCGCTTATAATCTCATGAAACAGCGGGCCGCGACGCCGCACAAGGATCAGCACATCCCCTTCATTCATGGCCCGCGCGCCCCCCTTGGCGGGGATCGGCGTGCGCATGTCGATCATCCGGCGCAGTTCACCCGCTATGGTTTGCGCCAGCTTTCGCGTGTGGTGTTCTTCGGCCATGATATCGACCGGCTGGAACCATTCGGGGTCTTCGGGCTTGTCCGGTTTCTCGATCACCGGCCAAAGGTCAACCCGCCCCGGCATCGTGTTGAAAAACGCAATATGATCCGGCACCCCGCCCAAGCCCTGATCATGCGGCGGGCGGAATGTCTGGTCAACGCTGCGCAGCACGGCATCGGATGACCGGAAACTATGCGCCAGAAGCGCTTCGTTCAACTGAACCTCGACGGCGGCCAGCCGGTCACGGAACTGGGACTGCATGCGGTCGAATACCTGCAAATCCGCCCCCTGAAAGGAATAGATGGACTGCTTTTTGTCGCCAACGACAAACAAGGTGCGCGACCCGTCGCGCGCGCCCAGACCTGCGGTGAATTCCTGCGCCAGCTGTTCAATCACCCGCCATTGGCCGGGGCTGGTGTCCTGCGCCTCATCGACCAGAATATGGTCAACCCCGCCATCGAGTTTGAACAACACCCATTGCGCAACCGACGGGTCGGTCAGCAACTGGCCGGTGCGGGTGATCAGATCATCGAAATCCAGCCAGCCCCGCGCGGCCTTGGCCTGGGCATAGGCGGGCACAAACGCCCGCGCAAACCGGTGCAGCGCCAGACTGCGGGTCAGGCAGGCCAGCGCGACGCGGCGCGCGCGCGCGCCTTCCACGCGCGCCATCAGGTCATTTAACGGCTGCATCAGCGCGCCCAGCGCCGCTTGGGTGCCTTTGGTCGGAAAACTGCCGATCTTGGCCGTAAAGGGTTCCTTGGCACCGCTGCCCGTCAGCACGACATCTTCCAGAACCTGCAAGGCGGCGCTGCGCCCGTCATCAAGGTTCAGATTGTGCAGCTTGACCGCGGCTTTCTGGTCGGTCTTGCTGCCTGCGGCCAGCACGGGCACCACCTGCGCCAGCAATTCCTGCTCGGAGCCTAGAAACACCTCTCGCCACAACGCATCTGCATCATATCCGGCAGGCAGGCCAAAGGCGGCACGCAAATCCGCGTCTGGAACCGCGCCTGCAAACGCGTCGGCATTCGCGCAGATTTCCATCAGAAGTGCATCGATTTCAGCGCCGGTAAAGACCGCAGCCAGTTGCGCGAACACGTCCTGATCCTGCGGCATCTCGGCCAGCCGGTCCAGCACGTCGGCGCGCAGGGCATGCGCTGAACGGTCGTCCATTTCCTTGAAGGCCGGTGACAGGCCCGCTTCCAGTGGAAAGCGGCGCAGCAGGGACGCGCAGAACGAATGGATGGTCTGGATTTTCAGCCCCCCCGGTGCCTCGATCGCGCGGGCGAACAGGCGGCGGGCCTGCGCCAGACTGTCGGGGCTGGCGGCCACCTCGCCTATCTTGTGCAACTCTGCCGACAGGGCCTGATCGGGCAGCATGGCCCATTTGCCCAGCAGGTTGAACAGGCGGTTCTGCATCTCGCTGGCGGCTGCCTTGGTATAGGTCAGGCACAAAATGCGCTGCGGTGACACCCCGCGCAGCAACAACCGCGCCACACGGTCGGTCAGAACCTTGGTCTTGCCCGACCCCGCATTCGCCGACAACCATGTAGACGCAGCCGGATCTGATGCACGGTTCTGGGACAGTGTTGCGTCATCAAAACTCATGCTGTGCTGTCCTTGTCATCGCGACCGACGGGCACCACGACAGGGGCGTCCTGCATACTCCATTCACCATAGCGCGACAGATGGTCGTAATCGGATTGGTCGCGTTCCATAAACAGCATGCGGCGCGCAGCAAAGCCCTGATCAGGTGACAGATAGGCGCGCATGAGTGTTTCAAATTCTTCGCGCGTGGCGGCGTTCAACTCCTCGTTCACGTCCATTTCCTCGCGCTTGGGGGTTGCGCCAAGGCCCAGATATGTGATGCGCGCAACCGGCAAGGGGCCAAGTTCGGCGAAGGCGCCCGCCTCGACCATCACGGCCTGAAGCAGAAGCTGCTTGTCAAAATTGGCCTGCTGCGCCTGTGTGGGCGGCGTGCCGGTCTTGTAATCAATCACATGCGCCTGACCGTCAGGTCGCAAATCAACGCGGTCGGGCTTCGCGGTCAGGGTAAACCCGATTTCGGGAAACTGCATCGCGCCTTTGGTTTCCTGCAACACGATCCGGCCCTGTTGCGACAGATGGAAATCAAGAAATGCCTGCGCGGCACGGCCCAGCCGCGCCCGCCATAACGCGCGCGCCGCAGGCCATGGCACTGTGCGCGCCAGCACATCATCAGCCATGCCCAACAACTGCGCCAAGGGGTCGGGGTGCAACGGGGCTTTGGTAAAGGATTCCAGAACCTTGTGCAGGACAGTGCCGCGCAGCAAGGCATCAGCAGCAGGGTGCAACGGGTTCAGCTTGCGCAACTGCAAGACATATTTCGCATACACTTCGAACGGGTCACGAATAAGCCTGCTGATGGCGGTGACAGGCAATTCGCGCGGGCGCGCATCCGCGGGGGGGGCAGGTGCTGGGCGCTGCGCGGGCCGGTCCTGCGCAATGGTGCGAAAATCCCCCTCGAAGGCGGCGGCGATATCCAGCCAGCGTTGCCCGCGGGCGCGCATATCTTCCAGCGCTGTCTTGCCGCCCTGTTCGGGCAAGCCGCCCAGCAGGTTGGTCAGCCGGTTCAACCAGCGCGATGGCACGGTTTTTGCCTCCGCATCGCGGATGGCACGACACAGCACCACCTGCGGCGCGGCGATGGCTTGTTGAAAATCATGGGCCGACAAGCCGATCTGGCGTTCCGGCAGCAACAGCCCCGCATCAGCGCGCATGCGCCGGTTCAGCCAGGGGTCGGGGTCGGGCGCTTTTGGCCAGACGCCCTCATTCAATCCGGCAAGGATGACCAGTTCGGCCCCTTGAACGCGGGCCTCCAATGTGCCCCAGATCATGACACGCGGGTCGGCATTCACCGCCTCCCGAACGTCCTGCTGTTGCAGATAGGAGGTTACAAACCCTTCGTAATCTGCGGGTGTCATGGCCCCGCCATGCGCCGCCTCGGCCGCCAGTTCGGACATTGCTGCAAGGGCTTGTTTGCCCGCCGCCTGAAGCCACAATTCACCGGTGCCCGCTTGCAGGCCACGCGCCAGCCCCTCGGCAAGGGCAATGTGATCTGCCACCAAACCGGCCAGCGGGCGCGGTGTGTCTGACACTGCGGGCAAGACCTGCGCCAGCCAGTCGGCCCACGCCCCGGCCCCAGCCGCCTGCCCCCATGCCCGAAGATATGCGCCATCAGGAAAGGCCACGGCCTGCCGCCGCAGGTGCAATTCCAGATTGCGCGTGTTCAGCAAATGCGGCCCGCGATCCCCCGCGCTGTGACATAGCGGGTGTTTCAGCACGCCGAGCAGGGTCTGCCCCTCCAGCCGGCGCGCCATCAGACCCGCGCAATGCCGCAGAAACCGGCCCGGCGCCGACAGCGCCAAGGGGCGGCCCGCACTGTCATCGGGCACAATACGCCAGCGGTCCAGCGCGGCGGTGACCATACGGGTCAGGTTGCGATCAGGCGTGACCAAGGCGGCGGACTGCCCGTGTTGGACCGCATCGCGCAACCGTGCGGCAATGGCCTGGGCCTCCATGCGGGGGGACGGCGCTTCCAGAAGGGACAGACCCGCAGTCGCGCTTGCGATATCTTGCAGCAAGCGCCCTTCATGCATCCATTGGTCGGTCACAGGTGCTGGACGCAATGCCAATGACACCAGACGGTTGCGCGCAGGTGCCGGCGCAGGTGCCGCAGACCAGTGCCGGACCTGCGCAGGCGACAGATCCAGTTGCGACATCAAACGCCGATACCGGTATTGCGGGTGGTCCTCGCTGCTCAGGCTGTCGTCCAGACTGTCCCAGATCGCGGGCGGCATATCAAAATCGAACCCCGGCAGGAGTATGGCCCCTTGCGGCAGGTCTGCAACAGCCTGCATCAGCAAGGCCGTGGTCCCGCGTGATCCGGTAGACCCCGCAATAATGACCGGATCGTCGGGGGGCGTGGCGTGCCATTGGGCAATCAAGGCCAGTGTTTGCGCACGCAGCCGCCCCTCGGCGTCGGGCGTGTCGGATGTGATGACCGTCTGCACCAGACGGATGAAATTCAGCGAACGCTGCCAATGGCCCGAATGACTGCTGACATCAAGCGCGTCCAGCACGTCAAACGCCACCCCCTCGGCCTGCATTTCTGTAAACAGCCGCGCAAGGCTGTCGGCCAGATCATACAGCGCGGACCGCGGCGCAAGCGTCGGGTCGGCCACCAGAAGCCGGTCGACAAGCTGCGCGATTTCCAGACGCCTGCGCAACGGGGGCACTGGTGGCGGCAGACCTGCGGCCCCCGCAAGCGTCAACGGTTCAGTGACAAGCCGGATACGGGGCAAAACAGCAGGGCCATGCGCAGCAAGACAGCTGCGCAGGCGTCGTTGCATCCGGCCGGAATTGACCAGCACGGTGACCCTTGCGCGCGCTTCGGGCGCCAGCGGGGCCAGCCGTTCAACAAGGCCACTGGCCAGAAGGGCAGGAAAATCCGCGCCGGGCGGCAGGGCAAAAACCCGCGGATGGTCCTGCGGTGCAAAAATTGAAACCCCGCCCGTCATGCGAAACCATCCTTGGGCAGTTGCGCAAGAAGCCCGCGCCAGCGATCCGCAGTTGCACTGAATTCCAGATGGCGCGTGTCGGGGTCATCTGCCTGACGAAAATTCACGGTCAGCGCATCTGTCGGGGCATGTCCGGCCAGTTGGTCCGGCCATTCGATCAGGCAGATGGCGGTTTCAAACGCATGATCCAGCCCCAGCTCAAGGCAGTCATGCGGATCTGACATTCGGTACAGGTCTGCATGCCACAATTCGACCGTATCCAGATCATAGGTTTGCACCAGCGTGAATGTCGGGGACGGCACATCCTCGACGCGGCCAAGATCCGCCAGCCGTGCCTGAATCAGTGCGCGCGCGAAATGGCTTTTGCCTGCACCAACGGCGCCATTCAGCAAAAGGACATCGCCACCGACAAGCAATCGCCCCAGATGCGCAGCAAGTGTTGCTGTCTGTTCGGGACTGACTGTCGTGACTGTCAGGAATGGGGTCTGGTATCGGGTATCGCACATATCTGCGACACTGCCATGTCGCAACCGCCTGCACCAGTCCCGTCACGCACGAATACGGCTGCCCTTGTGTTTGACCGAACGGAATTTGACCGGCGTATCATGGTGCATGGACACAGGTTCGGGACCGGGCGCGCGTGCAGCGGGCGCAGCGCCCTGAACCGGCCACATGCTGCGGGGGTTTGCAGAATCGGGGCGGTTTATCCGGTCGCGGTGCTGCGCCAGTTCTGCCTTGGGCACGCCACGTTGCGCCACGAGTTGCCTGAAGGTTATGACGACCCCGCCGCCAATCAGCCTTTGGGCACGCAGCGCAATCGGCACGCCCGATTTCAGCGTGCTGGTGCCCGTCAGTTCCGCATCCGGATCTGGGCTGGCAACGAAACCGGCCAGTCGCACCCAGAAATCCGTCGCCTCGCAGCGTTGCGCCCAAATGGTGATGGCGTGTTCCAGTCCGGCATCCGACATATCGGTGCACGGGTCGTTGCCCCACAGCGCCACATAGCCCGCATTTGCAAAGATCGCCTGCCCCGCAAGGTTGAATGCGGCCACCCCGTCCGGCAGGACATCAAGGATGTTCTGTGCGGTTTCAATTTCCGCCTTGTAGCCGCGCATCAGTCCGGCCTCGGATGTGATGTCCTGAATGAAGAAGGCCAGCGCGCCGTCAGGCTGCGGTGTTGCGGTCACATGATAGATGCGCCCGGCCTCAAGGTGCCATTCCTCGCTGAAACTGCCCGAAGCGGCCGCTTGTTCCATCTTGATGATTTCATCGCGCCATGTCCCGAAATCCTTGGGTTCCGGCACCATGCGCAATTCACGAAGATTATGCAGCATTTGCCCCAGATCAGGACGTGCCGCCAGAAAAAACGGGTCCAGCCCCGTCAGGTCAACCAATGCGGGGTTGAACACCTGCAATCTGCGATCAGCGTCGAACAGGGCCAGACCGATTGGCAGCGTTGCAAAGGTGCGCGTCAGCATCTGCATCATTTCGCGTCGTGCAAATTCGGATTGAACAGTTGCGTCAATCGGTGTTGCGAAATGCAAAACCTGCTGACCCGCCGGAACGGTCGTATAAGAATACCATCGCGGGCCGTCATCGAACTCCAGTGCCAGACGGCACGGCAGGTCGCCACATGAAAATAATGCCGGCAAGGGCCATGTCAGCGCGTGCTGTTCGGTTCGTCCGCTGTCATGCAGGGCCGCGATATAGGCCGTGTTCGCCCAAGTGATTTGCCCCTGTTCATCACTTTGCCAGATCAGCAAGGGGGCCGCGCGTGTGACATCGCGCAGATTGTGCAATTCCTTATGCAGCGCCTTGTAGCTAAGCCGGTCCATCGCAACCAGCCCCCCTTCTGCACTGGTGTCGCAGATCCGCAGATGGGCCAGCCCGCACCGCCATTGCGCCTTCAACCGCAGGCCACTGTCATCAGCCGCTTGCAGTTCCAGAACGCCATTTTGTGCCAGCTGCGCAAGCTGGCCCCGCAGGTCGGGAAAATGCGGCGCCAGATAGCCCAATAGCGCATCAAGCACACCAGTGTCGGTTTGTCCGGCATCAACCATCACGCTGGCATTGCCAATTTCCGACAGCAGTTGACGGCCCCGATCAGAGCAATCAACCATAGACCCGTCACGGAACACGAACACCGCGTCCTGGTCTTCAATATCGGGCGAGAAGACAGGCGGGGTCCGTCGCCTGGACAGGCCTGACATAATCATCAGCGCGCCCAAAACGGCCAATGCAGAGCCGACAGAAACCGTCAATCCAAGAATCAGCGCTTCTGTCATGGGTCAATTCCTTCTGGAAAACCGAAACTCGTTTCCAGAAGGCTGCCAGATATTGGTTAAATCTGTGTTAAGGCAAACCTGTCAAATCTGCTTTTCGGGCATGAATACCTTCAACCCGTCCAGATCATCCGTCACCTTGACCTGACAGGTAAGGCGCGAGCGTTGCGCATCCGGTTGAAAGGCGAAATCCAGCATGTCTTCTTCCATCGGGTCTTTGGGCGGCAGTTTCTCAACCCAGTCCGGCGCAATATAGACATGGCAGGTCGAACAGGCACAGGCGCCACCACAATCCGCTTCGATACCGGGAATCCCGTTGTCGCGCGCACCTTCCATGACGGTCAGGCCCGCGGCAACATCCACCACATGTTCAGTCCCGTTGAATTCGACATAAGTGATTCTGGCCATGATACCCTCTGATAAGCTCGATACGGTACGGACATAAAATAGCACTGCCGCTTTGGCCAGATGTGAATTCTGTGGCAGCTGGGTCAAGTTTTATCGCGGTATCGTCAATTTTTTGCCCGAATCGGTTGGTATTGTTGCAGAATGAGAAACATGACCCGCACAGGCAACCATTTCAAAGCTTCTCTGCTGTCCCTGTCCACAGGGGCAAAGTTTGGTGTCTGGATGGCCGCAATGCTGGCAATTACAGCACCCGCGCTGGCCAATCCGGTGGAGACAAGCCGCGCGCGTATTGAGCAGTCCCATCTTGCCCTGCCCCAGACAAACAGCCGCTTGTGCTGGGCGCGCTATGCAACGCGCGGCGCGCAAAACAGCGATACAATCGAGGAAGTCGCTTTTCGCGTCCCCTGTCCGGAGCATATGACGCCCGAATTCATGTCCACGCTGCAACGCGCCCTAAAAGCGCGGGGCCATTATGATGGTCCGGTCACCGGCATGGCCGACGGGCCGACGCGCGACGCCGTGCGGCGGTTCCAGCGTGCGCAGGGGTTTGACAGTCCCATCCTGACACTGGACACCGCGCAGCACCTTGGGCTTATGCCCATCGAACTGGGCCGGAATTAGGGCAGTCCACCCGCTTTTGCAGTCGCTGTCCTGTTCCGGATCTGCACGTTTTGACAACATAAAAGGCGCGCACAAAGTTTGCGCGCGCCTTGTTGTTTAACACAGATGAGCCGCAGTGTCGTCAGTCGTCCAGTGACAGCGCCAGAAAGCGTGGATCGCCCCCGCGACGCAACAACACCAGCAAGGACCGGCGCCCTGCCTCGCGGGCCTCTTCGGCGCGCTGGCGCAATTCTTCCGGCGTGGTCACAGCTTGCTGGTTGGCCTCGGTGATCAGATCACCCGGCATGACACCCTTGGCTGCGGCGTCGCTGTCGTCATCGACACCGCGCACGATAAGCCCTTGTGCGGTTGCAGGCAGGTCAAGCTCCGCGCGCAGCGCATCCGTCAGGCCCTGCAATTCCATGCCCAGAACGCTGGCGGGTTCAAGGGTCTCGGACGGGGCACCACGTTCGGGCGCGGCTGTTCCTTCGGCAAGTTCGCGCTGGCCCAGAACCACACTCAGCGTGACCTCTTCGCCGCCGCGGAACACCACGACATCGACATCGCTGCCGACAGGCGCTTCGCCCACACGGCGCACCAGCATGCGCGTATCCGCCACGCGCCCCCCATCGAACCGCAAAATCACATCACCAGCCTGCATTCCGGCCTCAAGCGAGGGGCCTTCCATGACTTCGGTGACCATTGCGCCTTCGGCAGCGTCAAGGCCGATCGCTTCTGCCATTTCGTCATTCAGGTCCTGAATACGGACACCCAGCCAACCGCGGCGGGTGCTGCCGAATTCGCGCAACTGATCGACCACATTCACCACCACATTGGACGACATCGCAAACCCGATACCGATCGACCCGCCTGTGGGTGACAGAATGGCGGTATTCACGCCAATGACCTCGCCGTCCATATTGAACAGCGGCCCGCCGGAATTGCCACGGTTGATGGCGGCATCCGTCTGGATGTAGTCGTCATAATTGCCCTGCAAGGCACGGCCACGGGCAGAAATAATCCCCGCGCTGACAGAAAACCCCTGCCCCAACGGGTTGCCCACCGCAATAACCCAATCACCGACGCGCGCGGTTTCCGCATCGCCCCATGGCACGAAGGGCAAATCATCACTATGATCGACCTTCAGCAGCGCAATATCTGTCGCAGGGTCGGTCCCGATCAGTTCGGCCTGCAATTCCAACCCCGAGAAGAACTCTACCCGGATTTCATCAGCTCCGTCGATGACATGGTTGTTCGTCACCAGATACCCGTCCGCCGAGATAACGAACCCCGATCCCAGTGCCTGACTTTGCCGCGAACGGTTGCGGTTCGGTCCTTCGGGTGTGTCAAAGAAGTCGCGGAAGAAATCCTCGAACGGGGACCCTTCGGGCAGGCGCGGCATGCCGTCATCGAGGCGTGAGGCCACTGTGGTCGTCGTTGTGATATTAACCACAGCAGGGCTGACCCGTTCGGCCAGATCGGCAAAACTTTCCGGACGGTCCTGTGCGGCCAGCATGGCAAGTTGTGCCATCAACAAGACAAATGCCAATGTCAGCAACTTCAGGCCATATAACGCTGAAGGCCGGGGCAAGGCAGATTGCGCGGCGCGTGAGATCATTTCTTTCGCTCCCTCTCGGATACGGATTACGGACTGCGTGTCAGGTACGACTATCATACCGGAATAGATAAAGATGAAGTGTTGAAACGCAAATAATGTGTCAGCTTTTCAATCATATGTGAAATCATGTCAGGAAAACAGGGGCCTGCGGGTTTGCCGCACATGTCTGCTGGCGGCATTCCCGAACGGCAGAGAGTACAAGCCACGACATGCCGCGCCCCTGTGTCAGCCGGCGATAACCCGCGCCAGGGCTATCAGCACCGCCCCGAAGGCCAGCGCCACCAGCCCGATCAAGCGGCGCGTTTCGACCGGCAAGGCCGCGAAAAGGCGCAGCAATTCTTCAATACGCCGAGGGGCCAGTACAAAGACCAGCCCCTCGAAGATCAGCACCAGCCCGAAGGCCAGAACCAGTGTCGATACGCTCACGCGATGCGCCCCTTAGTTGCCAATGATGGCTTCCAGTTCGCGCACGGCCTCTGGTTCGTCGGAATCCGGTTCGGGGGCGCGCTGGCGCACCAGATCGGGGTCGCGGGCAATATCTGCCGCCGCTGCGTCTGCCGTGTCCAGAATGGCTTGGGTCATGCCGTCCCCGCGCAGGAAGGTGAAGAATTCGCTGTCAGGGCGCAGAACCATCGTGGAATTGTCGCCGCGCAGCGAACGCTCGTAGCTTTGCATGGAGCGCGTGAACGCGAAGAATTCAGGGTCCAGACTGAACGCATCGGCATAGACACGGTTGCGTTCCGCATCGGCTTCACCGCGCACGATTTCAGCTTCGCGGCGCGCCGAGGAGACAAGCTCGATCACGGTCCGGTCCGCCAGTGCGCGCACCCGTTGGGCCGCCTCGTTCCCGCGGGCGCGTTCGTCAGCGGCTTCGCGTTCACGTTCCGCGCGCATCCGCGCGAAGGTGGCTTCAAGGTTTTCCTGCGGCAGGTCAGTGCGTGTCAGGCGCACGTCAATCACCTCGATGCCCAGTGACAGCGCTTCGCGGCGTGCCAGATCACGAATACGGTTCATCAAGGATGTACGGTCTTCGGACAGCACCGTGTTGGATGGCACGGACCCCAGAACCTCGCGGATGGCTGCATTCATGATGCGGTCCATGCGGCCCTGTGCGGCACGCACACCGTCCACGCCAACGGCTTCGCGGAAGCGGCTGACATCTTCCAGACGCCAGCGCAGGAACGCGTCGACAACCAGACGGCGGTCATCCAATGGGGTGACTTCCAGCGGTTGTGTTTGCAGGCCCAGAATCCGCGCGTCATAGCGGACCACTTCCTGAATGAAGGGAATCTTGAACCCAAGGCCCGGGTCACTGATTTCCTGTTTCACCTGACCGAATTGCAGCACCAGAACATTCTCGCGCTCGTCCACGATGAACAATGCCGAAAATGCGGTGACAATCACCACGACCAGAACCGGCAGTAGAATACCTGCTTTTTTCATCAGTTGGTGCTCCTCTGGCGGGTCAGTTCATTCAAGGGAAGATACGGCAACACACCGCTGCCGCCTGCCTCGTTGCCGGTGACATTGTCCAGAATTGTCAGGTTCATGTCGCCTAGCACACGTTCCATGGTTTCCAGATACATACGTTTGCGTGTCACCTCAGGCGCGTTCACATACTCGGAATAGACAGACACGAAGCGCGCGGCTTCACCCTGGGCGTTGTTCACCACTTCGGCGCGGTAGGCTTCGGCTTCTTCCTGAACCTGCGCGGCCTGACCGCGTGCCTGCGCCAGAACGCGGTTGGCATATGCATCGGCTTCGCGTTCAAGCCGGTCGCGTTCCTGACGTGCCGTCTGCACGTCGCGGAAGGCGCTGATCACCTGTTCGGGCGGGTCGGCCTTGTCGAAGTTCACGCGGATCACGTTGATGCCGGATTCGTAGCTGTCCAGCAGTTCCTGCACTGCAGCGCGCAAATCGGCCGCGATCGAGCCGCGGTCACGGTTCAGAATTGGCGACAATTCCGAGCGTGCGATAATGTCGCGCATCGCGGATTCGGATGCGGCGCGCACGGTTTCGCGAGGGTCGGCCAGATTGAACAGGAAGCGCGCGGGATCGGTCACGTTCCACACCACCTGAAATTCGATATCAACCACCGCTTCGTCGCGTGTCAGCATCAGGCCGGTGTCCAATGCGCTGCGACCGGTGCCCACTTCGGTGACACGTTCGGTCGTAACCTGCACCACTTCGTGCGAAACCACTGGCCACGGCGCGAAGTTCAGGCCGGGATTGCCGGTTTTGTAATACTGGCCGAACAGCAGTTCGACAGACCGTTCTTCCGGACGCACAGTGTAGAAGGACGCGACCGCCCACATCACCACCAGTGCAACAAGCCCCAGCAATACGCCGCGCTTGGAAAAACCGGGCCCGCCGGTCCCGCTACCGCCGTCATTGCCACCGCGACCGCCCATCAGGACGCGCAGTTGTTCCTGGCCCTTTTTTACAATCTCTTCGATTTCGGGCATTTGTGGCTGGTCACCGGGACCCCGTCCGCCGCCACTTCCATTGCCACGGTTACCGCCACCGCGATTACCGCCGCCTCCCCAAGGTCCACCGTTGTTTCCAGACATCTGGACTCCATTTTGTTTGATTACGTTAGTTTATATCATCAAGTGGTCTTACCCACCACGAATTCAACCCTTAGTCACCCCAAGAGCGCGTGAGCGTGCGCATCGTTACCAACTCCTCTGCCATGGTCGGATGCACTGCCAGGGTGCGGTCAAAGTCAGCCTTGGTTGCCCCCATGGCGATGGCAACACCGGCAAGCTGGATCATCTCACCCGAATGATCCGCGACAATGTGACACCCCAGAACCTTGTCACTGCGCGCGCAGACAATCAGCTTCATCAGCGCGCGGCCCTGCCGCCCCGCGAACAGGCTGTGCATGGGACGGAAGGCCGCAGCATACACGTTTATCGGCCCTTTGTCGCGGGCATCCTCCTCGGACAGGCCGACAGTTCCGAATTCGGGCTGTGTGAAAATGGCTGTCGGGATAAGCCCGTGATCGAAATAGGTGGGCTTGCCCCCGAACACTGTATCAGCAAACGCATGCCCTTCGCGGATGGCCACCGGCGTCAGATTGGCGCGGTCGGTCACATCACCCACGGCATAGACAGACGGAACCGCGGTCTGGCTGTATTTGTCGACAGGTATGGCCCCGCCCCGCCCCAGTTCAAGCCCCAGCGCGTCCAGTCCCAGCCCGTCAGTATTGGGCTTGCGGCCCGTGGCAAACATGACGGCATCATAGGTTGCATCATGCCCTGTGGTGGATTTGACCCATGTGGTGCCATCCTCGCGGCGTTCCATTTCCAGAACATCCGTGCCCAGACGCAGATCGACACCATTGGCGCACATCTCATCCGAGATATGGCCGCGCGCTTCTTCGTCGAACCCGCGCAGGATTTGCGCACCACGGTAAAACTGTGTTGTCTTGACGCCAAGCCCGTTGAAGATGCAGGCAAATTCACTGGCAATATAGCCCCCGCCCACAATCAGGATGGATTTGGGCAGGCGGTCCATCAAGAACACCTCATTCGAGGTCATGGCCCCCATGTCACGCCATTTTTCGGGCACGACAGGCGTGCCACCTGTGGCGATCAAGATATGGCGCGCCGTCACCTTGCTGCCATCGGCCAGTTGCACAGTATGCGAATCAGCCAGCGTGGCGCGGCTGTCGAATACAGTGACGCCCGCACGGTCCAGACCGGCGCGGTAAATCCCTTCCAGCCGCGCCAGTTCCGTATCCAGCCGGCTGCGGAAGGCGGGCCAGTCAAACGCGCCGATTTTTGCGTCCCACCCATATGCCTGCGCATCGGCCACAGCACCGGGGAACCCGGAGGCGAAAACCATCAGTTTCTTGGGCACGCAGCCGCGAATGACACAGGTGCCCCCCATGCGGTATTCTTCGGCAAGCGCGACTTTGGCCCCGTATTCGGACGCGGAAATACGCGCGGCACGCACACCGCCCGACCCGCCGCCGATTACAAAAAGATCATAGTCAAAACTCATGCCAGCCCCTTACAGATCACTGAAAATATTGCGCGTGTCCGCCAGATCGACCTGCGACATTGTCACTTCGGCAACACCGCTGGACAGATCGCGGGTTTCACATGTGCCGTCTGCGTGGCCAATGACAACCTGATCCGCGATATCCACAAACAACCCGTTTTCCACCACACCCGGCACCTGATTCAGCACCATTGCCAATTGCCGCGGGTTGCCGATACGCCCCAGTGCCAGATCCAGAATATAATTCCCTTCATCCGTCACATAGGGCTGGTCGCCATTCATACGCAGGCTGGATTGCCGCCCCATCACATCCATGGAGGCCAGAATTTCCTCAACCAGTGCCTTGGATGCCTGCCAGCCGAAGGGAATCACCTCGACCGGCAAGGGAAATGCGCCCAAGGCCGCCACTTCCTTGGCGGCGTCGGTGATCACGACCATCTGGTCTGATGCGGTGGCCACGATCTTTTCTTGCAACAGCGCCCCGCCGCCGCCCTTGATCAATGTCAGTTCGGCGTCAAATTCATCGGCCCCGTCAATGGTCAGGTCCAGCCAGCGCGCCTCATCCAGCGACACGACATTAATGCCCACTTCGCGCGCCAGTTGCGATGTGCGCGTGGATGTGGGCACGGCGATGATGCGCAGACCGTCCTGTCGCACGCGCTGCCCCAGACGGCGCACCAGCCATGCCGCTGTCGATCCGGTCCCAAGCCCCACGCGCATACCATCCTGCACGAAGTCAGCGGCACAATGGGCGGCCGCGAATTTCGCGCAGTCAACAGGGGTAAGCTGGTCGGTCATGGCAAGCCCTCAATACACGGTTTGCGGCCTTATAGGCGGTTTGTGACCGAGTTTTAAGGGCAAATCGCGCGCAAAAACCCTATTGCTGAATCGACTGTAAATAAGCGTCCAGCGCAACAATCGGTTCGGGCAACGGACGTGACAGGCCCTGACCCGTCTGCACCCGCGTCAGCCGCCCTGTCAGCAGGTGGCCGAATTCCGGCATTTCAGCCCCCGCATACACCGTCTGCCCGCGCGCATACCCGTCCAGCTTGTCCAGCACCAGCATCTGCGGATAGTCCCCGCCATACCGCCGCGCCAGCGCGGTCAGGTCCGGCACCTGCGCACCGCCGCGCGCATCCGTGCCATGACAGGCCGCGCAGTTCTGGTCATACAGCGCGCGCCCGGCCTGCGGGGTGGTGAACGGGGTGCAGCCAGCCAGGACGAGCAAGGCACCGGCGAAGGTCAGCGTTCTAAAATGCGTCATCATCGCCATATGATGCCAGAAATCACGGGCAGGACAATGATTCACGTCAACCCTTGGCCATTGCAGTCGACAGGATGTCAAAAAGCGCAAGTTACATGTCGCATTAAAGCTGCCCCATGGCCTGTGCCTTGGATAGCTGTCATAGTCATGCAAAACCAATGGGAAAAGGCCGGAATATGTTTCTTTCCGTATTCGACATGTTCAAGATTGGCATAGGTCCGTCATCGTCACACACAATGGGGCCAATGGTGGCGGCGGCGCGGTTTCTGGACCATCTGCGCGGTCTGCCCTTTGGCGTGGCGGGGTTGCGCGCCAGTCTGCATGGATCGCTTGCGTTTACGGGGGTTGGCCATGCCAGTGATCGCGCCGTTATTCTGGGCTTTGCGGGCTTCACGCCCGACAGCTATGACGCCGCGCGCGCCGAGAGCGCACTGGCACTGATCGACCGCACCGGAACTGTGGAGGCGCAGGGGCTGGGCCAGTTGCGTTTTGCCCCCAAAACCGACCTGATTTTCGACTATGGCCCGCCCCTGCCCGGCCATGCAAACGGGCTGATCCTGATGGCGACCGACGCGCAGGGCGATGTGATTGCGCAAGAAACCTATTTCTCGATCGGGGGCGGGTTTGTTGTAACCAAGGACGAATTGGGCGCCCCACCGCCCGCGCCTGCCGCAGATTTCCCCTACCCGTTCGAAAGTGCTGCACAAATGCTTGAGATGGCGCGCGCCTCCGGCAAAAGCATCGCGGCCATGAAACGCGCGAACGAATTGAAACTGCGCAGCCCCTCGGATCTGGACCAGGGGTTGCGCCGGATCTGGCAGGTGATGAACGAGTGTATTTCCCTTGGCCTGACGAAAGACGGCACATTACCCGGCGGGCTGAATGTGCGCAGACGCGCCAAAGGCATCATGGAAGCGCTGAACGCCGAACAGGGCCTGAACCTGACCGCGCCGCATACGATCAACGACTGGATCGGCGTTTATGCAATGGCTGTGAATGAAGAGAATGCGGCCGGCGGGCAAGTTGTGACCGCCCCCACCAACGGTGCTGCGGGCGTGGTGCCCGCGACCATACGCTACTGGCTGGACCATGTCCCCGGTGCAAGCCCCGCAAGGCTGGATGACTTCCTGCTGACCGCTGCGGCCATTGGCGGGCTGATCAAGCATAACGCCTCGATTTCAGGGGCGGAATGCGGCTGTCAGGCAGAAGTCGGGTCTGCGGCGGCAATGGCGGCAGCAGGGCTGGCCGCGGTTCTGGGCGGCAGCCCCGCGCAGATTGAAAACGCCGCCGAGATCGCGCTGGAACACCACCTTGGCATGACCTGCGATCCGGTCAAGGGGCTGGTGCAGGTCCCGTGTATCGAGCGCAACGGGTTGGGGGCCATCAAGGCAGTTTCGGCGGCCAGTCTGGCGCTGCGCGGCGATGGCACCCATTTCATGCCGTTGGACAATTGCATCGAGGCCATGCGCCAGACCGGCGCCGATATGTCCGAGAAATACAAGGAAACCGCGCTGGGGGGGCTTGCGGTCAATATTCCCAATTGCTGAGCCGGTTTCCGCAACAAAAGCAGGGGGCGCTGCCCCCTGCACCCCCGGAGTATTTGAGGCAAGATGAAAGGGCTTTCGCCTGTGCGCGGCGCGCGCTAGGGTCGGGATAGTTCAACAAGGCCCCTGACCGTGAGTGCCATTCGCAATATCTTGATCATTGCCCAGGACGGGCGGCTGCAATATGAGGCGCTGTTATTTGCGGCATCCCTGCGGCATTTTCCACAAAATAGCGCCCTGAACCTGATCGTGGCCGAGCCGCAGCCCGGCCCGCTGTGGTCCTGTGATCCGCGCATCAGCCGTCCGGCGATCCGGCGTGAATTGCGCGCGCTTGGGGCGGATATTGTGCCGCTGCACAACCGGATCTGGGGCGAGGCCTATCCCAATGGCAACAAGATCGAAGCCTTGCGCCTGTTGCCAAAGGGCGAGCCGTTCATATTCTTTGATACAGACACGCTGATCACCGGCGCGCTGGACGGGGTGGACGCCGCGCGCGCCACAGCGTCCGTGATGGTGGAACCTACATGGCCGCGCATCACCTTATACGGTGCGGGATTCGCCGAAATATGGGGGGCGCTGTATGACATGTTCGGGCTGGATATGGACCCGACACTGGACAAACGCTTCGGTGCCGATGACTGGCGGCGGTATATGTATTTCAACGCTGGCTGGTTTACCGGCCCCTGCCCTGTTGAATTTGGACAGATCTACGAGGATTTTGCCCGCAGCATTGCGGCCAGCCCCCCACCGAGCATGGCCACGCAGGCGCTGTTTCCGTGGCTGGACCAGATCGCGCTGCCGCTGGTCATTGCGCGTCTGAAGGGCGGGCGACCGGCAGCGGGCGTGGGCCTGGACGGGGGGCTGGACGGGGAATTGTCACTGCATTACCGCGCGTTGCCGGTTGTCTATGCCACAGGCACCCCTCACGCGGTCGAGGTGCTGGAGCGTGTCACGGGGGCCCCGCATTTGTGGGATATTTTCAACCAGTATGTGGCGTTCCGGCGCATGGTGTTCAAACATCAGGGGCGGGATCTGCGCGCGCGCATGCAAAGCGCCCATCTGCCGCGAACTTACGGCAAACTGCAACGCCAGATCCGCGAGATGGGCCACTGGGTGCGTTGACCCCCCTTGGCCATTGGCCAAAGGTTCCTATATGACGGGGCTAATTGCCATACGGGCAACGTATGGCCAGCAAATGCAAGGAACACTGCTATGAGTATCGGGGGCCAGATCGCCTGGGATGATACGGTTTTGCCGTTTCAACTGGACCGAAGCGACATTCGCGGGCGCGTGGCGCGTCTGGACACAGCGCTGGAGCGCGTGCTGTCGCGCCACGACTATCCCGAACTGGTCGAGACGCTGGTGGCCGAGGCCTGCCTGCTGACCGCGATGATCGGCCAGACGATCAAGCTGCGCTGGCGCTTGTCGCTGCAGATTCGCGGCGACGGGCCTGTGCGCCTGATTGCCACCGATTATTTCGCCCCGACCGCAGACGGTGCACCGGCGCAGATCCGCGCCTATGCCAGTTTCGACCGTGACCGGCTGCAAGATACCGTGGACCCGTTTGCCCAGATCGGACGGGGCTACTTCGCGATTGTCATTGATCAGGGCAAGGGCATGACACCCTATCAGGGGCTGACGCCACTAAGCGGGGCATCGCTGACCGATTGCGCAGAAGCCTATTTCGACCAGTCCGAACAATTGCCCACCCGCTTCGCGCTGTCCTTCGGGCGGTCTGTTCTGCCCGGACAGGACGCAAAATGGCGCGCGGGCGGGGTGATGTTGCAGCACATGCCGCAAGCATCGGGCACCGCCCCGCGCGAACGCGACGCGCTGGACGAAGACTGGGGCCGTGCAAACCTGTTGCTGGACACGGTCGAGGAGCTGGAGCTGATTGGCCCGAATGTGCAGCCGCCCGAATTGCTGCTGCGTCTGTTCCACGAAGAGGCCCCGCGCGTGTTCGACCCGCAGGCGGTGCATTTCGGCTGTTCATGTTCCGAAGAAAAGGTCCGCAATTCGCTGTCCATCTACTCGGCCAAGGATATCGCCACCATGACCACGCCCGAAGGAACGGTCACGGCCGATTGCCAGTTTTGCGGCGCGCATTACATCATGGACCCCGCAACCCTTGGGTTTGAAGGCAATGGCGGCTGATCTGACCCAGCATCTGCGTGCAGCACTGGACGCAGCGCAGGGGGGGGCGTCAAGCGATTTTGACCTGAACCCGCCGGTTATCCTGCCCGAAAACCGCGTGTTGCGCCCCGCATCCGTGCTGGTGGCCATTCAGGACGGGCCGCAGGGGCCGCAGGTCATTCTGACCAAGCGCGCATCGCATCTGCGCCACCATCCGGGGCAAATTGCCTTTCCGGGCGGACGGCAGGACCCCAATGATGCAAATGCCGTGGACACAGCCCTGCGCGAGGCGCGCGAGGAAATCGGGCTGCCCGATGGCGCGGTCGAGATACTGGGGCGTCTGCCGCCGCATGAAACCGTGACCGGATTTCAGGTCACCCCGATTGTGGCGCAGATCACGCGCGCGTTCACCCCCCGCCCCGAACCGGGCGAAGTGGCGGAAATATTCCGTGCGCCCCTGTCGCACCTGACCGATCCTGCGCGTTTCCGGATCGAGCGGCGGATCTGGCGCGGCACATGGCGGAATTATTATATTGTGCCATGGGGACCGTATTACGTCTGGGGGGCGACTGCGCGTATTCTGCGCGGGCTGGCCGACAGGATGGACCGATGCAGACCATAAGCGGGGCATGGCTGCGCAATCCGGGCACGCAAACTGTGCTGTCGCTGTTGGCGGATGCGGGGCATCAGGCGTTTGTGGTGGGCGGCTGTGTGCGCAACGCCTTGTTGGGCGTGCCGGTCACGGATGTGGACATCGCGACTGACGCCCGCCCCGAACGCGTGCTGGAAATGGCGCAGGCTGCGGGGCTGCGCGCGGTGCCAACGGGTCTGGATCATGGCACGGTCACCCTTGTTACGGGTGGCGAAGGATATGAAGTCACAACCTTTCGCCGCGATGTCGCAACCCATGGCCGCCACGCGACTGTGGCCTTTTCCACGGACGTCACCGAAGACGCCGCGCGGCGCGATTTCACCATGAACGCGCTTTATGCCGATGCGCGCGGTCGGGTGATTGACCCGCTGGGCGGCATGGCGGATTTGCGCGCGCGGCGGGTGCGGTTTGTGGGCGATGCACGCGCGCGCATTCAAGAAGACTATCTGCGTATTCTGCGATTCTTCCGTTTTCACGCCCAATATGGCGATCCCGCACATGGGTTGGACGCGGACGCATTGGATGCCTGTGCACGCGGCGCGCAGGGTATGGGGCAGTTATCGGCGGAACGGATCGGGGCGGAAATGCGCAAATTGCTGGCGGCAGGCGACCCTGCGCCTGCGGTTGCGGCCATGGCGCAATGCGGGGTGCTGGCACAGGTGGTGGCTGGCGCGGATGCGCGGGGACTGCCGCGTCTGGTCCATCTGGAAGGGGACATGCCGCGCCGGTGGTTGCGGCGGTTGCTGGTGCTTGGTGGTGACAGTGACAGGCTGCGCCTGACGCGTGCGGAGGCGCGCAATCTGGCGCAGATGCGCGCGGCGGTTGGCACGCTGCAAGGCTCTGCGCAGCTTGGGTACTTGCTGGGCGCGGATCAGGGCGCAGATGTCATTGTGGCGCGCGCCGCGCTGATGGAAACCCCGCTGCCCCCAGACTGGCAGGACGAATTGCACCGTGGCGCGGCGGCCCGTTTTCCCGTCCGCGCCGCCGATCTGCCGCATCTGCAAGGCCCCGAGCTGGGCGCATGCCTGAAAGCGCTGGAAACCCGCTGGCTGGCCTCCGGCCTGACGCTGACGCGCGAGGAATTGCTGGGCTGACTGGCCAACGCCCCCGCCTGCCCCTATATGTTTGCAAAAGCGAATGAGGGGCCATGTGCTGCAACGAACCGACATAGATCCGCCAAAGACTGCCCGTCATGGCGCGAATGGCACACAATGGCTGGCGGGGCTGATTGACGCATTCGCCCCTGCCGACACGGCCCCGCCGCACAGCCTGTGGCGGTTCATCCTGTGGTCGGTGCGCGGGGCATGGCCGGTTTTGCTGCTGGCGGCGGCAATCTCGGCGCTGGTCGGCACGACCGAGGTCATCTCGGCGCTGTTGATGGGCTGGATCATCGATGCGGTTGTCGACACTGGCCCCGCCGGCTTTTTCGGCCAGCACTTGGCGTTGATTGCGGGTTTTGTGCTGTTCTTCATCATCCTGCGCCCGATGGCTTTCGGGTTGTCATCGGCGGCGAACGCGATTGTGGTGCAGCCAAATGTCTATGTGCTGGTGCAATCACGCCTGAACCGCTGGACATTGGGCCAGCCCGTCACGTTTTTTGACAATGATTTTGCAGGCCGGATTGCGCAGAAACAGGTCCAGACGGCGCGCGCGCTGACAGATGTGGCCAATGAAACCATCAACACGATGGCCTTTGCGCTGGCATCCATTCTTGGCTCGGTCATCTTGTTGCTGACGATTGACCTGCGGATCGCGTTTGCGTTGTCGTTCTGGCTGGTGGGGTATCTGGCCCTGATCCGGTATTTCCTGCCGAAGGTCCGCAAATCGGCAGGCGCGCGGGCGGGGGCACGCGCGCAGGTCAGCGGGCAGGTCGTGGACACCATTACCAATATCAAAACCGTCAAACTGTTTGCCCATGCCGATTTCGAGGATCGCGCCGCGTTGAACGCGATGGGCATTTTCCGCAACCGCGCGATTGAATTCGGCGAAGTGCAGGCGCTGTTCCGGTTCTGGCTGATGGTGGTGGCGGGGTTGTTGCCGGTCCTGCTGATCGGGGGCACCATCTGGCTGTGGACCATGGGCGCGGCGACACCTGGCGGGATTGCCGCAGCCGGTGCCGTGGCCATTCGCATTGCACAGATGACCGGCTGGGTCAGTTTTGTTCTGATGGCCATTTATGGCAATCTGGGCGAGATTGAGGATGGCATGAAAACCCTGACCCCTGCCCCCGACCTGACCGACGCGCCAGACGCGGTCGATATTGGGCGCGCCAAGGGTGATATCCGGCTGGACGGCGTGGATTTTGCCTATGGGCGGCGCACCGGCGGGGTAACAGACATGTCGCTGCATGTGCCTGCGGGCCAGAAGATCGGCATCGTGGGTGCCTCGGGTGCGGGAAAATCGACATTGGTGGCGCTGTTGCTGCGGCTGTATGACGTGGAAGGGGGGCGCATCACGCTGGACGGGCACGATATTCGCGCCCTGACGCAGGAAAGTTTGCGGCGCAATATTGCCATGGTCACGCAGGAAACGGCCATGTTCAACCGCTCGGCGTTCGAGAATATCCGCTATGGCAGGCCAGAGGCCACGCGCGAACAGGTCGAGGCCGCCGCCCGCGCCGCAGAAGCACATGAGTTCATTCTGGGCCTGCGGGACCATGAAGGACGCAAGGGATATGACGCGCATCTGGGCGAGCGCGGGGTGCGCCTGTCGGGCGGACAACGCCAGCGCATCGCGCTTGCGCGCGCGTTTTTAAAAGATGCCCCTGTTCTGGTGCTGGACGAAGCAACATCCGCGCTGGATTCCGAAGTGGAAGCCGCCGTGCAATCCGCACTGGAGCCGCTGATGGAGGGCAAGACCGTTCTGGCCATCGCGCACCGGCTGTCGACCATTGCGCAACTTGATCGCATTATTGTTCTGGATGACGGGCGTATTGTCGAGCAGGGCACCCATGACGAATTGTTGGAAAAGGGCGGCACCTATGCCCGTTTCTGGGAACGGCAGTCAGGCGGGTTTCTGGGCTGCGATGATGACTTGCCAGCAACGTAACCGCACCGTATCTGGCACAGGATTTCAGCAATAGCGGATGCCCCCTGCCATGGCGACATTGACCATCACCCGATTGGGCCATCAAGGCGACGGCATTGCCGACGGTCCGGTCTTTGTGCCGCGCACCTTGCCGGGGGAAGTGGTCGAAGGCGACGTTGCAGGCGGGCGTATGGCTGCGCCGCGCATCATAACGCCGTCAGACCAGCGCATAAAAGCGCCCTGTCCGCATTACCGAAGCTGTGGCGGTTGCGCGCTGCAGCATGCGCGGGACGATTTTGTCACCGGCTGGAAACACGACATCGTGCGACAAGCCCTTGCCGCACAAGGGATCGAGGCCCCGTTTCGCGCCCCCCATATCACGCCCTTGCACAGCCGCCGCCGCGCCACATTTACCGGACGCAGGTTGAAAACCGGGGCTTTGGTGGGGTTTCATGCCCGCGCATCGGATGTCGTAACGGCGGTTCCGGATTGTCTGATCCTGCACCCCGAATTGACGGCCGCCCTGCCCCTGCTGCAAGATCTGACAGCGCGCGAAGGGTCGCGCAAGGGCGAGTTGTCGCTGGCGCTGACACTCTCGGATGCGGGGCTTGATCTGGCGGTCACCGGCGGCAAGGCCCCGGATGGGCCGCGACGGGCAAATCTGGGGCAATGGGCCGGACAGGCAGGTCTTGCGCGACTGGCATGGGATGGCGAGGTGATTGCGCAAGAGCACCCGCCCTTTCACAATATCGGGCGCGCACGTGTCACGCCCCCGCCCGGCGCATTCCTGCAAGCCACAAAACCCGCAGAAGCCGCATTGCAGGCAGCGGTTGCGGATGCTGTCGGCACAGCCGGACATATTGCCGACCTGTTTGCGGGCTGCGGAACCTTCGCGATACCATTGGCAGAACACGCAGAGGTTCATGCCGTGGAGGGGGACGGCGCGATGCTGGCGGCGCTGGACGCGGGCTGGCGCCATGCAACCGGACTGAAGCGGATTACCACACAGACCCGCGACCTGTTTCGCAACCCCATTCTTCCGGAAGATCTGGCGCGCTTTGATGCGGTGGTCATCGACCCGCCCCGCGCGGGCGCAGACGCACAGGCAAGGGCGCTGGCAAACAGCAATGTGCCCGTGATTGCCGCTGTGTCCTGCAACCCCGTGACATTCGCACGCGACGCAAAATCGCTGATACAGGGCGGGTATCGCCTGAATTGGGTGCAGCTTGTCGATCAATTTCGCTTCAGCCCCCATGTGGAGCTTGCAGCCCAGTTCCTGAGATAGCATATCGCAGCCAACAACACCGATTTGGGAAAAGACAATGTTCAGCCGCGAAAAGACAGCCGCATTTCTGGAACAGGCATGGGTGCGCAACGGCATTATCGGGGTCATTGTATTCAATGCCGTGCTGTTGGGCATGGAAACATCTGACACATTGATGGGCGCTGCCGGCCCGTTGATCCTGACGCTGGACAAATTGTGCCTGACGATTTTTGTGCTGGAAATCACATTGAAATTCCACGCGCACAGGTTGTCGTTTTTCCGGTCGGGCTGGAATGTGTTCGACTTTCTGATTGTCGGCATTTCACTGGTGCCCGGTGCACAAACCTTCAGCGTGCTGCGCGCCTTGCGCATTCTGCGGCTGCTGCGCGTGGTGTCTGTCAGCCCAAACCTGCGCCGTGTGGTCGAGGGGTTCATCAAGGCCCTGCCCGGTATGGGGTCGGTCTTTCTGCTGATGGGCATGTTGTTCTATATCGGCGCGGTCATGGCCACGAAACTGTTCAAGGACAGTTTTCCCGACTGGTTCGGTGATCTGGGCAATTCGGCCTATACGCTGTTCCAGATCATGACGCTGGAATCGTGGTCCATGGGGATTGTGCGCCCTGTCATGGAAGCCTATCCCTATGCATGGGCATTCTTTGTGCCCTTCATCATGGTGACCACCTTCGCGGTTGTGAACCTGCTGGTCGGTCTGATCGTCAATTCCATGCAGGACGCCCATGCCGCCGAGAGCAATCAGGCGACCGAGGATTACCGCGACGAGGTTCTGCGGCGCCTTGCCGCCATCGAAACCCGCCTGAACCAGCAGGACAAATCCTGAGGCAGGGATAACACAGCCGCGTGATCGGTTTGGCGAAATTTCTTGGCAGACGTCCGGAATTCAGGCAAAGCTGCAAGAAAAGCCAGAGGCAGTGATGCAGTTATTTCGTTTGATCGCAGCTTTGACGGTGCTGGTCGCAGTCGCGGCATGTTCCACAAAGCCCAGCAAGTTCCGCACCTATAACGGTCCGGAAGTCACGCAAGTGATGGTCTACAAGGCCAGCAGGCGCATGGAATTGTGGCACCATGACCGGTTGCTGCGTGTGTTTCATGTGGATCTGGGTGGCAACCCGTATGGTCACAAGGAACGCGAAGGCGACCGCCGGACGCCCGAAGGCAACTACATCATTGACCGCCGCAACCCCAACAGCCGCTTCCATTTGTCCATCGGGCTGGATTATCCCAATGAAGCCGACAAGGAACACGCCCGCGAGAATGGCTGGCGTCCGGGTGGCGATATCTTCATCCACGGGCGCGGCCCGGAATTCCAGAACGCACGCGGTGACTGGACTGACGGCTGCATCGCCGTCAGTGACCGCGAGATGGAAGATATCTATGCCATGGTCCGCGATGGCACCCCCATCCATATCAGCCCCGGCCCCGCGCCCATGCTGGCCGCTGCTGCCAAACCCGGTCGCGGCATGGCGCCCGCGCGGCTAAGGTTCTGGAACCGCTGAGCGCCAGCACGCGGGCGGCCTTGATGCAAGTGGGTAAACAAGATTGCATCAGGCCAGCATCCGCAGCAGGATTCGCCACATTCAACGGCAGCGAATAAAATAGGCGGTTGCCGCGCCGGTGCTTTCCGAATGCATCAGGCAATGGCCTGATTGCTGGCAGAAATGCGGAATATCAATCACCGCTGCCGGATCAGAGGCAAGCACCCGTAATACCTGACCCGGTTGCATCTGTTGCAACCGCTTTCGCGCCTTCAGCACCGGCAGCGGACACAGCAGGCCAACTGCATCAACCTCCAGATCCGCGACAATCGAACCTGTCATTTGCCGCGCCCCTTGCGTGGGCGTGGCGGGCGGGGTGTCAGCCCTTCTTGCAACAATGCGGTCATAGGGTGATCGGGCGCATCATTGCCATATTGGTCCAGCATTGCACGCAAGGCCAGCACGGGGTCCTGACCGGCAGGCAGGCTTAGCGCCCAATCTATCAGGATCGAGCGGCACTCCCCCATACTGATCCCCTCGATCCGGTAGCTTTCGCGGATCAGCCCCTTCGGGTCATGCATCTGTGTCATTTCTGGCCTTACCCTGCTTTTCATGATCTTGCGGGAAGATCATATCTATCACTGTTTCAGACATCGTGCACATTTCTTTCAGCCTGTCCGCCAAGACCGTCACAGTTTCACACCCGACAGAATTCAGGATGAATTTTTGCCCGCCGCGGCCAAGATCGGCAATATCGGAAATCTGGTCGGCCAGTTGCCGCCCCGTGGCCTGCATTGTCCAGCACAAACGATACGCCGCCAGCAAACGCGCTTCGTCCTTGTCGGTGATGACGCCAGCCTTCACACCGGCGCGCAACTGCTGCTCGACGCGGCGGCCATGGTGGCCCGCAGCAAGCGCGCAGAACTGCGCCGCCAGTTCGATATCCATCAACCGGCCCGGACCGGCCTTCGCATCCCAAAGGCCGTGGGCGGGCTTGGCCTCGGACAATCTGGCGCGCATATCGGCCACGTCCTTGCGGATATGCGCGCCAGTGGATTTGTCCTGCAACAGGGCACGGCGCACAGCCTCGATGCGGTCGCCAAGCGCCACCGCGCCAGCAACCCGCCGCGCCCGCGTCAGCGCCAGATGTTCCCATGTCCATGCATCATTGAACTGATAGTCACGAAACGCTGTCAGACTAGTGGCAACAGGGCCTTGCCTGCCGGACGGGCGCAGCCGCATGTCCACCTCGTACAGGCGCCCTTCGGCAGTGGGCGCGCTGATCGCTGTCAGGAATGCCTTGGTCAGACGTGCATAATAGCTGCGCGTATCCAGCGGGCGCGGGCCGTCCGAATTGTCCGACGGGTCGGCATCATAAATCACGATAAGGTCCAGATCGGATGCCGCATTCAACCGCCCCGCACCAAGTGACCCCATACCCAGCACAACCGCGCCCTGTCCGGGTGGCGGGCCGTGCTTGCGTGAAAACTCTGCCACCACCACCGGCCATAAGGCCGCCAGCGTGGCCTCTGCCAGCGATGCATATTCCACGCCTGCCTCGAACGCGTCGATCAATCCGCGCAGATGATGCACGCCCACCTTGAAATGCCATTCCCGCGCCCAGACACGCGCAGCGTCCAGCTGGCGTTCATAATCATCCAATTCCGCAAGACGGTCGGCCAGATCACGTTGCAGCGCGGTCGTTCCCGGCCAGGGCGCAAAGAACCCGCCGCCAATCACAGCATCGAACACCGCCGCATTGCGCGACAGATAGCTTGCCAGTCGCGGTGATGTCGCGCAGATATCGACGATAAGATCGATCAATTGGGGGTTGGCCTCGAACAGGGCGAAAAGCTGCACACCCGCAGGCAAGCCGCCCAGAAAACGGTCGAACTGGACCAGTGCCGCCTCCGGGTCTGCGGCATCTTGCAGCCGCGTCAGCAGCGCGGGGCGCACGCGCTTGAACAACTCTTTCGCGCGCTCGGAGCGCAGGGCGGCATAGCTGCGCCAGCCGTCGATAATGTCTTGCTGCGCGTCCGACAGGTCGGGCTCATCCAGATCAGGGGGCGTGTCTGATGCAAAAAAGCCTTCGGTCAGGTCAGCCACATCGCGCAACCTGTGCAGCAGATGGTCGCGAAACACCTGCGTATCCTCCAGCCCCGTGAACCGCGCAATCCTGTCCATTCCGTCCGCGCTGGTGGGCAGTTTCTGGGTCTGGGCGTCCTGCACCATTTGCAGGCGGTGCTCAATCTCGCGGTGCTCAACATAATGGGCCGTCAGTTTTTCAGCCACATCTGCGGGAATCCAGCCCTTGGCGGCCAGCGCAGCCAATCCGTCAACAGTGCGCGAGCAGCGCAAGTCGGGATCGCGCCCGCCTGCAATCAACTGGCGTGTCTGGGTGAAAAACTCGATCTCTCGGATGCCGCCCTGCCCCAGTTTTATGTCATGCCCTTCCAGACACAGCGCACCGCCCAGCCCCTTATGCGCCTTGATGCGCAGGCGCATGTCATGCGCATCCTGAATGGCCGCGAAATCCAGATGCCTGCGCCACACGAAGGGGCGCAGCGTTTCCAGAAACCGCCCCCCTGCGGCCAGATCACCGGCACAGGGCCGCGCCTTGATATACGCGGCGCGTTCCCATGTCCGCCCAAGACTTTCGTAATAGCGTTCCGCCGCATCCATCGACAGGCACACCGGCGTGACTGACGGGTCGGGGCGCAGGCGCAGATCGGTGCGGAACACATAGCCTTCGTCCGTATGGTCGGACAGCAGCCCGCACAGCTTGCGCGTGACACGAATGAAGCTGGCGCGTGCATCCAGATAATCCTGCGGACTGAAGCGCGTCTCATCAAACAGGCAGATCAGGTCGATGTCAGACGAATAATTCAGTTCGCGCGCGCCCATCTTGCCCATGGCCAGCACCACCATGCCCGCGCCTGTTGCCGCATCTTCGGGCTGCGCGCCGGGCAGTTTCTTGCGCCGGATTTCATCACTGACCAGCGCAGTCAGCGCGACATGGGTGGCGCGGTCGGCCAGATCGCTAAGCGCCCTTGTGACCTGATCCAGCGACCACACACCGCCCAGATCGGCCAGCGCTGCCAGCAGCGCAACCCGCCGTTTGGCCTGCCGCAAGCGCGCAGACATGTCGGCCAGCGCAAGACCGTCCAGCGCATCCAGTTCGGTTTGCAAATAATCCCAAGGGTCATTATCAAACGCAGCCACCATCCAGTCGCGTTCGCGCGTCATCAGTGTTTTCAGATAGGGGCTGCACCCTGCCGCACCGGCAACCAGACCGGATTGCGCGTCGGACAGATCGGAAAACAGCGCGCGCGCCTCTTGACCGGCGGCGCGGTCGAAGGGAATCGGCGATCGGATGATTGGCCAGGGCTTCATTACCCGAACATGCCCCTGGTCCGGCACAAGGTCAATTCCAGCCCCCCTGAATTACGGCGCTCACGCGCCAGTCGCATATCCGGCAACCGGCGATGCACTGCCAATCCCGCGTTTACCAATCCCGCGTCTACAGCTCGAATACATTGACCTTGTCACCCTTCACCGCAAGCCCGACCTGCCCGTCGCACAGGCGCAGCGCATCTGCGCCAAACACCTCGGCGCGCCAGCCGACCAGTGCGGGAATGTCGCGAAACCCTGCGGCCAGCGCATCAAGATCAGACGCCGACGCAATCAGCTTCGCCGCGACATCCGTGCTGTCGGATTTGGCCTTCAGCAGCACGCGCAACAAATCGGCAAGGGCCGGATTTACCTGCATATTCTCGCGCACAGTCTGGGGTTGCGGGAAATCTGCGGGATCACAGGCCATACCACGCGCAACAGATTCCAGAATGCCCTTGGCAATATCACCTTTGCGGGCCTCGCGCATCAGCAGGCGCGTGCGCGACAAGTCATCGGGAACAACAGGCTTGACAGAGGCCAATTCCAGCAGCGCATCATCCTTGAACACCCGCGACCGCGGCACATTGCGCCCTTGCGCATACGCCTCTCGGAAGCTGGCCAGTTCACGCACGATTGCCAGAAAACGCCCTGAATCGTTTCGGGTGCGCACGCGCATCCATGCCTCATGGGGGCGCTGGATATAGGTTTCGGGATCGGACAGGGTTTGCAATTCTTCCGCGACCCAAGGTGCACGCCCCGTGGCCTGAAGTTTCTGCGCCAGCTTTTCATAAACAACCCGAAGATGCGTGACATCGGCAAGGGCATATTTCAACTGTGCCTCGGACAACGGGCGGCGCGACCAGTCTGTGAAACGTGACGTCTTGTCGACCTGACCCTTGGCCAGCTTGCGCACCAGCGTTTCATAGCCGACCTGATCGCCGAACCCGCACACCATCGCGGCGACCTGCGTGTCGAACAAGGGCGTAGGCAACACGCCCCCGTCAATAAAGAATATCTCAAGGTCCTGACGGGCGGCATGCAGCACCTTGATGGTGCTTTCATCGCACAGCAACTCGTAAAACGGCTCCAACGACAAGCCCTCGGCCAGCGGGTCAATCAGCACCGCAGGCCCGGATGCCGGCCCGTCCGCGCCGGGAAGGGCCATTTGCAGCAAACACAGCTGCGCATAATAGGTGCGCTCGCGCAGAAACTCCGTATCCACGGTAACATAGGGCGCAGCGCGCGCCGCCGCACAGAATTCGGCAAGCGCCGGTGTTGTTGTAATAAGCTGCATCAGCCTGCCATATCCGTTTTTTTACAGGTTACTCATAGGCAAAAACCCATGCCTTGGAAAGCCCTTGGGCACCTGTGTTGATTGTCTGCATTTTCCACCGCAACGCCCCCTTGTCAAAACCGCCGACCAACCGTATACGCACGCCATTGGACGGAGTGTAGCGCAGCCTGGTAGCGCACCTGCTTCGGGAGCAGGGGGTCGGAGGTTCGAATCCTCTCACTCCGACCAATCATTTCATCACTCACATCCCACAGTGAATTCGCAGCCGTGGATGGGCGTTTGCGCCCGAATTTCATTGGTGTTAGCGTCTGTCATTCATCAAGATATGGCGAAAGGCACAGTCAATGTCCCATCCTGCGCGCAACGTGTTCGGTCACCTTCCTGACGGGCGGACCATTGAACAGATCACTTTGCGCGGTGGCGCAATGGTGGCGCAGGTGCTGACGCTTGGGGCCATTGTGCAAGACCTGCGGCTTGACGGGACGCCGCACCCTTTGGTCCTTGGGGCCGAGGCGGCCGCCCCCTATCTGGGCAATATGCGTTTTTTCGGTGCGATCGTGGGGCGGTTCGCAAACCGCATTGCAGGTGGGAAATTTGACCTGAATGGCCAGACCTACCACATTCCGCATAACAGTCCCGGCGGGCATGCCTTGCATGGCGGGCCGGTTGGGGCCTCGCAAAAACTGTGGCAGGTCAAACAGCAAACCAGCGCCAGTGTGACCCTGTGCCTGCGCTTGCCGGACGGGGATATGGGATTTCCGGGCAATATGGATGTTTGCGTGACGATATCGCTGCCCGAAACCGGCGTGTTACAGTTCGAGATTGACGCTGCCACAGACCGCGCGACACCGTGCAGTTTTGCGCATCATGGGTATTTCATTCTTGATGACACGGGAACACTGGCGCAGCATGATCTGCAAATCGCGGCCGATCACTACTTGCCTGTTGACGATGCGCTTATTCCAACGGGTGACATTGCCGCTGTCGCAGGCGGGCCGTTCGACTTTACCGCCCCGCGCCCCCTGTCCGGTGTGGCGCTGGACCATAATTTCTGCCTGTCGCGCGAACGCGTGCCCCTGCGCCCCGTTGCAACCCTGCGCAGCGCGGCATCGGGCCTGTCGATGCGTATGGACAGCACCGAACCAGGGCTTCAGGTCTACACCGGTTCCCAAATCCCGACCGAAGGACTGGACGGGCTGGACGGGCGGCGCTATGGGCCATTTTCCGGTATCGCGCTGGAAGCGCAGGCATGGCCGGATGCACCCAACCGCCCCGCATTCCCGCCAGCGATCCTGACCCCGGACGCCCGATACAGACAATGCACGCGCTACATTTTTTCCAAGCCCTAGGGGCGGGGCATGCGCAGGGCTGGACAGATCAACTTCGATAAGGGGGATGGCAGAAACCCGCGCATTGCGGAATTCAGTCAAGCCGCGGCATTGAAGGCTGGCGCATATTACATACCTGCATGCCATAACATGCAGGAGTGACGTATGAAATTGCGCTATATTTTCCCCGTTGCATTGGCCATGAGTGCGGGTGCCGCATGTGCCGACAGCCCCCCGCCAAAGCAAGCCCTGCCGCTGTCGGAAATTGTCACAAAGCTGGAAAGCCAATACGATATTGCATGGATCGACGAGATAGAATGGGATGATGACGGGTATTGGGAGGTCGAATTCTATGCCCGCGATGGCAGCAAGGTTGAAGTGAAAATCGATCCTGTGACCGGACAGCCCCATATGCACCCGTAAACGCGACCCCGATCATGCTTCGCGCGGGGACACGACATGACCGATCTGCCAATGACAGGCCCACCCTGTTTGAACGCATGATGCAGCGCCAGAACCCAAAAGCAGCCTCATGACGTAACCCGGACCGGCAGTCACAGACCTTTTGAGACAAGGTGCGCGACCGTGATTTTCGGTGCGCAGAACCGATTCGGGGTGGCCTGCCAAAACTGGCGAGCCGTCACGAATAAGGCTGAAATGTGGCGAAAAATGGCGAAATTATGGCAGAACTTTCGTTTCAAGTCATACACTTCGCCGGTTTCTTCGTAGCCCACCTACCCGTTCGGGTAGGGCCTTTCCCATACGGGTAGCGCGGCCGTTTTGTTGCCACATTTTTTATCCTCTTTCCCTTTTGAGAAAATTTGCACGATGCGTCACAGTTAAGAGAGGGTGAACTGCCAATGGAGAATTAAGATGAAAGTCCTTATCGTAGAAGATGATGGTTTGATGGCGCAGACCATTGCGGCCTTGTTGGGTCAACGAAAATTCAATGCGACAATTGTGTCCGATGGCCGGTCCGCGTTGGAAATGATGGAGTTGTATCCGTTTGACGCGGTTTTGCTGGACATGCGGTTGAAGCGTGAAACCGGACTGGACGTCCTGCGCGAGGCGCGCCGCAAGGGCATAACCTATCCGATTCTGGTGCTGTCGGGCGATATGGAGATCCAGACAAAGGTTGCCGCATTGGGTGCCGGCGCGGATGATTATGTCACCAAACCCTTCAAGATTGATGAACTTAGCGCCAGAATTCTGGCGGTGGTGCGCCGCACGAACGGGCATATCAATACCAAGGTCACAATCGGCGATCTGGTCATCGATCTTGATACACGCACAGCTACGGCCCACGGGAAAATGCTGACGCTGACCAGCAAGGAATATGATATTCTTGAAACGCTGGCCCTGCGCAAGGGAAGAACCCTAAGCAAGGACATGCTGATGAGCCAGCTTTATGGCGGCGTGGATGAACCCAGCATCAAGATCATCGATGTTTTCATCTGCAAGCTGCGCAAGAAACTGTCCGATGCGCTGGATGGAAACTGTCCGATCCAGACTGTCTGGGGCCGCGGCTATCTGATGAAGGACCCTGCCGAGTCAACGACTTCGGAAGACTATGCTATGTCCGCATAACTGTTGGGCATCGCCCAACGGGCGAATATCTGCACGTTCCGGCAGACCCTAATTAAACCCAAGGTCGCGCGCAATCATCGCGGCCTGGGTCCTGTTTGCCACGCCAAGGTGACGATAGATCGTCTTGACATGCAGCTTCACAGTGGCCTCGGAAATTGACAGATCAAGTCCGATTTCCTTATTGGATTTCCCGTCACACAGCCCGCGCAAAACCTGCGCTTCGCGGCGGCTCAGGTCTTGGAGCACCGGATCGGTGCGCGTATCGACGTCTTGCAGGAAACCTGCCGGCATGTAGGTTTCGCCCATCAACATGAAGGCAACCGCATTTCGCAAGGATTTTGCAGGCAATGTCTTCGGGACAAAGCCCGCGGCCCCTGCCTCAAGCGCTTCTGCGATAACGGATCTGGGCGCATCGCCTGACATAAGGGCCACACGGCCCGCACGATCATGTTCCAGCGCGTCCTTCAGTCCGTTCAGCCCGCTCATTCCCGGCATCCGGTAATCCAGCAACAGCAGGTCATACCGTTCCTGTTGTTCCATCAGATCGACAGCAGCGGCGTAACTGCTTGCGCCGTCAACTGTCATCTCACCGGTGCTGGACAAGAACATGACAAGGGTATCACGCAACAGATCATGGTCATCAGCGATCAGAATAGGCATACGCTCCCCCAGTCCTTCGTGATACATGCGCAATGCGAGGTCCGCAGTCGCACCGTTCATCCGAAACATAATAGTTCAAATTATAACTCAACACATGTTTATGATTTCAACAATTGCATAATTGCCGACAAAAGCCTGGAATTATCCGCTGGCGTCTGCAGAACCACGCCGATTCCACCGTCATCAAGGACAGAAGCACCCTCATCTGCCAGCACAACGGCAGGCAGATCAGCCCTTGATGCATGACTGGATGCGATGATCTTGCGGGCCGCGTTTTCCCGAATGCCGCCATCCAAAAGCACCATATCCCAGCTGCCAATCTCGGCCAGAAGGAACTCTTCTGCATCGAGGGCGCTGTCACACGGCACCACCAAACCCCCCGCAGCCTCTAGCAGGCCGGTCAGGCTGCGCAATTTCTGCACGTCTTCGGAAATAACCAGAAATGATGCCCCATTCAGCCCATGTGGTTGTGCACGATCACGGTCTGCACCATCTGCGGTCTGGACCGGCCACATGATGGTGAAGACCGTGCCCTGCCCTGGCGCAGTATCGAGGCGCAGCGCGCCGCCATGGTCCGTTATGGCCCCGACAACGATAGGCAAACCCAAACCCGTGCCACGTTCCCCTTTCGTCGAAAAATAGGGGGTAAAGATATTCGCGCGCGTTTCGGCATCCATACCCGGCCCGTCATCGGACACCTGAATTTTCGCGTATTCCAGACCGCCCTGACAGGTGCCGATGTCAAACGCCTGATCGGCATCATCACATGTGGCGGGCATCACTGTGACCGATATCGTCCCATCGGTGCCGTCATCAGTCGCTGACGTGATCGCATCGCGCGCATTGATGCACAGGTTCAGAATGGCCTGCATCACCGCCGTCTGGTCAACCATGCACAACACCGGTTCCGGTGGCACGGACAGATTCAGCTGAACGGGCGGGCGCAAACCCGCACGGACAAGATCAATGGCGTCCTGAACGGGGTCGCGCAGGTCTATGCTGCACTTCTCAACTTTCTTTTTGCCCAAAGCCATCATGCGCCGCACCAGTCCCGAAGCCTGCTCAACTGCGGAGCCGATATTCTCGGCCAAGGCGCGACTGTCGGCTGCGCCCGTCTCCTCGATCAGGCTGGCTGCGCCGGAAATAGCCGCCAGAAGATTGTTGAAATCATGCGTCAATCCCGCAGCAATCTGTCCAACCTCCTCGCGGCGGCGGGCAAGCGCCAGTTCCTCGCGCAGGCGTTCCTGTTCCGCGTCCGTACGCAATTTTTCGGTGATATCGCGCAAAATGCACAGAATGCCGCCGTCACTGGCGCGGGTTGCGGAAATTTCCACATCGCGCACAGTGTCATCACCGCGCCGGACGGCGGCCTGCCCTTGCCAGAACCCGTCTGTAACGAAGGCTGGAACAGCAAGCTGGTCCAAGGGTTCGCCGGTCCTGCTGGAAATCAGGTCACGCCATTGTCTGCCCAGAACCAGATCGGGCGTTGAATGGTCGAATATTTTCGCCGCCGCCGCGTTCGCATATGTGACAACGCCTTCTTCGGTAAGCAGCGCAATTCCATCGCGAGAGGCGTCCATGGCGCGCGCACGATCAGACAACGCACGCAGTTCGGCATCTTTCAGGTCGGTAATGTCGGACAACATGGCGATGCGACCGCCATCAGGCGTTGGTTGCTGGATGTAGCGATACCAGCGCCCGCCGCGCTGCATCACGTCGGATTCGGTATATCGAAGGTGGAATCCCCGCAGCTGGGCCGCGATCCACGCCTGTTTATCCGGTGCGTCCTGCGCGAAACAGCCGGTTTCCACGCCCGCGGCCAGAATATCGGACAAACTGGTCCCCGGCACCAGCACCGTCCGAAGTTCGCGGAACAAGTCGCGATACTTGTCGTTGCACAATACCAGCTTCTGATCGGCATCATACTGGATGAACGCATCCTGCATGATGGCGACCGCTGTTTTCAGCTGCGAACGGGCCGCTTGTTCCGCTTTCAGCGCGGATTCCAGATTGCGCGCGTGAATGCGGTACTCCGTCAGGTCCGTCTGCACCGACATGAACCCTGTCAGGTCACCGGCTGCATCGAAAATCGGCTGGATCGCCAGTTCCACCCAGTATAATTCGCCGGATTTGGTACGGTTCAATATCTCGCATGTTATGGCGCATTCCGACGCAAGCGCCTTCCGGATTTTCGCAATGGTGGTCTGATCGGTCAGCGGCGATTGCAGGAATTCCCCCGGCTTCATGCCTGCCACATCGGCAAGCCGGTAGCCTGTGCGCTTCTCGAATGCGGGGTTGGTCCATTCGATCCGCCCTGCCGCATCCGTGATGACCACAAGGTTGGTTGTGTTCATTGCAATCTGTCCAAGGCGCTCAATCTCAAGGCGCTGGATATGCGAGTCTGTAATATCGCGCACCACGGCAACATAACCGCCGCCACGCCCGTCAATGCCATCAGGCCTGCGCGCGGCGGACACGGAATACCAGTATTGCCGCCCCCCGATGTCAAGCGAGCACTGATAGCCGGTAACCATTTGCTTGTCTTGCAATTCCAGCCGGATCTGGGCGGCAAGGGCACCGAAATGCGCAGGTAGACATTCCTGCAACTGCTTGCCCAGAAGCGTATCCAGAACAATCGGCAGGTTCATCTGGTTGTTCACATGATACCCAGTAACCCGCAAATCCTTGTCAAATTCCAGCAAGACATCAGGCAACACGCTTAATGTTGCGCGCAACTTCTGTCGTTCCAGCTCCTTCTGGCGCAGCGCATCGTCAACCTCGGCCTCTGTCTTGCGGCGCATCAACAATGTTGCGATGACATTCGCCACGGATTTCAACAAATGGATTTCACCGCGCAGGAACGCGCGCTTCTGGCGCACAGCGTCATAGCCCACGAACCCCAGAACGCGCCCGTCATGTTGCAATGGCACCGACAACAGCGATTTGATGCCCTGCGCTTGCAAGGTGATGCGCAACTCATCACCTTCGGGAAGCGCCAGAACATCCGGAATATAGACATGTCCATCGGCCTTGAACCCTTGCCACCAAGGGTCTGCAACCTTGGCCGGAATGTCCTGAAGCTGCTCCATTGCCGTGTCTATGCCAGCGGCACACCATTCATGGGTATTTGAAATCTGGTCGGGCGCGGTTTCCTGAAACACATAGGTCCGGTCTGAACCGCAAAACTGGCCCATCCGCAGCAGTGCGGCATCAATGGTCGTGTCCAGATCGGCCAAGGGCGCCGCCAGCAGGCTGTCAATCAACTCGACACTCAGCGCCTGAGCCTCGGTCAGGCGGTGCAGCGCTACACCCAGAATATCGCGCGCGCCCTTTTCCCATGGCGGCCCAATCGGGGTTCCCAGAAACGCAGTGTCCTTCAGCGAGGACAGCATGACACTGCGTTTCACCTCTGCCTGACGCGCAACGGCCAGATCAAGCAAGGCAGTCACATCTTTCAGGGCCTTGCGGCCTGTATCGGAAAGCGACCCAATGCCCGGCATGTCAACAAGAACAGCAAGCGGCTGAACGGTATCATCAAGCCCCCTGACGATGGCCGTGAATTTTCCGGCAGGCAACGGGTTTCCCGCCCATAGCATCAGGCTGTCAATCGCATCCAGATCAGCCTCATAGGCGCTGTCGGATGCACATAGGCACACAAGCGCTTCCCCTTGCAGCGCCATCAACGCACATGATCTTGCCCCGATCACATGCGACAGATCGGTCAACAGATCAACAACCGGCGATAGCGTGCCGTGCTGCGCACGCGACGCCTGCAAAAAACGCGACATGGCATCAGGCCAGTTCTTGCGGAAACCTTTGGTCATGCCACCTCTGCTCGGATCAAGGCGCGCCGCGCAAGTTTGACATCATCGCGGGCCAGTTCCAGCAAATGGTCCATCTGCGCCCCCTGCAATGGCAATGAACCGCGGATTGTCTGCGCATAAGTGCCCGAACGCATCATGCCCAAGGTCAGGGCCCCCCCTTTGAACGTGTGCAGCATGTCATCCTGTTCCACGGTATCGCCTGCGTGTAATGCAAGGCCCAGATCATGGCGCAACACATCGATATCGCTTTCGAAACGGTCCACGAGGGTCGTCACCATCTCGGTGCCCAGCGCCGCAACAAGGTCATGCAGCTGGAGGTTGGCCTCATCACCCTCAGGTGCCGGTTCGGACGGGGCAAGCGGGTCATCGCCGGACCGGGCACCGGCGGTATTCTCCGGGGTGGTGGCAGGCGCGGCTTCCGTCGCGGGGGCGAACTGTGTCAACACCGCCGCAAGGATGGCATTCGTGACGGGTTTGGGCACAAAAGCGTCCATACCGGCCGCCAGACATGCGTCACGATCCTCGGAGAAGGCATTGGCGGTAACCCCGATGATCGGCACCGCCACCCCGTCCGCGCGAAGCTGGCGCGTCGCCTCTACGCCATCCATGATTGGCATCTGCATATCCATCAACACAATATCGGGCCGGGCATTGCGCAGGAACGCGACAGCTTCCTGGCCATTGCGCGCCTCCGAGCACCGATGCCCCAAATTCTCTAGTATTCCTTTCATCACCTCAAGGTTGATCTCGTTATCCTCTGCAATCAGGACATGTAGCGGTGCGTTTGAAACTGCCGTTTTTGCCGGAACCAGACTGGTATCTGGCAGGCGCTCGGCCTCCGTGAGTCTGCGGGCGGGTATTTCGAACCAGAACAGGCTGCCTTTGCCCAATTCACTTTGCACGCCAATCTTGCCCTGCATGCCGTCGACAATGCGCTTGCAGATCGCCAGCCCCAGCCCGCTGCCCCCGTATTTTCGGGAAAAAGACCCGTCAAGCTGGCTGAATTCCCGAAACAGGCGCGGCAGATCATCTTCTGAAATACCGATACCATCATCCTCAACCTCGATCCGCAGGACAGAATCGTCCTGCAACTCTCCACGAATCCGAACCCGTCCGGCCGGTGTGAATTTTATTGCATTGCCGACAAGGTTGATAAGCACCTGCCGCACGCGCGTATCGTCCGTCCGGACAATTCCGGACGGCAGATCCACGTCAAGCACCAACCCCGCGTCCTGCGCCTGATCGCCGAATGCCTGAATAATCAACGCGCGCAGGTCATCGAGATCCAGTTCCGAGGCCCGCCCCTCGAATGCGCCAGCTTCCAGTTTCGAGAAATCCAGAATTCCGTCGATCAGGTCGCGCAACAATGCCGCCGATGCGCGGATTGTGTCCAGCCGGCGCATATGCTTGTCCGGCATCGACGCCAGCGACAACAAATCGGCCGATCCGATAATCCCGTTCAGCGGCGTTCGTATTTCATGGCTCATGGTTGCAAGGAAGGCCGATTTGGCGCGGCTTGCAGCTTGCGCGCGCAATGTTTGCCTGCGACTGCGTTCCTGCAACAGGGCCATATGCCGGTTGGACCTGCCGATCCTGCGCAACTGCATCATAAGCAGTGCAAAAATACCCAAAAAGGCAACGATCAGCACCAGCGCGAGATAGGCAAGCTGGTCCTGAATTTCCCGCCGGACGGCACGATCCTCCACCCGCAAGGCATTGATGGCAGCGTTGGTTCCCAGCACAATATCATTCGAGAGGCGGGCATGCTGTTGCAATTCCGTGGCCAGAACAGTGATGTCATCCAGATAGGCGGGTGCATTCGGATCAAGGGCATCAATGCGCGGCGCAAGGCCCAGCACCATATCGTTGAAAGAGCTGACCTGCTGCGACAGCGTTTCATCGCCACTAAGGTCAAGGAAAAACGTCCCCCCCCGCATCAGGCCGACACGGCTGTAGAGAATGTCATAATTATGCACGAAGCGGTGATGCAGCCCCGCATCGCGCGTCTCGACAATGACGAAAGCAAGGTTTTCCAACTGGCGCAAATGCCGGTCGGACTGGAAGATTGCCCACATCGCATCCTCGCGCACCACAGAATCCATTTCGCGTTCTGTATCCAGAAGCCGCGAAAACAGCATCCACGCAGCAAGGACGCTAAGAAGTGCAACAACACTTAGAATTACGACGCCAACACGATCGCGCCAAGGGCTCGATTGTTGGCGTCGCGGGAATTTCAAGGCAGCACCTGAATCTCTTTTACCTGCCAGACCGAACGGCCATAGAACACTTCGTTGCGCAGGTCGGGAACGTCATTGAACGGATAGATCACGAACAGCGGCCCCTTGTCACGCACCGACATTGTATCGCCATTCTGCCGAGTGGCGAGGATGACATCATAGGTTTCGATATCTTCCCAAGGCATATTCGCGGCATAGTCATTGATGGCCACGAAACGCAGTTCCGCGCCTTGCGCCCCCACTGCCGCCATCAGGTCCACAATCCGCGGGCCCGTGAATTGTTGCGGCCCTTCATGCCATGGGGTTTCCACATCGACGACATGCTGCTCCAGCCCTTCGATCATCGCAAGATCGAAGCGCGCGGCACCATCATGGGACGCCGCGACCTGTCCGGTCACTTCCAGAATGACCGGCCCTTGTGGTTCCGGAAGGGATTGCGCGGCAGCGGCACTGGCGAAAACCATCAAAAAGAGTGGAAAAACAAAACGGTTCAACAGGGTCATTCATCAAATCCTTGCACATGTTGTCTCGAACACCTGCCTGCAATCCGTGCACAGACAGACCATATTCATCTGTGCCATTAGAAACTTAACCAAATCTAAACCAAGTTTCTTTTTCTGCACAGGGGGCACTATGCGTGATGCAAAATTTCACGCAAAGCCGTGGTCAGCGTGGCACGGGTGAAGGGCTTGCCCACGCAGCCGTCAAAACCGACATTCCTGTAATGGGCAACTTGTTCAGGCATCGCATTCGCCGTGACAGCAAGCGCCGGAACAGGGGGCAAGGCGCGCAGCGCCTCGCGTTGCCGGACGCTGCGCATCACATCGGTGCCCGCCACTTCGGGCATGTTTATGTCAAGCAGCAACAAATCAAAACGCTGCGCCTGCCACATTCCAAGGGCTTCGTGACCATCAACGCACAAGGTGACATCGGCCCCCATCTTGCGCAGCATCACATCCAGAATCTTGCGGTTGGCGCGGTTGTCATCAGCAACAAGAATATGCTGCCCGCTGAGATCAAGGTCAGCATCATCGTCTTGCGCAATATCAACCACCGGCAGGGGCACGTCCAGAATTGCCGTTGTGCCCTGACCATATACCGAGTCCAGTTGCAGACTGCCGTTCATGGCCGTGCACAGCCACCGCGCAATACTTAACCCAAGTCCACTGCCACCATAGCGGCGCGCGGTTCCGTCATCGGTTTGCACAAAGGGCTGGAATGACGCTTCCACTTCTTCCGCCCTCATTCCGATGCCGGTATCCGCCACCCTCAGGACCAGCCGGTCGGGCGCTGACAGGTCGAGGGTGACATTCACCCGCCCCTGCGGGGTGAATTTTACCGCATTCGACATAAGATGATGAATGATCTGGCGCAGGCGCGGTCCATCACCCGAACGCAGGCCCCGCGTTTCGCCTGTGATCTGGCACATGAATTCCAGCCCCTTGACCTGCGCGTCCTGCCGGTGAATGCGCATGACCCTTTCCAGCGCCTCCACCGGGTCGAATTTGACGGAGTTCAGCGCAAGTGTTCCGCTTTCCATGATCGCCACATCCAGCAGATTGCCCAGCACATCCGACAAGTTCATCGCCGCATCGGTGATCATACGAAGATTCCCGCGCTGTTCTGTGTCGGAAATGTCGCGCATCAACAGTTCCGACATGCCCATGATCGCCGTCAAGGGCGTGCGCATTTCATGACTCATCGTCGCAAGAAAGGCGGATTTGGCGCGACTGGCCCGCGCGGCAATGTCGCGCGCCTGCGCAATGTCGCTGACGTCACTTGCATAGCCGCGATATCCCGCAAACTGCCCTTCCGGGTTTTTGAACGGGACGATATTCACCTGTACCGCGCGGATCTGACCGTTTGACAACCGGAAGGTCAGAAGCTCGTTTTCGACAGGCTTGAACGCTGGCCCGAATAACGCGCTCAGCGGCTGGTCCTTGCGGGCGGGCGCGGCGAACCGCCCCCCCAGTTGGTCAACATGCACCCCCTGCACCATCGATATCGATGCACCCAGCGCAGATGCCATTGCGTCCGACACATATGCAATGCAGCAGGCTGCATCAATCTCGAAGAACCAGGCGCCGCTGATGCGGGCAATATCACTCATCCGTGCGGCCAGCCTGTCATGGGCTGCGCGAATTTCGACCATGTCCGAAATGTCGCTAAGGGTTATGACCAAAAAACGCGCACCTGCGCCGCTGTCAGGCACAGGCCTAAGCGCTACTTGCGTCCAGGCGCGTGTGCCATCATGTTGGATCAACTCTATGCTGCAGGCACCCGCATGGCGTGACGCGATTGCCGCCTCCAGATCTTCCATGGCCGGCGATCGCCCGTCTTCGTGAAACAGAACATGCGGCCCCTGGCCAAGAATGTCACCAAGGGCGCGCCCACAAAATCTGGCCAAAGCGTCACTGGCAAACAGGATGGGCGCATCGGGTTTTCTGGCATCGGCAACGGCAATACAGGTGCCTGCTGCGGAAATCACTGTTTCAAGAAGCCTCTCGCGCTCCTCCGATGTTTTTTGCGCATCGTGCAGGGCAAGCAGGTTGCGCACGCGCAGCCGGAATTCGTCAATATTCACGGGCTTTTGCAGGAAATCAGTCGCGCCCGCCTTGATTGCATCCAGACGTGTGCGCGCGTCATTGTCGCCGGTTATCATGATGATGGGCAAATGACGTGTGCGGTCATCCTCGCGCAGGATCTGGACAGCCTGTGTGCCCGTCGCATCAGGAAGGCGGTAATCGAACACCGCCAGATCGGCCCCGTCACGACAGGCCGCAATCCCGTCGGATGCACAGGTGCAGCCGATCACGCTGTATTCCGGCATCGCCGAAAGTGCCGCAGTCAGCACCTGCAAGATCATGGGATGATCTTCTACAATGACAATACGCATCGGTATCCGTGACTTGGGTTTTGTTGATGCGATCCTAATAGGAAGAACTTTACAATATATTTATGGAACACCCTGCCGAAGACATTGATTGATCGTCAGAAGTTCAACCGTTCCGGTCCACGGGCGCAGCACCTGTGCCGCCCTTGTCGCGGCAGGGTGGTTCCAGAAATCCGGCAACACATGGCACTGGCACGACGCCGTGAACCACAAAAGACGCGTTTCGCAGGAATCCGCGCCCGTTCCCCAATTGTTCCTGTTTTTCGCTTGGCGTTCCACCATCACAGGACTATGTTAACGCGAAGTGGCGTTGGGGATGCACATGGCCGAGCAGAAATTCATCGAAGTGCGCGGTGCGCGCGAACACAACCTGAAAAACATCGATGTGGATATCCCGCGCGACCAGCTTGTGGTCATCACCGGGCTGTCTGGGTCGGGCAAGTCGTCGCTGGCGTTTGACACCATTTACGCAGAAGGGCAGCGGCGCTATGTCGAAAGCCTGTCGGCCTATGCGCGCCAGTTTCTGGATATGATGCAAAAGCCCGATATGGACCATATTTCCGGCCTGTCGCCCGCGATTTCGATTGAACAAAAGACCACCAGCAAGAATCCGCGCTCCACGGTTGGCACAGTCACCGAAATATATGACTATCTGCGCTTGCTGTTTGCGCGTGCAGGCACCCCCTACAGCCCTGAAACCGGCCTGCCCATTGAGGCGCAGCAGGTGCAGGACATGGTTGACCGCATCATGGCGATGGAGGATGGCACGCGCGCCTATTTGCTGGCCCCGATCGTGCGCGACCGCAAAGGGGAATACCGCAAGGAATTTCTGGAACTGCGCAAGCAGGGGTTCCAGCGGGTCAAGGTTGACGGGCAGTTCTATGAACTGGACGAACCGCCCACCCTGGACAAGAAATTCCGCCATGACATTGATGTGGTGGTGGACAGGCTTGTCGTGCGTGCCGGTATGGAAACGCGGCTGGCCGACAGTTTGCGCACCGCCCTTGATCTGGCTGACGGAATTGCCGTGCTGGAAGAGGCGCGCGAAGATGGCGCACGCATGACGTTTTCAGAAAAATTCGCCTGTCCGGTCAGTGGCTTCACCATTTCCGAAATCGAACCACGCCTGTTTTCGTTCAACGCCCCGACAGGTGCCTGCCCTGCCTGCGACGGGTTGGGGGTGGAATTGTTTTTTGACGAACGCCTTGTCGTGCCCGACCATGCCCTGCGGTTATATGACGGCGCGATTGCGCCATGGCGCAAGGGCAAATCGCCCTACTTCCTGCAAACCATTGAATCGCTGGCCAAACATTATGAATTCGATGCCCGCGCCCCGTGGAAGGACCTGCCTGCACATGTGAAGCAGGTTTTGCTGTATGGCTCCAACGGCGAGGAACTGCCCTTCCGCTATGATGAAGGCGGGCGGGTGTATAACGTCACCCGCGCCTTTGAAGGTGTCGTGCCGAATATGGAACGGCGCTACCGCGAAACCGACAGCGCGTGGATTCGGGAAGATTTTGAACAATACCAGAACCACCGGGATTGCGGGGTCTGCGGGGGATACCGGCTGAAACCCGAAGCGCTGGCGGTCAAGATTGGCGGGCTGCATGTCGGGCAGGTCACGCAAATGTCCATCAAGGAGGCGCTGGACTGGGTCAAGGGCGTGCCCGACTCCTTAAGCGGGCAAAAAAACGAGATCGCCCGCGCTATACTTAAGGAAATCCGCGAACGTCTGGGGTTTCTGGTCAATGTGGGGCTGGATTACCTGACACTGGGGCGGCATGCGGGAACATTGTCCGGCGGGGAAAGCCAGCGCATCCGGCTGGCCAGCCAGATCGGCAGCGGGCTGACGGGTGTGCTGTATGTGCTGGATGAACCCAGCATCGGCTTGCACCAGCGCGACAATGACCGGCTGCTGGTGACATTGCGCAACCTGCGTGATCAGGGCAATTCCGTGATTGTTGTAGAGCATGACGAAGAGGCCATCCGCACCGCCGATCATGTGCTGGATTTTGGTCCCGGTGCCGGTGTGCATGGCGGGCGCGTGGTGGCCAAGGGAACGCCTGCACAGATCATGGCCGACCCCGCCAGCCTTACCGGACAATACCTGACCGGCGCGCGGCAAATTGAAGTGCCGAAAACGCGGCGCAAGGGCAATGGCAAGAAGCTGAAAGTGGTCAAGGCCAGCGGGAACAACCTGCATGATGTCACCGTGGACTTTCCCTTGGGCAAGTTCGTGTGCGTGACGGGTGTGTCGGGGGGCGGCAAATCCACCCTGACGATTGAAACGCTGTTCAAGACCGCCAGCATGCGGCTGAATGGTGCACGCCAGACACCGGCACCTTGTGAAACCATCAAGGGGCTGGAGCATCTGGACAAGGTGATTGACATCGACCAGCGCCCCATCGGTCGCACGCCACGGTCCAACCCTGCCACCTATACAGGGGCGTTCGGTCCCATCCGCGACTGGTTTGCGGGCCTGCCGGAATCAAAAGCGCGCGGCTACAAGCCGGGGCGGTTTTCCTTTAACGTCAAGGGGGGCCGCTGCGAGGCCTGTCAGGGCGATGGCGTGCTGAAAATCGAGATGAATTTCCTGCCTGATGTCTATGTCACCTGCGAGACATGCAAGGGCGCACGCTACAATCGTGAAACGCTGGAAATTCTGTTCAAAGGCAAAAGCATAGCCGACGTTCTTGATATGACAGTTGAAGAAGCGCAGGGCTTTTTTCAGGCTGTTCCATCCATTCGCGACAAGATGGATGCGCTGATGCGGGTGGGGCTGGGTTATATCAAGGTCGGCCAGCAGGCCACCACCCTGTCCGGCGGCGAGGCACAGCGCGTGAAACTGGCCAAGGAATTGTCGCGCCGCTCGACCGGGCGGACCCTCTATATTCTGGACGAACCGACAACCGGCCTGCATTTCGAGGATGTGCGAAAATTGCTGGAAGTGCTGCATGAACTGGTGGATCAGGGCAACACGGTGGTGGTGATCGAACACAATCTGGATGTGGTGAAAACCGCCGACTGGATCATCGATATCGGGCCAGAGGGCGGCGATGGCGGCGGACAGGTTGTGGCCACCGGCACCCCCGAACAGGTGGCCAAGGTCGAGGGCAGTCACACAGGGCATTATCTTGCGCCAATGCTGAAACAACGGCGGGTTGCGGCAGAATAGCGGGACGCGGTTTTCTGCGGCCATGTTCCGCCCCTTGGGGCAAACCGAATGTCCGTGTCACGCCAGCGCCACGCTTAGGCCAAGTGTTTCACACCAGCCCCCGCCACCTTACGGCACCCTGTTTCAGGACATCAGGCTGTTAAAATGGGCATCCAGCGCCTGCCCCGCCGTGTCAACCGTGTCAACAACGCTGAAAAAACTGCGCACATTCGCCTCGGCGAAACCGTGATCGATCACATGATCGATCAGGCTGGCAAGTGGTGCCCAGTAGCCCTGTGTATTCAACATCAAGATCGGCTTCTTGTGCAGGCCAAGCTGGCGCCAGGTCAGCACCTCAAAAAACTCATCCAGTGAGCCCGCACCGCCCGGCAACACGACAATCGCATCGGAATTGGTGAACATCACCTTCTTGCGCTCGTGCATGGTCTCGGTCACGACCAGTGTTGACAGGGATTGCCTGCCCTGTTCGGCCTGCATCAGGTGGGTGGGAATAACCCCGAAGGTCGGCGCGCCGCCTGTTTGCGCTGCGCGCGCCACCTCGCCCATGATGCCGATATCGCCCGCGCCATATACCAGCCGCCAGCCGCGCTGCGCGATCAGCTGGCCCATATCACGGCCAGCTTGCACATATGCCGGATCATTTCCCGCGCGCGCACCACAAAAAACACAGACGGACCGGGGTAAAACGGACATGCAACGCCACCTTTTGTCGGTTTTCTTTTGCCCTGCGATACCCTGCTTGGTATGGTCATGCAAGGTAAAGGCGGCGTTCGACATGGACCACAGGACCATTCACGCCCAAGGGATCGATCATGCTGAAATATCTACCCAAAGATACGCTGGCACAATGGGCCGTGGGTGCTGTTGCAGTCGCGGGCGCGGCGTCGGTGGCCTATATCGTGATATTTCCGCCGGATTCTACGGAACCCGAAGCGCTGCCGCCGCGCCTTGGTGCCACATCAGAACCGTTTGTCGCGGATACCCCCGCTGCGGAACCTGACGCGGATATGCGCATGGCCATGGCCGAGCAGCACAACGATGCAGCGCCGCGTTTCGATCTGGTGCGCGTGACCGATATCGGTGATGTGCTGATTGCCGGCAAGGCCCCCCCCACCAGCACAGTCGCCGCCCTGATTGACGAGGCGCAGATTTCCCAGACCATCAGCACGGCCGCAGGTGAGTTCGTGATGATGTTCGACCTGCGCCCCAGTGCGGTTCCGCGCATTCTGGAACTGGAAGTGCATCTGCCCAGCGGGCACCGCGTGCGCTCGCAGGATACGTTGATGCTGGCACCGCGCAGCGAATTGCTGGTCGGGCAACGGGACACGGACGGCACCACCTATCCGGTGCACAGCGCACAACAGGTCGAGACAGCGCCGCTGTTTCCCGAACTTGCGGCATCGCCCCCGCCACGTCCACAACTGGACAGTGGCACGGAAACAGCCGGACTGCCCGCATTGCCGGAAATCGCGGACACCCCCGACATGCCATCAGGCGAACCCGCCATCGCACAGGCACAAACACAGGATATGCCCATGGCGATCCTGATGCGGTCTGACGGCAGTGTGCAGGTTCTGGGCGAGGCCGCGCGCCTGCCCCAGACGCAAAGCACCGGAAATGTCGTGGTAGATAGCGTCGTCTATGATGCCGAGGGGGAAGTGGCTGTTGGCGGGCGCAGCCAGTCTGCGGGAACCGAGATCCAGATATATCTGGACAACCAGCCCATCATCCGCACCCGCGCCAGCGCCGATGGCAACTGGCAGGCACAACTGGCAGGGATCGAACGCGGCGTATACCGGCTGCGCGTTGATGAACTGAACGACGCATCACAAGTCGTGTCCCGCGCCGAAATTCCCTTTGAACGGGTCACACCGCAGATTGCGCGCGACAGCGATGGGCCGCAGGCGCTGATTGTGCAACCGGGCAACACCCTTTGGGCCATGTCCCAAGCCCGTTTTGGTGACGGACAGCGCTATATGCGGATTTTCGACGCCAATCGTGACCAGATCCGCAACCCTGACCTTATATTCCCCGGTCAGGTATTCATCATTCCACCGCCCGAGGGGTGACTGCGCCCATTGCCCGCGTATAGGGGGCGACCGGTTGCAGGAAACGCAACTGGTCAATCCCCACAACTGTGACTAGATTGCGCGCAGACAAGAACGAAGGCACATCATGTCACCATCTTATCGTGCGCCAGTCTCGGGCCAGACTGACGGCGCGTCGACTTCTGGAACCCCGTCCAGCGGTTTACGCATTATCCGGCGTGTTATCCCCTATCTGTGGCCCCAAGGCGAGGGCTGGATAAAACGGCGCGTTGTGCTGGCGCTGGTGATGCTGGTTGTTGCCAAACTGGTCGCGGTTGGGACGCCGTTTTTCTACAAGGCCGCTGTTGATGCCCTGGCGGGCGAAGGGGCGGCGTGGATGCTGGCGCTTGGCGCAGTGGGCTTGACCGTCGCCTATGGCGTGGCGCGCCTGATGGAAATCGCCTTTCAGGAATTGCGCAATGTGTTGTTCACCCGCGTCGGGCAGCGCGCGCTGCGCAAACTTGCGCTGGAAACCTTCGCGCATATTCACAGGCTGTCCTTGCGCTATCATATCACCCGCAAGACCGGCGGCCTAAGCCGGATTATCGAACGCGGCGTCAAGGGCGTGGAGTTCTTGCTGCGCTTCTTGCTGTTCTCGATTTTTCCGCTGATGCTGCAGCTTCTGATGATCGCGGTGATCTTCTTCGTGATGTTCGATGTCTGGTATCTGGCGGCTGTCATCGCAACAATTTCGCTATATGTGTGGTTCACATTCCGCATTACCGAATGGCGTGTGAAACAACGCCGCGAAATGAACCGGCAGGATACAGATGCCAACCAGAAGGCGATTGACAGTCTGCTGAACTTTGAAACGGTCAAGTATTTCAACGCCGAAGACATGGAAGCGCGCCGCTATGACAGCGCAATGGCACAATACGAGACTGCTGCGGTTGCCACCAACTATTCCCTTGCCTTCCTGAATTTCGGGCAGGCCTTTCTGATAACCACAGGCTTGGTGGTGGTGATGGTCATGGCCGCGGTCGGCGTGCAGAATGGCGCGCTGACGGTGGGCGATTTCGTGCTGGTCAACGCCTATATGATCCAGATCACAATGCCCCTGAACTTTCTGGGCACCGTCTACCGAGAGATCCGGCAGGCGCTGGTCGATATGGGCGAGATGTTCGACCTGCTGGACCAGCCCGCAGATGTGACCGACGCACCGGATGCGCGCCCCTTGCAGGTATCGGGGGGTGAAATAAGGTTTGAACAGGTGCAGTTCGGATATGACCCTGCGCGTCCTATCCTGAAGGGGCTGGACCTGACGGTGCGCGCCGGACAGACTGTCGCGGTTATCGGGCCGTCGGGGTCGGGAAAATCAACGATCGGCCGCCTGTTGTTCCGGTTCTATGATGTGACCGGCGGGGCCGTCTTGATTGACGGTCAGGACCTGCGCAGCGTGACCCAGTCCAGCCTGCATGCGGCAATCGGTGTGGTCCCGCAAGATACAGTGCTGTTCAACGACACCATTGCCTATAATATTGCCTATGGCCGCGATGGCGCCACACAGCAGGACATCGAGGATGCAGCGCGTGCAGCGCGCATTCATGATTTCATCTGTTCGCTGCCCGAAGGCTATGACACGGCAGTCGGCGAACGCGGGCTGAAGCTGTCGGGCGGGGAAAAACAACGGGTCGGCATTGCACGGACCTTGTTGAAAAACCCGCCCATCCTGCTGCTGGACGAGGCCACATCGGCGCTGGATACAAGAACCGAACAAAGCATTCAGGAAAGCCTTCGCCAGATGGGCCAAGGGCGCACCGTCATTACGATTGCACATCGGCTGTCGACGGTCGTGGATGCCGACCTGATTGTCGTACTGGATGACGGGCATATCGTGGAAACAGGCACGCATAACCAGTTGTTGGCACGCAATGGCCAGTATTCGGAAATGTGGGCGCGGCAGCGAGCCGATACCCCCGATACCCAAGGCGCAACCCGTTAGGCGCAGGCCAGTTTATGCGCTGGCCTGCGTGGATCGTTATACCTGATCGGCCTGAAGTTTCTTGCGCATCAGCGCAAGCAGGAAGTCACGGTATTTCGGATCATCCAGCGCGACGTCCAGGATCGCTTCCAGATAGCCATGCTTGGACCCGCAGTCGAAGCGGTGGGACTGGTTAACGATGGCGGAAACCTTGCCCTGTGCGGCCAGAATGTCGATCGCATCCGCCAGTTGAATTTCACCACCCGCCCCGGGTTTCAACTCTCTCAGGATCGCGAACACCTCGGGCTGGAACACATACCGGCCATAAGACGCAAGATTGGACGGCGCATCTTCCAGCTTCGGTTTCTCGACCAGTCCCTTGACAGCCAGCGTGCCGTCCGCCTGCCTGTCACCGGGCCGCAGAATACCGAATTTAGACACGTCCTGTGGCGCAACCTCGCCGACCGAAAGCAATGTTTGCGGCTTGGCCTGATACGCCTTGATCAATGCTTCTGTCGGCAGTGGCGCCCCTTTCATGAAGTCGTCGGCCAGTAGCACCGCAAAAGGGGCATCGCCCACAGCGGGCGCGGCACATAGAACCGCATGCCCAAGGCCCAGCGGCGCGGGCTGGCGCACAAACAGGCATGACACACCTTCGGGAACGATGTTACGGACCATGTCGCGCATTTCGGTCTTGCCGGATTCCTGCAACTGGTTTTCCAGTTCAAGATTGGCGTCGAAATGGTCCCCGACCGCGCGCTTGTTGCGACCCGTCACAAAAATAAGCTCGGTTACGCCCGCTGCGACGGCTTCTTCTACCGCGTATTGCACAATCGGCTTGTCAATAATCGGCAACAATTCTTTTGGCATCGCTTTGGTTGCGGGAAGAAAACGTGTTCCAAGGCCCGCAACAGGAAAGACGGCTTTTGTGATTCGTGTCTTCAAGGCGTGATCACCTCCTACATCCGGGGTTGACGTTGCAATGTCAGATACTGGGCGCTTACGCCTGAACCTACAACCCTGCACATGTAAGGAAATCTTGAAATGGTGCCGGCTGAGGGACTCGAACCCCCGACCTTCGGTTTACAAAACCACTGCTCTACCAACTGAGCTAAGCCGGCCACTTGCGCCTCTATTATTTGCTATCGCAGCAATTCTCAACACCGTTTTTATCTATAGGCCCGCAAAACACAAATTTTCTGTCAGTTCGGCGTGTCTAACGATTTTCGTCTCATAAGTGACTAAAATCTGACATAGTTTTAGGTAAAACCGTTCTCAGAACAGGGGGTTTGTAAATGGATATTGCGTTACACTTGGGCGCTCACCTGACAGATGAAGGCCGGTTGCTGCGGTGTCTGGCAAAGAATCGCGCCTTGCTGGCAAAGCAAGGCATCGACGTGCCGGAGCGCGCAAATTACCGTGATTTGCTGCTTAAACTTGTGGCATCCCACCCCGAAACCCCCATCGCACCCGATACCGACCAGCTTATTCTGGATGCTGTGGTTGAAAACGACGACGCAAAACGCGTGATTCTGTCCGACCCTGACCTACTGGCATGGCAGGGGGGCGCTGTGCGCAGCGCGCATTTCTATCCCGCCGCGCCGCAACGCCTTGCTGCATTGCGCGATTGCTTCAAAGGGCATGATGTGACGCTGTTTGTTGCCATACGCAATCCCGCATCATTTCTGCCTGCACTGCTCGACAGGGTGAAGCGGGGGCAAGCGGAAAAGATCCTCAACTCTGTCCAGCCGGAAAAACTGCGTTGGTCCGCATTCGCCCAGGCACTTCAATCGGCATGGCCAGAGGCGAAACTGACAATCTGGTGCGACGAGGATACGCCCTTTATCTGGCACAGGTTGCTTCAGGTTGTGGGGGGGTACACACCGGATACACCGGTCACGCACAGCTTTGAATGGTTCGATGAGGTGATGGTGCCGGGCGGGGCTGCGAAGCTTGAACACTATCTGACAGCGGCCCCACCTGTGGATGACACGCACAGGCAACGGGTGATTGGCGCGTTCCTTGACAAGTTCTGCGATGAAGCAAAGATCGAGGTGGATGTCAGCGTCGCCGGCTGGAGTGAGGAAAAAGTCGATCTTCTGTCGGAACTTTATGAAGAAGATGTCATTACACTTGCGTCAATGGGCGGTGTCACCTTCATTCAGCCCTGACGAGATTTCATAGGCCCGAACCTGTGGGTTTCAGTGCCGGAGCTTGCGATCAGGCAGCCTTGGAAACGGGGCACCGCGACGACCGGCAACAGGCGCGCGCGCAGTGCCCGTGAAGTGTCAAACCATGCCAAGGGCGGCTTTGTACAAATCAAGGACCGCTTCTTCCTCGGCAATCTCGTCGGGTTTGCGTTTACGCATGGCAATGATCTTGCGCAGGACCTTGGTGTCATAACCCCGCCCCTTCGCTTCGGCCATAACTTCTTTCTGTTGGTCGGCTATGTCTTTTTTCTCGGCGTCCAGATGTTCGAAACGCTCGATAAACTGGCGCAATTCGTCAGCGGTCACGTTATACGCATCATTGGAAATGTCGGTCATTGTCGGTCCCCGTTCTGGGCTGGTTCACAGTTGCGCTGTGATGCCCAATCCGGCCTACAGGCGCAACCCCTGACACCGCAACGCTATCGTGAATTCCTGTATTCCGGAAAAGGCGCGATTTGCCGCAGCTGCAAAATAATTTTCATTTTGAAATATCCGGCAGTCTTGATAAGGTAGCAAAAATACAGACAGGCGGAGTAATGCACCAGACACCCGAACGCGACCTGCGCAAATTTGAGAAATCCCTTCCCATAGCCCTGTTGCGCACGAGAGAGGCGACGACGCGGCTGTTCAAGCCCTTTATCGACGACCATGATCTGACCATGCCGCAATGGCGGGTTCTGCGCGCCCTTGCGGAAGCGGACGCGCTTGATGCGCGCACATTGTCTGAACGGTGTGTAATTTTGCCGCCATCCCTGACGCGTATTTTCCGCGCCATGACCCAGCGGGGCCTGATACGGCAAGTCGCCTGCGCAGATGCCCGACGGCATATGGTCGCGGTGACAGAGGAAGGGCGTGCCTTGTTCGAGCAGGTTCTGGAGGAGTCAGAGCCGGACTATATGCGTTTGGCAGGGGCATTCGGACCGGAGCGTCTGGATTTGCTGCTGGACCTTCTGAACGAGTTGCGGGACACGGCACAAGGGCTGGTGGATTCCCCCGCACAGCCCGCCCCGAAAGAATAATCGCGCGGCCCAAGGCATGCGGCAAAGTGTTTCGATCATCACGACCGCGCCGGAACACTTTTTTCCATTTTCTGCCGGACACTTAGGCTAGAGCGTGTTGCGCAAAACCGGTTCCCACTTTTGAGCAACATGCTCTAGGCATACCGGCGCAGAACAAGCACAGCATTCAGCCCGCCAAACGCAAAAGCATTGCTGATTGCGACATTGATGCGCACCTGCCTTGCGTCATTTGGCACCGGATCGGGCACGCAGTCGGGGTCAAATTCACTGTGGTTTATGGTCGGTGCGATGCAATCCTCGTTCAGCGCCATCAGGCAGGCCAGCAGTTCGACCGCGCTGGTCCCCCCGATAATATGGCCATGCATAGACTTGGTGGACGACACCGGAAGTGTGTCCAGACGCGCGCCCATCACCTTGCGCAGCGCCTGCGATTCAACCCTGTCATTCGCTGCGGTTCCCGTGCCATGGGCATTCACATATCCCACATGGTCGGGCGTGACCTGCGCATCGGCCATGGCGGCTTGCATGGCGCGGACCGGCCCGTCAACATCGGGCATGACAATATCGCCCGCATCCGCGCTTAACCCGAACCCTGCGACTTCTGCCAGAATATTTGCGCCGCGCTTGCGGGCATGTTCCAGTTCTTCGAACACGAAAACACCGGCCCCTTCGCCCTGAACCATGCCGGTGCGATCACGCGAGAAGGGGCGGCATGTGTCGCGCGCCATGACGCGCAGACCTTCCCATGCCTTGATACCACCGAAGCCCAGCATCGCCTCTGACCCGCCGGTGACCATGACATCGGCCATACCGCAGCGCAGCATCTGGAACGCCTGCCCCATCGCGTGATTGGCCGATGCGCATGCGGTGGACACCGTGAAGGCTGGCCCCTTCAGTCCCAATTCCATCGAGATATGCGATGTTGCCGCATTATGCATCAGGCGTGGCACAACGAACGGATGCACGCGGTTCTTTCCTTCGGCATAGACAGTGCGGTAATTGTCATCGACAGTCAGGTTACCGCCGCCCGCAGTTCCCATGATCACACCCGCACGCAACCCCAGCGCTTCGTCAATATGCAATCCGGATTGCGCGACCGCCTCGCGCGCGGCAACAAGCGCTAACTGCGAAAAACGGTCCAGCAAAGGAAGTGTATTGCGGGTAAAATGCTGCGCCGGATCGAGACCGGAAATCTCCGCGCCGATTTGCACGCTTAGGCGGTCTACGTCACGGCAGCTTAGCGGTCCAATGCCGCAACGCCCTTCGCGCATGGCAGCAAAGGTTGCGGCCACATCCGGACCCAGCGCGTTCACCGTGCCGGAACCTGTTATGACCACGCGCCTCATGCGGCTTGTCTGGCGATCAGCTTTTCAACCTCTGATATGATCGCGCCGACCGATGAAATATCGAATCCTGTCTGGTCGGGCGCGTTGGCATTGAAGGGAACTGATATATCGAAGGCTTCTTCTATGCCGAAAATGCACTCGACAAGCCCGAGACTGTCCAGGCCGAGTTCTGCCAGAGACATCTCCATCCGAACCTCGGAGGTGTCGACCATCGCCTGTTCCGCGATGATGTCAATCACGCGCCGCGCCGTCTCATTGGTATTCTGCATATAGTCCAGTCCCATCGGGAACACTCCATATCGTGGCAGATATGTTCCATATCACGACAGAATGTAACAGCTTCGCAACAGAGGGCAACTCAAATCAGTTTGAGTCACCCGCGATTCAGGCAATCAGGGGACCTGCATACCGTATGCCAGACAGCTGGCCCTTCGTCAGCTTCTGACACCCCCGTTGACCGCACCTGCGCGTTCCAAGGCGTCAAAGATACGCGCATCACGGCCATACATATCCTCGCGGAAGTTCAACTCGCCACGGACATTGGTGAAGGCGGTGCGATAGACCAGATGAATCTGAACCGGATCATCCAGATAAACGCGGGTCTGTTGTCCGGTGTTCAGCACTGAATGATACAGCCGACGCGGATCATCGCTTTGGCGGGACAACAATTCATAGGCGAAATCACGCGGGTCATTCAGCCGCACACAACCAGACGAATGGGTCCGCACTGTCGTATTGAACAGATGACGTTCAGGTGTGTCGTGCAGATAGATTGCATAGGGGTTCGGGAACATGAACTTCACCTCGCCCAATGCATTCGTAGGTCCCGGCGGCTGGCGCACGTTGAAGGGAAAGTTTGCTGGCGTGTAGCGCGCGAAATTTATCGCTTCGCGGGGAACGACACGGCCTTGGGCGTCCACGACTTGCAGATGCCGCGCCCCGCCCGATGCCAGCGCCCCCCAATAGGACCGCGCAATAATGGATCGCGGCAGCGTCCAGTCAGGGTTGATTTCCAGATAGGTCATCCGGTGGGAAAATTCGGGGGTCTGCCGGTCACCGGCCTGTGCCCCGACAACCGCGCGTGTTTCAAAGGTTACCTGATCAAAATCGACAATCTGTGCGCTGTAATCCGTAAGATTGACCCAGATATGACGGTCACCGCGGGGAATGTTCAACCACCGCTCGCGCTCCATGGCGACGACAACGGATTTCAGCCGCTCTTCCGGGCTGACATTCAGCGCCCGAATGGTCGCCGGTCCCGCGATTCCATCGGCATCGATGCCGTGATTTACCTGAAAATTCAGAACTGCTGTTTGCAAGGCCGCATCGTAGCTGGCTGCCGCCGAGCGATCCAGATAGCCCATCGCGATCAGCCGGTTCCGCAAGGCGATGACCGCGTCGCTGGACGTGCCCGGTGTGAAGCGCACATCCGGCACGCGCGGCCCCCACCCACCAGCCGCGACAACCTGCTCAAGGCTTTGCTTCGCACGGAAAAGCCGCGAATATTCCGGCGCGGTCGGGGCAAGGTTGCGTATGAACGCTGCGGGCGGCGCCTCCGCAAATTCGCTTAGCAGCGTTTCGGCATCAGGCCGCGGCAATTCGCGCACAAAATTCCTGTCAATCCTGCCGGGATCGATAACGCCGCTTGTCAGGTCTGTTGCATAGCGCAGGAATACACGCGTGACCTTCGCTTCCAGTAAGGCGCGGTCACGCTCGCTCTCGACGGCATCGAAGGCAGCAAGTACCGCAGGAAGATCATAGCGGGAGGCAGGCAAGCCGTGATCGCTGGCGCGCGACAAGGCATTGATCAGGGCGGTGCGCCGGTCCGCATGTTCAGCGCCTGTCCAGATTGGCGCGAAATCGCGCGCGCGATAGAATGCCGAAACCCCGCTATCAAACGACGCCCCTTCGGCCAGTGCCTGACGAAAGGCCGGAAACTGCTGTGCAGCAGCGGGCAACGCGCCCCCTGCCCCAATGGCCATAACCAGACACAATCCGCAGACGCCGGAACAAAGCCTTGATAGCAAATTATTGACAAACAATGCGCACCTCCTGCGGGGAATCATAAATTGGTGATCACAAGGGTGGCAAAATACCGCCGATCAGGTCCATTCACAAGGCTGCGAGCAGGCTACTTCAAGGGACCGTGTGTTGCTTTAAGGTTTCTTTTAGCAAACCCTGTCAGGGTGATGGTATGAAATGTGCAATTGTTCCGACCAGAATGTCGCCTGCTGATGAAACTACCGTGACGGGTGCGCCGACGCTATTGGCAAGTTTCCGCTTAGTTTTATGCAGCCATGGAACCAATCCGCGATCTTTGCTTGGGTTGATGCGCCAAATGTGGCACAAAGCTGACAATATCGATACATGCCATGTGAATTGTCCACAAATTCAAGAAGGGACAGCGCAGGTATGGGGAATATCGGTTCATAATAAAAATGACCGTCAGGACAGGAAAAGGGACAGCCATTCAGATGACTGAGAGCGATTCCAGCCGGATAACACGCCGTTCAATTCTTGGTGCTTTCGCGGCAACCGCGATTTCTGCAGCCCCGTTTTTCCCGGGTGTGACAGCCTATGCACGCGGGTCGGGCGACATTCGCAGATTGCATTTCTACTCTGGCAGAACGGGCGAGCGTATCAACCTTATCTATTGGATTGACGGAAGCTACATCCCCGAGTCGCTGGCCGAGATTAACCATTTCTTCCGCGACTGGCGCAACAATGCCGTGCACGGCATCGACACCCGCACGATCGACTTTCTTGCGGCGGCGCATAACATGCTGCGGGTGAACGAACCCTATATGCTGTTGTCCGGCTATCGTTCGCCGCAAACCAATGCAATGCTGCGCGCCCGCTCGCGCAATGTGGCGCAAAACTCCTTGCACCTGACGGGCAAGGCCGCAGATGTGCGCCTGCAATCGCGTTCGGTCTCGCAGATTGCCCGCGCAGCGGAAGCCTGCAATGCCGGGGGCGTTGGCCGTTACTCCGGGTCCAATTTCGTGCATTTCGATTGTGGTGCGAACCGCAGCTGGGGCCGCTGATCGTTCTACGCATTTCCTGCGGCCAGATTATACGTCCGCATCCCGACCTTAAGGCGCACGGTTTGTGCGCCTTTTTCATGTTGTGACCGCCCCCCACTCATATTTTCGCCGCATTACTGTACTAACTTGTCTATAGTCAGACTTCGTAACCTCCGACTGCGTTCGTAAACGTTAGGCCATAGTTCCAGGTGAATACAGGCATGTTAACCTTCGAGAATGTCAGCAAGTCCTATTGGACGGGCACCCAGCACAAAGTCATTCTGGCAGATGCCAGTTTCACGATTACACCGGGTATGCGTCTGGGGGTTCTGGCCCAGAACGGAACCGGAAAAACGACTGTCATCAATATGATGGCTGGCCTTGAAAAACCCGATAGCGGGAAAATCCATCGCCATTGCAGCGTGTCCTTTCCATTGGGGTTCATGGGCGGGCTGATCACCAAACACACGGCAACTGAAAACATTCGCTATATTGCAACGCTTTACAGTCTGGACCCCGACTATGTAGAAGCCTTCTGCCGTTGGATGTGCGATATCGGGGAATATTTCGATATGCCCCTTGGCACCTACAGCGCCGGAATGCGGTCACGCCTTGCGCTGGCCTTGATGCTGGCCATGAATTTCGACCTGTATCTGGTGGACGAGGGCATGCCATCAACAACGGATACAGCGTTCAACAAACGCGCAGGAACCGTCATGCAAGAACGTTTCGCGCAATCCGGCCTTGTAATTGTGTCCCATCAGGTAGAAACCTTACAGCAATTCTGTAGTGCCGCTGCGGTGCTGCGCGATGGGAAAATGTATTTCTTCGACACGCTTGAGCAAGCGAAAGAACTGTATGACTACTCCAGTTAAATCCCAGCGGTTTCGTCTGCGCAAAACAGCGCAATCCGCAACGCTGTCGGCAGTTGCGGGCACAAATACCCCGCCTGCGTCAAACAGCGCCGCAGACGCCCAACGCAGCCATCGTCCGGTCGCAACGCTCAGCGTGCAAAAGCGCCCAAGGGCCGCCACCACCAACGCGGACACGGCCAAACCTGCTGAACAGCTGGATGACGGGCCTGTCACCCAGAACGACACCGACGGTTCTGCCGAAAGCGGGCAGGCGTCCCGAATTCAAGCGCAGGATCCCGCCCCGCCGCGCGATGATGCGGCAATCGTGGATGCAACAGACGCCACCATCGTGCACGATAACGATGCGCCCCGCGCGCCGGAGCATTCGGCAGATGTTGAAGGGACCGCCAGTGTCGGGCAAAGCATTGAGGCTATTCGCAGTGAAGGACTAACCGCACGGCAATTGCGCATGGCAATGCGGGTTGCACAAAAGCACGGAATCCGCGCCACATCCGCCTATGAGGCGGTGCTGATCCTGCGCGACCGCGGAATTGACCCTTTCGCCCGCGCGACAATGCTGGAATTGTTCGAGGATGGCGAAAAACCGGCGTCCAGGGAACTTGCCCTGCGCGGCGAGAACGTGCCCGCTCAGGTCGTCAATGACCCGCTGAATGCGGCACAATCGCGCATGGCAAAAATCGCGGCTGATCGCGAACGTGAACTGGCCAAGGTGCGCCGTGACATTGCGAAACGACGCCGCAAACGCATGGCCTTGCTGGGCGCACGGTTGCTTGCGTTCGTTACATTGCCGACATTTCTGGTGACATGGTATTTCTATGTCATCGCGACCCCCATGTATGCCACACAAAGCGAATTTGTGATCCAGCAGGCGGACAGCCAATCGGGCATGGGCGCGCTTTCCGGTGTGCTGCCATCGGCGGGCGGTATGGGTATGGGCGGCCAGAACGAGGCAACTTCGGTGCAAAGTTTCCTGCAATCGCGCGGGGCGATGCAAAGACTGGATGTCGAGGAAGGGTTCAAAGACCATTTCCGCGCCCCAGAGATTGATATTCTACGCCGCCTTGCCGAGGATTCGACTGACGAGGCCGCCTATAAGCTGTATCAGCGACAGGTGCAGATCGGGTATGACCCGACCGAAGGCGTTGTGCGCATGGAAGTTATCGCGGCAACACCGGAAGACAGCGAACGCTTCGCCCGCGCGCTGATCAGCTATGCCGAAGAACATGTTGATATGATGACCCAGCGCTTGCGTGACAGCCAGATGCGCGAGGCCCGCGCCAGCCTTGAGGAAGCACAGCAAAATCTGGTCGAGGCACGGCAAGCCGCCATAACCTTGCAGGAAGCATCCTCCATCATATCAGGAGAGGTTGAACTCTCCTTGCTGTCGCAGCGCATTGTCGCACTTGAGACGGAACTGACCCAGACACGGCTGAGCCTGCAGGAAATGCGGTCAAACGCAAGGCCAAGCGCCGCACGCCTGCAACCGCTGGAACGCCGAGAGGAAGCCCTGCGTGCCGAGATTGAAACGATGCGCAATTCCATGACCCAAGGCACCAGCGAAGGTGCCTCATTGGCGCGCGTTCAAAGCGAATTGATCATGGCCGAGGCCGAAGTGCAGACCCGCGAGATGATGCGCGCGCAAGCCATGCAGCAACTTGAAAGCGCGCGTATGGAAGTCAGCAGGCAGGTCCGGTATCTGGCACTGTCGGTTGAACCCATCGCCCCGGACGAGGCGACCTATCCGCGCAAGCTGGAAAACTCGATCGTGGCGTTCCTGATTTTCCTTGGCATCTATCTGTTGCTGTCGATGACCGCATCTGTGCTGCGTGAACAGGTGTCTGGCTAGGTTATGTGCGCAAGAATGGCGCGCGGTTTTGCCTGTGAAAAGGCACCGTAAAAATGGCTGGCACGGGCAGGCTCAGACCGCCTGCCCCGCGGCCCAGCCCGATGACCACGCCCATTGAAAATTATACCCCCCCAGCCATCCGGTGACATCCACCACCTCGCCAATAAAATACAGCCCAGGAACCGAACGCGATTGCAGGGTCTTGGCATCAAGGCCCTTCGTGTCCACACCGCCAAGTGTAACTTCTGCTGTGCGGTAGCCTTCGGTTCCAACCGGACTGACTTGCCATGCATGCACGGCGTCGCGCAAACGCTCCAGCGCCCCTTTCGATTGATCGCCCAGATTGCCCTGCACCTTGGCGCGCTGCACGATTTGCCGCGCCAGTTTGTCCGGAACAATCGCCCCTAGCGCAGTGTGCACGGCCTGACGACCATTGCGGTGTTTTTCCCCGTCCAGCAGCGCACGGGTGTCGGATTCGGGGGCCAGATCAATAACAATCGCCTGCCCTTCGCGCCAATAGCTTGAAATCTGCAAGATCGACGGGCCGGACAATCCGCGATGGGTGAACAGCATCCCCTCTTGAAACCGTGTTTTCCCGCAGCCCACGGATGCCTGAAGCGACAGCCCCGCCATTGGCTTCATGTCCGCCAACTGCCCGTCCGAGAAGGTCAACGGCACCAGTGCGGGGCGGGTTTCGACAATGGCGTGGCCGAATTGCTGTGCCAGATCATAGCCGAAACCGGTCGCCCCCATCTTGGGGATCGACTTGCCCCCTGTGGCAACCACAAGTTTCGGGGCACGGAAAACGCCTGCGCTGGTCTGCACGCTAAATCCGCTGTCATGGGACACCGCACTGACAGATGTGCCCAGATAAAGCTGCACGCCCGCCTGGGTCATGTCATGGCCCAACATGGCGATGATCTGGCGTGCGGAACCGTCGCAGAATAACTGGCCAAGGGTCTTTTCGTGAAATGAAATCCCTGCCTGAGTCACACGGTCAATAAAATCATGCTGTGTGTAGCGACGCAGTGCGGATAAGGCGAAACGCGGGTTTTGCGACAGGAACCTGTCCCCAGTGATATTCAGATTGGTAAAATTACACCGCCCTCCGCCGGAAATACGAATCTTCTCACCCGGTGCGCGGGCATGATCGATCAACGCCACACGCAGGCCCCGCCGGCCGGCCTCGATCGCGCAAAACATTCCTGCGGCCCCCGCCCCAAGAACAACAACATCAAACACTTGCTTCATACTCTTCCCATCCGCCTGAGAACGCGCCAAACAGGAACGCCCTGCCGCAGGCAGGGCGTGACATATAGGCGTGCGGCGCAGCCGCGCAATCTGGCAAGATCAGAAATGCAGCGCACGCCCATAGGCATCAAGCACGGATTCATGCATCATCTCGCTTAGGGTCGGGTGCGGGAAGACAGTGTTCATCAGGTCTTCTTCAGTGGTTTCCAGCGCACGGCCAATAACATAGCCCTGTATCAGCTCTGTCACTTCGGCGCCGACCATATGCGCCCCCAGCAATTCGCCGGTTTTTGCATCAAACACGGTCTTTATCATGCCTTCCGCCTCGCCCAGCGCGATGGCCTTGCCGTTTCCGATGAACGGAAACCGCCCGACCTTGATCTCATGGCCCTGCTCTTTTGCTTTCGCCTCGCTCAGCCCGACAGACGCAATTTGCGGATGGCAATAGGTGCATCCCGCAATGCTGGAGGGGTCGACCGCATGGGGGTGCTTGCCCGCGATCAATTCGGCGACCATAACCCCTTCGTGACTGGCCTTATGCGCCAGCCAAGGCCCGTTGGTCGCATCCCCGATCACAAACAGCCCCTCAACACCCGTGCGGCAGTATTCATCTGTCACAACGAAAGAGCGGTCGATCTTTGCACCCAGTTTTTCCAGCCCCAACCCTTCGGTATTGGCCACGATTCCAACGGCTGAAATAACCGTGTCGAATTCTTGCGTTTCTGTCTTGCCGCCGCGTTCGATATGGGCCGTCACTGTGCCCTTGGCGCGGTCCAGCTTCTTGACCATCGCTTTGGACATGATTTTCATGCCCTGCTTTTCAAACTGCTTTTGCGCAAATGCACTGATTTCGGCGTCTTCAACCGGAAGGATACGGTCCATCACTTCCACAACCGTCACATCGGCACCAAGCGTGTTGAAGAAGCTGGCGAACTCGATCCCGATGGCACCCGACCCGATGACAAGCAGCTTCTTTGGCATGCGCTTGGGTTGCAGGGCATGCTTGTAGGTCCAGACCAGATCGCCATCCGCTTCAAGACCCGGCAATTCGCGGGCGCGCGCGCCTGTCGCCAGAACGATATTTGGTGCGCTTAGCGTTTCGGTCCCTTTGTCGGTCTTGACGCTGATTTTGCCCTTCGAGGGGATGGTCGCTTCGCCCATCACCACGGTGATCTTGTTCTTTTTCATCAGATGGCCGATCCCGCCGGACAGTTGCCCCGCCACCTTGCGCGAGCGTTTGACCACCGCATCCAGATCAAACCCGATCTTTTCGGCCGTCAACCCGAATTCCTTGGCGCGGTGCATCAGGTGGAACACTTCCGCAGAACGCAACAAGGCCTTGGTCGGAATGCAGCCCCAGTTCAGGCAGATACCGCCCAGATGCTCGCGCTCGACGATCGCTACGGATTTGCCCAATTGGGCTGCACGAATGGCCGCAACATAGCCCCCTGGCCCGGCACCGATTACGACGACATCAAACGATCTGTCGGCCATATGCATTCCTCCTGCTGCAGGCAAATATGAAAGTAGTTTGCCATTAAACTATTCACCGGCACATCGCAACGCGCAAGCAGAAACCCCGCCATGCGTCCGGATCATAACTTGGTCAAACCACAATCATGCTGCTTTTTTCAGGTCGTTCAGTGCATTCATATACCCGCCGCGCGCCAGAAACGCACGTTCAGGGGCGGTGCTGACACGGCCCAACGCCTCGTTCCGGTAGGGGAATCGACCGAATTCGCGAATAACGGCACGATGCGCACGCGCATGCAGCAGGTTGTCCGCGCCGGTTTCCGGCATGCGCAACAGGAACATGCGCACGCAACGGTCCTGATCCATCTGGCTTTCGGAATGCATCAACGGCAAATAGAAAAACTGCCTCGCGGGTTCCTCGATCTGGCAATCAAATCCCAGATGGCAGGCCCGCGCGGCGACACGGCGCGCAAGATCGTCTGTGGCAAATGCGCGCGCGTCATTGCGGAACATGTTGCGCGGGAACTGGTCCGTGACAATCAGGAACGCCAATGCACCACGCGGACAGAACACCCAGTTCAGCAAGCGCCCGTCACGCGCCTTTTCCCAAAGCGGCAAATAGCGGTCGCGGATTTGCGCATCCAGCGCATCGCTTTGCGCATACCACCCTTGCGGGCCGATTTCTTCGACCCAGAACGAAATGACATCATCGACGCTAGACATGTTTTTTTCCTTGTGCTGCCCATGGGGTGCTGCCTGTGGAAAAATCGTGCCAGCCTTGGGACCGTCAGGCAAGACATTTACCGTGTTTGCTGGCAAAGACAGCAATTTCTTGCTGTTTTTACAACAGATTCAGGGCATCACGGCGTATTGTCCTGCTCCGAATTCTCGCTCATCTCGGTATAGACAGCCTCGACCGTTGCCGCCGACACCACCGGAGAGACGGGCGCGAACGGGCCGGTCTGGTCCACAGGCACCGCAGGGCGCTGGGTCATGCGCCACATCGCATAGATCGCAAGCGCCAATGTCAGAAGGATAATGAACAGGAAGAACCCTGACGGGCCGATCACCCCCATCAGCCACCCGATGCATAGCGGGCCGACGACTGCGCCCACACCGTTGACAAACAGCAACCCGCCGGACGCCGCCGCCATCTGGTCGGTATCCAGATAATCATTCGTATAGGCGACAAGCAGCGAATACAGCGGGTTGGAAATGCCCCCGATGATAAGCGCCACCACCAGAAGCCAGATGAAGCTCAGGTCGAAGACGACCGCCATCGCGCCGCCCAATGTGCCCACAAGTGCCACATAAACAACCAGTTTGCGCCGGTCCATCCGGTCGGACAGCCAGCCCAGCGGGAACTGGAACACCAGCCCGCCAAAATAGATCGCCCCCGTAAACAGCGAGATTTCAAGCACGCTAAGCCCTGCCTGCGTGCCCCAAACGGCGGTCATGCCAAACATCGCGGCAAACACGCCGCCCATCAGGAAAATACCCACCACACCCAGCGGCGACACCTCATAGAGCTGGCGAATGCTCATGGATTTTGTGGTGCCGAATGTAGGGGCCGGACTGACAGACAGCAAAATCGGTGCAAAAGCCAGCGACACCAGAACCGATGGAATGACAAACAACAAAAATCCAGCAGGATCGGCAAAGTTGATCAGGGCTTGCGCACTGATAATCCCGACCATCTGGACAATCATGTAAAGCGACAATGTCTGCCCGCGGTTTTCATTCGTGGAGGCATTGTTCAGCCAGCTTTCGGCCGTGACATAAACCCCCGAGAAGCAGAACCCGATCAGCACACGCAACAGCGCCCAGACAATCCAGTCTGGAATTGCCGCATAAAGCACAAGTATGGCCGAAATCAACGAGCCCAATGCCGCGAACACGCGCACATGCCCAACCCGCCTGATAAGTTCAGGGGCAGCACGCGATCCGAACAGGAAACCAAGGAAATAGGCCGACATGACGATCGACATCTGAAAGGTTGAAAACCCTTCAATCGCGCCCCGAATCCCCAGCAACGTGCCCTGCACGCCATTGCCGACCATCAGCAATAGCATACCCAGCAAAAGCGCCCAGGATGCGGTAAATACATGCAACATTGTCATTCCAGTCTGTTCAGATCCGGCCACAGCTTAGCGGCTGCCCGCCTGTGACAAAACCTATAGTCAGCAAATGGTATCAGAAATATGATCAATGCGACCCTTTGGGGCGCATTCAGTCAGGCAACAGCAACGATGAATCGCCATAGGAAAAGAACCGATACCGTGCTGCAATGGCATGCGCATAGATATCGCGAATGCGTTGCTGGCCCATCAAGGCCGATACCAGCATCATCAGCGTTGATTTCGGCAGGTGGAAATTGGTCATCAGCCCGTCTGCAATCCGGAACCGGAAACCGGGGGTTATGAAGATGTCGGTCTTCCCACTCCAGGGGGCAATCTGGCCGGGGGCGGTGGCCGCAGTTTCCAGCACACGCAGGGCGGTTGTGCCGACCGGAATAACGCGCCCGCCTGCCGCCTTGGTTTCCATGATGGCGGTGGCGGCGGGTTCTGTTATCTGGCCCCATTCCGCGTGCATCTTGTGGTCGCGAATGTCATCGGCCTTGACCGGCAGGAATGTGCCCGCGCCCACATGCAGGGTGACTTCGGCAAATCGCACCCCCCTTGCACGCAGCGCGTCCATCAGGTCTGTGTCGAAATGCAGCGATGCTGTCGGTGCGGCCACGGCCCCTTTGTCGCGGGCGAACACGGTCTGATAATCCTCGCGGTCTTGGGCATCAGCGGCACGCCGTCCGGCAATATAGGGCGGCAAGGGCATCTGGCCTGCGATATCCAGCGCGTGATCAAATGCATCGCCTTGCAGGTTGAACTCCAACACCACATCGTCGGCGGTTTTCTCAACCACACGCGCGCGCAGCGTGTCGGTGAACGCCACATCCTCGCCTATGGCCAGCTTGCGCAAGGGCTTGGCCAGCGCGCGCCAGTTGCCGTCGGGGCACGGCTCTATCAGCGTGACTTCGATTTTCGCGCTGACGGGACCTTGGGCAGTGTTGCGCGCACGCTGTCCAGTCAGGCGGGCCGGAATGACGCGGGTGGTATTGATCACCAGCAGGTCACCGGCGCGCAGAATTTCGGGCAGGTCCTGCACATGGCGGTCGGAAAACGCCCCCCCTTCGGCCAGCAGCAACCGCGCGGCGGGGCGCGGACGCACAGGGCGTGTTGCAATCAGGTCGTCAGGCAGGTCAAAATCGAAATCAGACAGCTTCATGAAACTACCGCGTTTGGTTGGGCTGGCCCCTTTAACTTGCCACAAAGACCGCTACAACAGGACAAGTATCAAAAATGAAGGAAACCGACATGCTTGAGCAAGGCGACACAGCCCCGGATTTCACATTGCCCCGTGACGGTGGCGATGAATTGACCCTGTCCGCGCTGCAACCCGCGAAGGTGGTTTTGTATTTCTATCCGCGGGACGACACCCCCGGCTGCACCACCGAGGCGTTGGAATTTACCGCCCTTGGCGCTGAATTCGCCGACGCTGGCGCACAAGTGGTGGGTGTGTCCAAAGACACTGTTGCCAAGCATGACAAGTTCATCACCAAACATGACCTTGGGGTCGCATTGGTATCGGACGCCGAAGGCGATGTTTGCGAACGCTATGGCGTCTGGGTTGAAAAGAACATGTATGGCAAAATCTCGATGGGGATTGAACGCGCGACATTTCTGATTGGCAGTGACGGCAAGATCATTCGCGTCTGGCGCAAGGTGAAGGCCAAAGGCCATGCGCAAGAAGTGCTGGAGGCCCTTCGCGCGCAATGACGGTATCCTTGCGTGACATGGCCGTGGATGTGCTGAACACATCTGACGGGCGCGAAAAATGCGCCCGATCCCGTCATCACGCGCAAGCGTGGTTTGCGGCCCGCAAAGCTGACGCGCCCCTGCCCCTTGGTCGGGCCGAACCACCGCTACGCCCTGCGCGACCGGACCGGCCCGAACTTCTGGACCCGCGCGACGTGCCGCGCCGCCGCCCCGGCAGCCCGCAAGGGCGTATCGCCATCCTGCATGCCATTGCACATATCGAATTGAATGCCGTGGATTTGCATTGGGACCTGATCGCGCGGTTTCCCGACATCGACATGCCGCTTGGCTTCTATGATGACTGGGTGAAGGCGGCCGATGAGGAATCCAAGCATTTCGGGCTGGTCTGCGATTGTCTGGAAGGGTTGGGCAGTCACTATGGCGCCCTTCCCGCGCATGCGGGAATGTGGCGCGCAGCGGAAGATACCGCGAACGACATTCTGGGGCGGCTGGCTGTTGTGCCGATGGTGCTGGAGGCGCGCGGACTGGATGTAACCCCCGGCATGATCGATATCTTCAGCCGCGCGGGCATGGACGGCGCAGTGGCCGCGCTGAACGTCATTTATGCCGAGGAAGTCGGGCATGTGGCCTACGGGTCCAAATGGTTCAACTTCCTTTGCGGGCGTGGCGGACACGACCCGCAGCCGGTCTTTCTTGATCTGGTGCGAAAATATTTCCATGGCCCCTTGCGCCCGCCCTTCAACGAAGAAAAGCGTGCCCAAGCCGGAATTCCACCGGATTTTTATTGGCCCCTGACGGAACCGGTTTAGCACCATTGCGTTTACGTTCTGTGGCGATAACCCTTCGCCCCCAGCGTGCATCATCCCCCCGCAGCACAGCTTACAGCGTGTTCGGGGGCCCGAAATCGGCGAATTCTCGCTGATTGACGTCACCACAGGTGATGTGATGGCGCAACAGTCCGGAAAATTCTTGCAGCACTGGTTAAGCTTGCGTAATCACGCGGGGGGCACTGGTGCGCGTGTGTGTGATTGAAAGCTGTTTTTCGCTTGCCCCTGACAATGGCGATATGGGAACTCTGCTTTGAAACAAATGCTTATGCAACTGAATCACCGGCTGGAGCGCCACCTACCCGAACAAAGGCTTTTCCTGCGATCCGATACGACGACGCGCTTTGTCCGGCTTCGCCCCATCACACAGGCAGTTGCACTTGCGTCTGTAACCAGTTTTTTCGCTTGGGGAATCATCGCCACATCCATCCTTCTGATGGATGCGATCGGATCGGGAACCCTGCGTGACCACGCGGTGCGCGATCAGGCCAATTATGAACAGCGCCTGAACGAACTTGCCGCCGAACGCGACCGGCGCGCGATTGAGACCGAAGCCGCGCAAGCCCGTTTCTCTGAAGCGATGAGCCGCATTTCAGACATGCAGTTGCAACTGCTTGCGTCAGAAGAACGCCGTCTGGAACTGGAAACAGGCATCGACAATATCCAGCATACCATTCGCCGCGTGGTTCGCGAACGCGACGAAGCCCGCGCCCGTCTGGCAGAAGTGACGAGCACGCTGGAAGCTGAAACGGGCACGACACTGACCACCGCAGACCGGTCGCGCGAAACCGAGGATATGCTGGACTATCTTTTGATTGCCATGGACAAGATGGCCGGATCTACCCGCGAACTGACGCTTGATGCGGAACAATCCGTCAATCAGGCCCGCCATCTGGCGCTTGAAAACGAATTGTTGCGCGACCGCAATCATATGATCTTCAGCCAGTTGGAAGATGCGCTGGAAGTGGTCGTCGAACCGCTGGAACGCGTGTTTCGCGCAGCCGGTGTCACCCCAGACCAGATTCGCCGTCTGGTGCGCCAAGGTGCAAATTCACAGACCGCGTCGCTGCGGCCCATATCTGTATCCACCTCTGGTGTGATGGCGCAGGATCAGGATATTGCGCGCGCCAATGCCGTTCTTCAACGACTGGCCGATATTCACGCCTACCGCCTTGGTATCAACCGTTTACCGGTTGCCCGCCCCGTTTCCGCCAATGTGCGCGAAACCTCGGGGTTCGGGATGCGACGCCACCCGCTGACGGGCCGCAGCACCATGCATAACGGGCTGGACTGGGCAGGCGCACGCGGCACAGCAATTCATGCCACAGCCGATGGCGTCGTGAAATCTGCGGGCCGTCAGGGCGGATATGGCAATCTTGTCATCATTCAGCATGAATTCGGGATTGAGACATATTACGCTCATTTGAACTCTATGGACGTGCGTGCGGGACAAAGGGTATCGCGCGGCCAGCGAATAGGTGGTATGGGCACGACTGGAGCGTCAACCGGTGTGCATTTGCACTATGAAGTGCGAATCAATGGTCGACCTGTAAACCCGCAAACCTACATAAGGGCTGGACAGCATGTTTTCTAAAAGCCGCATCAACGAGACCGGAACAAAACCCTCGAACGAGGCAACACCGGCAACCCCGCCTGCGGAAACCCCGTCATTTCTGCGTCAAGGCAGCGCTGACACCACCCCCACACAAATGTCGAAATCGAAACCGGCAGCATCCGTTCTGGCGTCGGACCTGACAGTCACAGGCAACCTGAAAACCACGGGCGATGTGGTGATCGAGGGGAATGTGGACGGTGACATCCGCGCGCATCTGCTGACGGTTGGTGAAACGGCAACCATTCGCGGTGAGATCGTTGCGGATGATATTGTCATCAACGGTCGCGTGATCGGCCGCGTCCGCGGTTTGAAAGTGCGCCTGACATCTGCTGCGCAGGTCGAAGGCGACATAATCCACAAGACAATCGCAATCGAATCGGGCGCGCATTTCGAAGGGTCGGTGCAGCGTCAGGATGATCCGTTGCAGACCAACCGCGGGGCCGCATCGCAGCCTTCGGCCAGCCCTGCCCCCGCACCACAGCCCCATCAGTCACAGGCCCCTGCGGCCATGTCGGAAGCGGTGAAAAAAGCAGCCGAGCAGAAGAAAAACGCCAGCAACTCCTGATCTGGCGGAATGTGCAACAGGGCCGCGATTGAGATCCCCTCAATCGCGGCCCTTTTCTATGTCTTTCGGTATATCCGACAAAACCGCGACGCGGCGGCGATATGCGCCGCCGGTTCAAGGCAGGCATTCGTCACGACAGCTTATCAAGAATTGAAATCTGGTACGGGTGGGGAGACTCGAACTCCCAAGCCTTGCGGCGGGGGATTTTGAATCCCCTGCGTCTACCATTCCGCCACACCCGCGTGCCAGCAGGGGGTGAATACCGCGCCTTTGCGCCGCCTGCAACTGCGAAGATGCATCGTGTCGAAGTTATTTCACCCCGCTTTTCTGCCCTTAACCCATCAGATTGACTCTCTAAGGTAATTGATCTATCAGGCGATGACTGCCACAGCAGTTTATCCGATCGCGGGGCGCGAAATGTATGCGTCTCTTAACTGTTCCGGCCCGACGCCGAAACCATGGAAACGCATGACCAAATTTTCTGATCTGAAGCTGGACCCCAAGGTCCTTAAAGCCATCGATGAAGCGGGCTATACAGTCCCTACACCTATTCAGGCACAAGCCATTCCCTTCGCGCTGGAAGGGCGCGATGTGTTGGGTATTGCGCAAACCGGCACGGGCAAAACAGCCTCTTTTACGCTACCGCTGATCACGCGCCTTGGGCGCGGTCGCGCGCGCGCGCGCATGCCGCGTTCGCTGGTATTGGCCCCCACACGCGAACTGGCCGCACAAGTGGCCGAGAATTTTGACACCTACGCCAAGCACACCCGCCTGACCAAGGCGCTGTTGATTGGTGGCGTTGCATTCGGCGAACAAGACAAGCTGATTGATCGCGGCGTGGATGTTCTGATCGCAACACCGGGGCGGCTTCTGGACCATTTTGAGCGCGGCAAGTTGCTGTTGACCGGCGTTGAAGTGATGGTTGTGGACGAAGCCGACCGCATGCTGGATATGGGGTTCATACCCGATATTGAACGCATTTTCGGCCTGACGCCCTTTACCCGCCAGACATTCTTCTACTCGGCCACCATGGCCCCCGAGATCGAGCGCGTTACCAACACCTTCCTGTCAAACCCTGCACGCATTGAAATCGCGCGTCAGGCCTCTGCCTCCGAGACGATCACACAGGAACTGATCCAGCTTCAGGCGACGCGGCGCGACACTGCCGCCAAGCTGAAACGCGAGACGCTGCGCACCATCATCGAGGCCGAAGGCGAAAAGCTGGAGAACGCGATTATCTTCTGTAATCGCAAGGTTGATGTGGATATCCTGTCCAAATCATTGATCAAATACAAGTTTGATGCGGCCCCTATTCATGGCGATCTGGATCAGTCCGTGCGCACCCGCACGCTGGAACGGTTCCGCGCCGGCGAATTGCGCTTGCTGATCGCCTCGGATGTGGCTGCGCGCGGGCTGGATGTGCCATCGGTCAGTCATGTCTTCAATTTCGACCTGCCCTCGCACCCTGAAGATTATGTGCACCGGATCGGGCGCACAGGCCGCGCAGGTCGGTCAGGTAAGGCGATCTCGATCATGGTCCCCGCAGACCAGAAATATCTGGACGCGATTGAGGCGCTTCTGCAAAAACCACTGCCACGCGCGGACGCGCCGGAAGTTGCTGCACCCGTACGCGTGCGTCACAAGGACCGGGCAGCGAAACCCGAACAGCCGGAAGACGCCAAGCCCCAGCCGCAGCGGAGTGAGCAGGCTGCAAAGCCAGTTGCGGACGACACCGCACAGAAAGAGGCCGCGCCCGCAGCGCGTGCTGAAAAGCCCCGTCGTGGCGGCCAACAGCAGCGCGCCAACACTGGCCGCGACCATGCCCCGCGCGAACGCAATTCAAACCGCGACGGCAATGTTGTCGGCATGGGGGATCATGTGCCGGATTTCCTGCTGCGGGAATTTCGCAGCGCCTGACGCCACTGGCCGAAGCTGAAACCATGACACCCACGCAAAAGCCGCGCCGTTCTGGCGCGGCTTTTGATATTTACGGCAGTATTCAGCGATACAGTAGTGACACCTTGTTATGAAACAGATGCAGTTTCGCAGGGTCCGCCTTCAGTTTGACAGTCTTGCCACGCAGGTTGTTATGCGTGCCGGCAAGTTTGGCCAGAACCGGCGCCGCACCAGCCTCGTCCGGCTTGAAATACAGAACAGTCAGTTCCCCAAGCGCTTCGACCAGATCGACCTCTCCCTGATACAGGAAGTCATCGCCATCTGTTGCAACCATATCTTCCGGACGCACGCCAAGATTGACGGCCAGCCCCTTATCCGCATCCGTCGTGGGAATATCGGCGCGCGCCTGCCCCCCGCCCGCCAGTTTGACGGCCGTTTGTGCGCCTGTTTCGACCACCTCGCCCTTCAGCAGATTCATGGCGGGTGACCCGATGAACTGGGCAACAAATTCGCCATTGGGGCGTTCATACAGGTCCAGCGGCGTGCCAACCTGCGCAATGCCGCCGCCCGCCAGCACGACGATGCGCGATGCAAGGGTCATCGCCTCGACCTGATCATGGGTCACATAGATCATGGTCGAGTCGGGCATGGATTCCTTGAGTTTTGCAATCTCGATGCGGGTGGCCACACGCAATGCGGCATCAAGGTTCGAAAGCGGTTCGTCAAACAGATACACTTTCGGGTCGCGCACAATAGACCGGCCAATGGCAACGCGCTGGCGCTGCCCGCCTGACAGCGCCTTGGGCAAACGGTCCAGATAGGGGCCAAGTTGCAGGATATCGGCGGCGCGATTTACCGCCGCGTCAATCTCGGACTTGCTTTTCTTGGCGATTTTCAACGCAAAGGCCATGTTGTCGCGCACGGTCATGTGCGGATAAAGCGCATAGGATTGGAACACCATGGCAATGCCGCGCTGCGCAGGCGGTATGTCATTGACGACCATGTCGTCAATTTCCAACGTGCCGCCAGTGATCTTCTCCAGCCCTGCAATCATGCGCAACAGCGTGGATTTCCCGCAGCCTGACGGCCCGACAAACACAATCAGCTCGCCCTTCTTGATGTCGAGATTGACATCGGACAGAACCTTCACCTCGCCATAGGCTTTCTCAACATCTGTCAGTTTCAGATCTGCCATGGTGTCCTCCCCCTTCGTTGTTCTACCGTTTGACGACAAGACAGGGCTGCCATGGCCCCAGATGCACCAAACCGTCCTCTCCAGGGCCAGTGCTGTTCAGGTCCTGCCCGACAGCGACCCAATGCCCATCTGGCAGATAAATCGTCGCCGGATCGTGGCTAAGATTGAATGCACAGAACATCACTTCACCCGCCTCTTCGCGGATGAAGGACAGTGTTTCACCGGAAACGTGCAGATCGCGCAGGCTGCCATGTGTCAATGCGCGATGCGCGCGGCGAAACGCGATTGCGCGGCGGTAATGATGCAACAAGGCATCGGGCGCGCGTTCCTGTGTGTCAACGGCCAGCCCCACATGTTCGCGCGCGACAGGCAACCACGGAACCGCAGTCGAGAACCCGCCATTCACAACCGATCCGGTCCAGACCATCGGGGTGCGGCACCCGTCACGGCCCTTGAATTCCGGCCAGAACTGAATGCCGTAAGGGTCTTGCAAATCGTCGAAATGCAACTCTGCCTCTGGCAGGCCCAGCTCCTCGCCCTGATACAGGCACACGGAACCGCGCATGCACATCATAAGCGTGGCATAAGCCCGCGTTGCTGCGGGACTAAGATCCCAACGTGTGATGTGACGCGGGACATCATGGTTTGAAAACGCCCAACAGGCCCACCCCTCCGGTGCAACATGGTCCAGATGACGCAAAACCGCAGAAATACGCGCCGCAGAAGGTGCGTCTGCCGCCAGAAATTCAAACGCATAGCACATCTGCACCTTGTCGCCGCCAGATGTGTATTCACCAAGGATTTCAAGCCCTTTCTGGGCATCCCCCACCTCGCCCACAGCGCAGGCACCATAGGTGTCCAGCACCGCGCGGAACCGGCGCAGAAACTCCAGGTTTTCCGGCTGGTTCTTGTCGTAGATATGTTCCTGATGGTTATACGGGTTCACCGCAGGTGCAATGGTGGCGTTGCGCTGTTCGGGCGGCAGGGCCGGATTGTTGCGCAACTGACGGTCATGGACGTAGAAGTTGATTGTATCCAGACGAAACCCGTTGACCCCGCGTTCCAGCCAGAACCGCGCCACATTCAGCAGTTCCTCTTGCACGGCAGGTTCATGGAAGTTCAGGTCCGGCTGCGATGCCAGAAAGTTATGCAAGTAATACTGACACCGCGTCGCATCCCATGCCCATGCCGACCCGCCAAAGATGGACAGCCAGTTATTGGGCGGCGTGCCATCCGGTTTCGCATCGGACCAGACATACCAGTTTGCGCGCGCGTTATCATGGCTTGCACGGCTTTCCTTGAACCACGGGTGCTGGTCCGAGGTATGCGACAACACCAGATCAATCAGCACCTTGATGCCCAGCTTATGCGCCATGCCAACCAGCGCATCGAAATCCGACAATGCGCCGAACATGGGGTCAACATCGCAATAATCCGACACATCATAGCCGAAATCCTTCATCGGGGATGTGAAGAACGGGCTGATCCAGATCGCATCCACCCCAAGGCTGGCGATATAGGGCAGGCGTTCAACGATACCGCGCAAATCGCCGATACCGTCGCCATTGCTGTCTTGATAGCTGCGGGGATAGATCTGATAGATCACCGCGCCACGCCACCACTCGGGTGACAGCTCCAGCCCGCGTTCAGGCTGCAACAGGGTTTGAACAGACACGAGGTTCTCTTTCCTTATTTGACGGAGCCGGCCAGCAGACCGCGCACCAGATAGCGTTGCATTGTGAAAAAGACGAGCAGCGGCACCGCGATGGACACAAACGCCGCCGTCGCCAGAATACCCCAGTCCCCGCCACGAGACCCCAGCAGGTCATCGGCAATCTTGACTGTCATGACCTGACTTTCTGCACCCGATGGCAAGAAAACTTTTGCCACAAGCAGGTCATTCCATGTCCACAGGAACTGAAAGATTGCAAAGGATGCAAGTGCGGGAAAACTAAGCGGCAGGATGATCCGCACGAAAATCTGGAAATCCGTGGCACCGTCCACCTTGGCGGATTCGATAATATCGCGCGGCAGGCCGACCATGTAGTTTCGCAACAGATACACCGCCAACGGCAAGCCGAAGCCCGTATGCGCCAACCATATGCCAAAGAAACTTTGCCCGATGCCAATGTCAGTGTGCAGTTTCAACAATGGCACCAACGCCAGTTGCAATGGCACCACCAGCAGCCCGACCACTGCCGCGATCAACAGCCCCCTGCCCGGAAAATCCATCCATGCCAGCGCATAGGCCGCGAAAGCCGCAATCAGGATCGGGATGATCGTTGCGGGAATGGTGACTGTCAGCGTATTGATGAATGCACGGTCCATACCATCGGCGAACAGAACCGTGCGGTAATTGGCCAATGTGAATTTCGGGGCCGTGCGCGCCTCGAAATACAGGGTTGGGCCGCGCGCGATTTCTTCGGCGCTTTCGACCCTGTAGCGTCCGTCACGTTCCACAACCACGGTTCCGCCGCTGCGCAGTTCCGACACCTGACCGGCGGGAAATTCATCCGGCGCGACCGCGCGCGTGCCGTAAGCCGCAACAACGCCGTCACCATCGGGGAAGTTTGCGGCCAGCGCGGGGTCATCAAAGACATTGCCTTCCAGTATGAAGACGCCCCCTTCTTCGCGCGCACCATCCGCCGCCACACGCGCCCGGAAATTCAGATCCACCGAAAAGGGCGCCTGCCACCAACCAGAGTTTGAAATCTGGTCGCGATCCCGGAACGATGACACAAACAAACCGATTGTCGGCAACAGCCACAGCAGCACCAGAATAACCACTGTGATATTGACTGCCAGTTTGCCGCCCTGATTTTGTCCAGCAATATTGTCCATTATCCTGTCCCCCTTGTGCCCTAGCGCATTTCTTTTCTGGCTTGCCGGATGTTCCACACCATCACCGGCAGCACGAGGATCATGATGACGAAAGCAACAGCCGTTGCCCGCCCGTCATCGCGGAACATGTAGGTCATCATGTAGCTGGGCAGGATATGGGTGCCAAAATTCCCCCCTGTCATGGTGTAGACAATGTCAAACACCTTCAGCACCAGAATGGTGATCGTCGTCCATACAACGACAATCGTGCCCATGATCTGGGGCACCTTGATCGAAAAGAACACCTGAAACGGGTTCGCCCCGTCAATAATCGCGGCCTCGATGGTTTCTTCGGGAATGCCGCGCAGGGCGGCCGACAGAATTACCATGGCAAAACCGGTCTGGATCCAGACCAGAATGAACATCAGGAAAAAATTGTTCCAGAACGGCACCTGAACAGGGTCAACCGGCGACAAACCCACGAAATCACGCAACGAATTGATGATGCCAATATCCGGATTTGCGGAATACACGAATTTCCAGATCAGCGACGCGCCCACAAAGGAAATCGCCATCGGCATGAAAATAAGCGATTTCGCGATATTCCCCCAGGACAGGCGGTCCGTCAGCTGCGCGACCAGCAAACCCAGAAATGTGGCCATTGCAGGCACGAACAGCACCCACAGCAAATTGTTGAACACTGCGGTGCGGAACGTCCCTTCGTTCATAAGGTCAAAGTAATTCCCCAACCCTATGAAATTCATGCCGGAACGGTCGAACAGCGACCTGTAGAATGACCCGACAACCGGATAGACCAGATACAGGCCCAACGCGAAAATCGCGGGAAACAGAAACAGCCACGGGCGCACCTTGTTGGCGCGGTTAATGTTGCGGCCCGCTTGCGGCCCGCGTGCGGGGAATATGACCTTGTCCAGTATCATATTGGACGCATAAAAATACCCGACGCACCCACCGACACCGATGATGATTGTCAAGATCCCTTGCAAGACTGGTGACATCTTCCCCCCTTCACTGACGCCCACACGCTCAGGCCCGATAGCCTGTCACGCACCGTCAGCCGCGCTTGCCTTTAGAAAAGCAGTTGCAAAACTGCGGGGCCGCTGCATGCGCGGCCCCGCGAAACTGCACCTAGCGCATCGCGTCCCAGCGCTGCTGGATCGCATCTGCTGCCGCTTGCGCGTCACCTTGGGTGGTGTAATCAACCATACCGGTCCAGAATGCGCCCGCGCCGATTTCGCCCGGCATCACGTCGGATGCGTCAAAGCGGAAAGTGGTCGCATTCAGCAGGATTTCGTTCATCGCGCGCAACGAGTCGTCGCCGAACGTGTCCAGATTTACGCCGGTATGCGGCGTCAGGAACCCTGACTGCGCCATCCAGATTTCATGCGCAATGGGCGCTTTCAGAAACTCGATCAAGCCACGTGTTGCAGGGCTGTCATTGGTGATCGCAAATTGGGTGCCCGCACCCAGAACAGGTTCGCCCAGATCGCCTTCGCCGGATGCCGGGAAGTAGAAGAAGTCATAGTCGATACCAAATTCCGATCCTTCAGGGAAGAAGGACGGAATGAAGGACGCCTGTTTGTGCATGTAGCAAGCTGGCGGAATCTGGAACAATCCCGCAGGGCTGTCGCGGAAATCGGTGGTTGCAGACGCTTCCGGCCCACCCTGCGCCCAGCCATCGGTGCGCACGAATTCGCCATAAGCCTCGATCGCTTCCACCACACGCGGGTCATTGAACGCAACGTCATTGGTGATCCAGCCGTCATAGACTTCCGGTTCATGCAGGCGCAGCATCATGTCCTCGACCCAGTCGGTCGCGGGCCAGCCGGTTGCAGCGCCGGACCCAAGCCCGATGCACCACGGCGTGCCACCATCCTCGACGATCTGCGCAGACAGCGCTTTCAGGTCTTCCAGTGTTTCGGGAATGTCATAGCCCATTTCGTCGAACTGTTCTGGGCTGTACCAGACCAGCGATTTCACATCGACCTTGTAGAAGAAGCCGAACATTTCATGCTCGCCCTCGGGATTGGCGAATGTGCCCAGATCAACCCATGACTGACCGGCGGCGTAGTTTTCCACCATCCAGTCGGCAGTTTCCTGACCCAGCGGCGCCAGTGCGCCGATTGCGGCCATGTCCGATGCCAGTCCGGGCTGCGGGAATACGGCGATATTCGGTGCGGAATTCGCCTGAACCGCGATCACGATATCCTGCTCGAAACTGTCAGAGCCGGAGTAGTTGACGGTCGCACCCGTGGCTTCTTCAAAATAGGCCAGAACATTGCGCAGCATACCCGCATCCGGCTGCAACCACGGACCAGACACAGAAACGGTTTCGCCGCTGAAGTCATGCGCTGCCGAGAATTCCTCGAAGCTGTCCCAGTTGAACCCGTCGGCTCCCGGTTCAATGATCAGGTTTTGCGCGGACGCACCACCAGCCAGCAGGGCAAGCGTTGCAACGCCTGCGTAAAATTTGGTTTTCATTGTCATCCTCCCAAGGTTGACGATCTGTTATGCACAATTTTTTAGCGTGTGCTGATCAGCATCCCAGCAGTTTGGAATCATTTTTCCAAAACGCTTTGGATATCCGGACATTTGCCGATCCGCTGTATCAAGTCAATCGTCTATGTTCGCAATACTCCTTTTTTTATTAGAGTATTTCGCAAGTGCAGCATATTCCCGGACTTAATTTCCACTTTTCAACAGGTGTTTTTTGCGCATACTACATCGATACATCCAATGCGGTTTGACTAAACAATGGGCATAACACTGAAAGAACTTGCGGCCAGTCTGAAGCTGTCGCCAACAACGGTTTCTCGTGCCCTTAACGGTTATCCGGAGGTGAACGCGAAGACACGCAAGCGTGTCTGCGACGCGGCCGAGCGGGCGAATTACCACCCCAACACCCGCGCCAAAAGCCTTGCAACCGGACGCACCCATGCCATAGGGCATGTGATCCCGCTGTCGGACAGCCATGAAATTGTGAACCCTGTTTTCGCCGATTTCATTGCGGGCGCTGGCGAAACCTATTCGCGCGAAGGCTATGAAATGGTGCTTAGCATGGTCCCCGACGCGGATGAGGAACAGGCGTATCGCAACATGATCGCGCGCGGGGCTGTCGATGGCATGATCGTTCACGGCCCCAAGCTGAATGACCCGCGCATCGCACTTCTGACCCAACTACGCGTTCCCTTTGTCGTGCATGGCCGCTCCAGCGGGATCATCGCGCCGTATTCGTGGCTCGATATCAACAACAAGCGGTCATTCCGGCGCGCGACAGAGTTTCTGTTGCAACTGGGCCATCGCAGGATTGCGCTGATCAACGGCCTTGAGAACATGGATTTTGCCATGCGCCGCCGTGCGGGATATCTGCAAGCGCTTCAGGATGCCGGCGTCCCCCATGACCCCGCCCTGATGCGACAGTCCGAAATGACCGAGGTCTTCGGCCACAAAGCTGCGGTCGAACTCATGCGCCTGCCCGATCCGCCTACGGCCTTTTTGTCGTCATCCATGCTTGTTGCCTATGGCCTGCGGCGGGCATTGGTCGACCAGAATATACGTCTGGGGCGCGATGTATCGGTGATTACACATGACGATGACCTGTCATATTTGCCAAACGGCAATGATGTGCCGCTTTTCACCGCAACGCGGTCATCTGTGCGCGAGGCGGGCCGAAAAGCTGCCGAAATGCTGCTTCAACAGATCAATTCACCGGACCAGCCACCGGAAACATGCCTGATGGAAACCACACTTATCGTTGGCGAAAGCACAGGTGCCGCCCCACGATGATGATCACTTCACCACCCCCGCTTGCCCGATACACAAAAGGAAATGGACGCTTTCGCGCATGAATGCGCGCAATCGGCACTTGGTTCACATTGCTAAAACATGACAACCGGCCATGTTGCGACAGGTTGCATCAGGGCTTTATGTCTTGCAGCGCCTGCCAGAAGCGTCCTATCACGCATGCGACCGCGCCAGCTTGACCTGACAAAGGCGAATACATGAGTTCAACACCTGACACAAAACACGCGCCACTTGTTCTGGTCGCAGATATCGGGGGCACCAATACCCGCATGGCGCTTGCACGCGGCGGCGATTTGATTGCAGATACGACAACGCGCTTCCGGAATGCAGAATATTGCGGGTTGGGGGATATCGTCACGCAATTCCTGTCGCGCACGGATGCGAAGCCGGAAAAGGCCGCTTTTGCACTGGCCGGAATCGTTCAGGGCGATCAGGCAGAAATGACGAATCTGGGCTGGACGGCAGATGCGCGCGACATTGGCCGTGAGAATGGTATTGCGCGGGTTCATTTCCTTAATGACCTGCAGGCACAAGGGCATGCGGTTGCAGGCGTGCCGGAAAACCACCTGCGCACGATCCGGCGCGGGCAGCCTCAGGGGCAGACACGATTGGTTATCGGGCTTGGCACCGGCGTCAATGCCGCGCCTGTTTTTCCGGACGGGGCGGGACATTTCGTCGTGCCTGCCTCGGAATCTGGACATATCCACCTGCCGTTGCGCGGACAGGACGATTACAGACTTGCGGACTGGCTTATTGCGCGACGCGGGATCGCCTCGGTCGAGGATGTGCTGGCTGGTGCGGGGCTGGAACGCCTATACAGCTTCCATGCGGAACAAACGGGCCTTGCGGGTGGCAAGGATGCCGCGCAGATTATCGCTGCCATGAATGAAGGCTGCACATTGGCGCAAACAGTCGGGCGGCATTATGTGCGGCTTCTGGGCCAGACAGTCGCCAGTTTGGCATTGGTCACCCTGCCCTATGCCGGTATCTACCTGATCGGCGGTGTGGCGCGGGCCTTCACCCCATGGCTGGACCGGTTCGGCTTCGAATCTGCCTTTACCGATATGGGGCGCATGTCCACATTGGTGCAGCGTTTTCCCGTTGCCATGGTCGAGGATGACTATGCGGCACTTGCCGGATGCGCCGCTTATCTGGCGTCTCGCTGATTGCGCAACGGCATGCGTTGCCCCAAATAATCCATAAGATACGCTAGGGCCAGAAAACCCGCCAGAAGTCCGGCAAGGTTGGGCAACACCCCTTCCCACCCCAAGCGCGCGACATTCAGGAACGGATACGGGTACCACCCTGTGAAAGCCCCACGCAAAAGTACATAGATGCCATAGCCTAGCGGCCAGAAAATCCATGTCAGCGGGCGCGCGGGCGTGCGCGGGTCGTGGCGCGTGACTTCCATAAGCCAGAACCACAGAACTGCCGCTGGCAGAAGCGTGTGAAAAACCTGATTGGTCCAACCGCGCAGCCCCTGCGGGTTGAACAGATGGGCCAGCATGACATGATAAACCACTGCAACCATAATCATCGACATGGTCAGCATGCCCATCCAGCCATATGGCAAACGCCGCCCCGTCCAAGCGATAAGCAGGAAGGTCGCGGCCGTCAGAACCGCGGTCAGAATGGTGAAATACCCCCTCGACCACCACAAGGCCGACACCAGACCGGAACGGCCGCTGCGCTGTGCGATATGCGCCACCAGCGCCACCAAGGCCAGCGCCCCGATCAGCCCTGCAATGATGCGATATTTCGGGTCTATGGCCAAACTGATGACTCCTGCATTGGGTGCCGGTAAAATCGCGGGAATGCGGATGTCCTGCCGCGAATTCCACTTGCTGAACTTACACCAGCGGGGCAAGGCTTGGCACCATGGATTGGCGAGATCAAGGCATATTGTTATCTGTCCGCAAGCATGGCGAGGCAACCGCCCTGACCGAGGTGTTCACCGCCCTGCATGGCCGTCATGCGGGCGCAGTGCGCGGCGGGGCATCGCGCAAGATGGCGCCGGTGCTGCAACCGGGGGCCCAGCTTGATGTGCACTGGCGCGCAAGACTGGAGGACCAGATGGGCAATTTCACTGTGGAACTGCTGCAGCCGCGCGCCGCACATATTCTGCATGACCGTCTGGCATTGCTTGCGCTTGGATCTGTCTGTGCATTGTGCCGGTTCGCACTGCCCGAACGCGCGCCCTATCCGGTGCTGTATTCCGCGACGGTGGCGCTTCTGGACGCATTGGGCCAGCCCGGCTGGCTGCACGCCTATGCGCTTTGGGAATTGCAACTGCTAGAGGAAACCGGCTTCGGCCTTGATCTGGATCGCTGCGCGGTCACAGGCGCGCAGCAGGGTCTGGCCTATGTCAGCCCGCGCACAGGGCGCGCCGTCACCATTGAAGGGGCTGGGGAATATGCCCCAAGGCTGCTGCCTTTGCCTGCGGCGTTACTGAATGGCAGCGCGTTGGACGCGCGCGACCTGACACAGGCCCTGACAATCAGCGGGTATTTCCTGAACCACTGGCTTGCCCATGCCGTTGGCCTGCGACTGCCCGAAGCGCGTGCCCGCTTCATCGCGGCGCTGGAGTGATCTATTTCAGCCGGCACCGGACAAAACCGCGTCCCTTACGCATCAGATAAGGGGCGTGCTTCTATGACAACGAAGGCGGACGCCCAAGGATGGTCATCAGTCAGGCTGACATGAATGACCGCTTCGTGTCCGGCAGGGGTCATGTTTGCCAGACGGCTGGCCGCCCAGCCTGACACATGCATCACGGGCTGGCCGCCCTTCAGGTTGGTGACCCACATATCACGCCATGAAATGCCCATGGCAAGCCCCGTTCCCAATGCCTTGGAACACGCTTCTTTGGCGGCCCAGCGTTTGGCATAGGTCGCAACGTCATCGCCACGGCGTTGGGCACGGGCCAGTTCCTGCGGGGTGAACACACGGTTGCGGAACCGGTCCCCGAAACGCTGCAAGGTTCCGGCGATGCGGTCAATATTTGCAAGGTCGGTCCCGACACCCAGAATCATGGGCCGCTACATCCGCGCCAGAAGCATTTTCCGGCGCATTTCACGGATCGCGGCATCAAGCCCAATGAACACGGCCTCGCCTATCAGGAAATGGCCGATATTCAGCTCGACCACTTCGGGGATTGCCGCAATTGGCCCGACATTGTCGAAATTCAGGCCGTGTCCGGCATGCACTTCCAACCCCAGTTCATCGGCCAGGGCCGCAGCGGCAAAAAGTTTGCGCAGTTCGGCATTGCGCGCAGCGTCATCCCCCGCCGCGTAATGTTCTGCATATGCGCCCACATGCAATTCGACAACCTGCGCGCCAACACGGGCCGCCGCCTCGACCTGCGCCTCATCCGGGGCGATGAACAGCGACACCCTTGCGCCCGCCTCGCGCAGCGGCGTGATATAGTCGCGCAAGCGGTTGTCATCCCCCGCCACTTCAAGGCCACCTTCGGTCGTGCGTTCCTCGCGTCGTTCTGGAACAAGGCAAACCGCATGCGGCCTGTGCCGAAGTGCGATGCGCTGCATCTCCTCGGTTGCGGCCATTTCCAGATTGATGGGCAGTGTCACCGCCTCCATCACGGCGGACAGATCGGCATCCAGAATGTGGCGGCGATCCTCGCGCAGATGCAAGGTTATCCCGTCGGCACCCGCCTGCTGTGCCAGTCGGGCCGCGCGCGCAGGATCAGGGTCGGCCCCGCCGCGCGCATTGCGCAAGGTCGCCACATGATCAATATTCAAACCAAGTCGCAAAGGATGATCTGTTCGTCCGTTCATTCTGATCCCCGGGAATTCTGTGCACTCGCGCTGAGCACACACAATAGCGGACAAAACACCAAACTCAATGACCCAGCGCTGTAATCACCGTGCGGGATCATTTTTCCGGGCCTGTTCAAACCGTTCCTGTATCTTCTTCATTCTGCGCTTGCGATAGGCCCTGATAAGCGGAAGCGACAGGAAATATGCAGGCACGCCGCATACAATTCCGATCAATGTGCCGCCCAGCATATAGGGGGCAAAAACATCCCAGCCGAAATGCGCCATGTTCTGCCAGCTTACGGGTTCGGACGTGAACACCGAAATGCTGTTGCGCCACAATTCCTGCCACACGGCCCCAAACGCACGGATGGCATGTTTGCCTTTCAATGTGTTTTCCACCCCCAGAAGGAAGCTGCCCAATTCCAGAGCGGACACGGCAATCACCGGAAATGTGAACGGGTTTCCAAAGAAGGTCGCCAGCAGCGACGCGAAAATATTGCCGCGCAACGCCCACGCCACAAGCGCAGACGCAACAAAATGCATTCCGAACAGGGGTGTACAACTGACGGCCACCCCCGCCGCGATTCCCCGTGCAATCCGTTCCGGGCTGTCGGGCAACCTGCGCAACCGATGCATGACATAGCTTGCCGACCGGCCCCATCCCCCGCCGGGGATAAAGAAATTCACCAAGCGCTGGCGAAAGTTTCTTGGATTGCGTCGTTTGAACACCAAGGGCAGACCTTCATTAAACCTGACCCGAACAGGCCAGTCATGGGCGCAGGGACGGGTCGCGCGTGCGGATAATTCGCGCCACCGATGTTTCAGCTTCAAGGGCGGTCATCACCTCATGCAGATGCGAGACACCGCGTATTTCCGCTTCGACCATCAAACGATAGAAATCCGGCTTCCGGTCCACAAAGCGCAAATCCGAGATATTCGCCTTATGCTCGCCAATCAAGCTGCATACGCGCCCCAACACGCCAGAGTCATTTGAAATCGTCAGGTCCAGCGTGACGGCATAGACTGGCGGATGCGTGCCATCTTGCCAACGCAGATCGATCCAGCGATCCGGCTGGTCCTCGAATTCGGCAAGGGCGTCACAATCCATGGCATGGGCCACAACCCCCTTGCCGCGGTAGGTGATGCCCACAATCCGTTCACCCGGCAGGGGCTGGCAGCAGGCCGCGCGGCGGAAGGACTGGTCCGCATTCAAGCCAAGGACGGGGCGCGATGCATCCACCTGCGGCGTGTCGGACACCCCGTCAGGATACAGGACGCCCACAACCCGGCGCGCACTGATCTCGGCGGCACCCACACGCGCGCGCAACTCTGCCGCGTCTGATATGCCCATGATCTTGGCCGCGGTCGCAAGTGCCTTATTGCTCATCTCGCGGCCCGCATTCTCGAAGGCGGCGCGCAGCAATTCGGCACCAAGGCGCATGAACCTTGCGCGGTCCTCATCGCGCAACGACCGGCGAATGGCGGCCTTGGCGCGGCCCGTGGCGGCAATATCGATCCAGCTGGCCTGCGGGCGCTGCCCCTCGGCGGTGATAATTTCAACCGATTGCCCGTTGCGCAGCCGCGTCCACAGGGGCACGCGCAACCCGTCCACCTTCGCGGAAACGCAGCTATTGCCGATACGCGTGTGAATTGCATACGCAAAGTCCAGCGGTGTTGCGCCACGCGGCAACTGGATCACATCCCCTTTCGGCGTGAAACAGAACGCCTGATCGGAATACATTTCCAGCTTCACATGCTCAAGAAACGCATCGTGATCTTCTTCTGATTCAAGCCCTTCGGTCAGGGTCGCAATCCATTTCGCAGGATCAACAGCAAAAGGGTTCACACTGCGCTGGCCATCGCGATAGGCCCAATGCGCCGCAACGCCCGCTTCTGCGACCTCGTGCATTTCGCGGGTGCGTATCTGGATTTCCACGCGCTTGCCGTCACGGCCGGACACGGTGGTATGAATGGACCGGTAGCCGTTTGATTTCGGCTGGCTGATGTAATCCTTGAACCGCCCCGGAACCGCACGCCAGCGGCCATGCATAAGCCCCAGAATGGTATAACATTCCTCAACTGTGTTGGTGATGATGCGGAAGCCGTAAATATCGGACAGACGCGAAAAGGCCAGTTCCTTTTCCTGCATCTTGCGCCAGATCGAATAGGGCTTCTTGGCGCGCCCGAACACCACAGCATCAATACCCGAACGTTCAAGTTCGGTGCGAATATCGCCGCTGATGCGGTGCAGCACATCCCCCGCTTCGCGCTGCAAAGTGATAAAGCGGCGCAGGATGGAATTTCGCGCTTCAGGGTTCAGGACACGAAACGCAAGATCTTCCAGTTCCTCGCGCATCCATTGCATACCCATACGCCCCGCAAGCGGCGCATAGATATCCATGGTTTCGCGGGCTTTCTGCGCCTGCTTTTCGGCCTTCATCGACCGGATTGTGCGCATATTATGCAAACGGTCGGCAAGCTTCACCAAGATGACGCGCAAATCCCGCGACATGGCAATCAGCAGCTTGCGAATATTCTCGGCCTGCTTCGCTTCGGATGACGAAATTTGCAGGTTGGTCAGCTTGGTCACACCATCGACCAGTTCGGCAATTTCTTCACCGAATATTTGCGCAACCTCGGAATAGGTTGATTTGGTGTCCTCGATCGTGTCGTGCAGAAGTGCCGTGATGATTGTTGCATCATCAAGGCGCATTTCTGTCAGCAGCGCCGCAACGGCGACCGGATGCGTGAAATACGGCTCTCCCGAATGGCGGAACTGCCCTTCATGCATCGCCTCGCCATACTCCCAGGCGCGACGAATAAGATCCTCATCCGTTTTGGGGTTATAATTGCGCACCAATGCGATCAGATCAGCGAATGTGATCACGCGCGTAGAACCTTCCCCGAGAAACCTAACATTTCATATTGACCATACTGGCGGCGCTGCGCCAGTTGGCCGGATAAGACTTAGCCAGCCTGACCTTGCGCTTCCATCAGCGCGCGCAACATTTGCTCTTCGCTCATGCTGTCTTCTTCAGGCTTGTCCTGTTCTGCGCGCCCCATAAGCAGGGCCATGTTATCATCTTCCGGCAGGTCAACCTCGATCTGCGTTTGCAGGCTTTCGATCAGCCGCTCGCGCAATTCATCTGCCGACTGTGTTTCATCCGCGATTTCACGCAAGGACACGACAGGGTTTTTGTCATTGTCACGGTCCACCGTAATTGGCGCACCGGCCGCGATTTCACGCGCACGATGTGCAGCAAGGGCGACCAGTTCGAAGCGGTTGGGAACTTTATCAACGCAATCTTCTACTGTTACGCGGGCCATAGGCAGACTCCAATTCAGACATAGGTGGGCCAGAACCTGCTGCATACTGCGCGAATCATCCCAGCGCAAGCGCCAGCAGGTCACAATTCCATGCGTTCTAGCTGGAAATCGGTGTGATTTTTGCCAATTCCTGCGGATCAAGCGCCGCATGCATGGACCGGACAGTTTGACCTGTGACAGGATGAACCCAATCAGGCGCAATGTCCATAAGCGGATGCAGAACAAATGCACGGTCCTGCATGCGGGGATGTGGCAAGATAAGTTCGGGCGGCACTTCACGCATCTGACGTTCCAGCGACAACCCCGCCCAATGGCTGTAGGTGGGCATATCCGGCAAGACACAATCCCCCATTGCCAGCAAGTCAAGATCAAGGACACGCGCCTGCCAGCGCGCATGACGCGTGCGCCCAGCATCCTGTTCGATTTTGTGCAAGATCGTCAGAATTGCATGGGCGGGAAGTTCACAGTCGCACACAATCGCGCTATTAATGAAATCAGGCCCTGCCCCCGCCGGAAAGCAGGGCGTGCGGAAAAACCGGCTTCGCGCGACGACACGTATTGAATTCATTGAAATTTCTTCGATAGCACTATCCAGTTGGGTAGCCGGACTATCCGAATGCCCCGCCAGGTTGGACCCCAACGCAATCAGGATCGGATTGAACTTAGGTGTGTTTGCGATATTTAACATGCATGTATGGTCCTTAATGGACTGCTTTTTATTTGGCATAGCCGTCATACGTATTCCACGAAGTCATGGTGTGATAGGTTAAAACTAAAAAAGGTAAAACCATGTTTTACAAAGATGAGCGCTTGGCGCTCTTCATAGACGGATCAAACCTGTATGCGGCCGGCAAGGCACTTGGGTTTGACATCGACTACAAACTGCTTCGTCAGGAATTCATGCGCCGCGGTAAATTGTTGCGTGCCTTCTACTACACCGCCCTGCTTGAAAATGACGAATACTCGCCCATTCGCCCGCTGGTGGACTGGCTGAACTATAACGGTTACAGCATGGTGACGAAGGCCGCGAAAGAATACACCGACTCCATGGGTCGCCGCAAAGTTAAAGGCAACATGGATATCGAACTGGCGGTGGATGCCATGGAACTTGCGCCGCGTCTGGATCATGCGGTTCTGTTTTCCGGTGATGGCGATTTTCGTCCGCTGGTCGAAAGCCTGCAACGTCAGGGCGTGCGGGTCTCGGTTGTCTCGACAATCCGCAGCCACCCGCCGATGATTGCGGATGAACTGCGGCGGCAGGCTGACAACTTCATCGAACTGGATGAACTGCGCGATGTTGTGGGCCGCCCGCCACGCGAACCGCGCTTTGACCAGCAAGACGCACAAGAGTCGGTAGAATAATACGAAAACAAGCCGGGCATTCAGAAATTGCCCGGCTTAATTTTTTCGGAACGATGAAGGGCTACATACCTTCGCCGAAACGGTCCAGAACAAGGGCGCGCAGCGCATCTGCAAGATCCTGAGCCTGCGATCCACTTGTACGAACAAGGATAGATGTGCCGCGCGATGCAGCCAGCATCAGCAAACCCATGATGGAATCGCCCGGCACACTCATCCCGTCCTTGCTGACCTCGGCAGTGGCATCATGACGTTCCACAACTTCAACGAACTTGGCCGATGCCCTTGCATGCAGGCCTTTTTCGTTGATGATCTCCAATTCCAGTTCAACCATCGTGTCAGGTATTTCCTTGTTTTTGCCCGATTGCGGCTTATACGCCCTGCCCCTGGCCACCGATTTCCAACGAATTAATGTATTTTCTGCCAGCATCCAGTGCGGCAGTCGTTGCATCCTGCATGGGCATGTCGCGGGATTTCGCAAGTTTGATCAACATGGGCAAATTCGCGCCATATAAAATCCGGCGGTTGGGCGATGCGCATGCAGGCAGCGACAGGTTCGAGGGCGAACCGCCAAACATGTCAGTCACGACAATGACGCCCTGCCCGGCATCTACTGCGGCAGCAGCGTTCAGAATCTCAAGCTTCTTGGCATCGCGGTCATGATCATATTCGATCGCGATGGCCCGAATGCCGCTTTGCTTGCCGATCACATGTTCAATTGCCGCAAGGTACTCGCGTGCAAGTCCCCCATGTGCGACGATCACGATTCCGATCACGCCCGAACCTTACTCATCTTTGCCAGTTTTCGGCAGTTCTGCCGAAACACGTTCCAATTCTCTATGACGTATAGACACCCGCCACATTGTCTGCGCAAGAGCCTCGGCCAGTTTTTCTGCAGTTGCAACTGATCTGTGACGCCCGCCCGTGCAGCCGAATGCGATTGTCAGATGGGATTTCCCCTCTTGCGCGAACTCTGGCAGCAAACTTTCAACCAGGTCACGAACACGCCCGAAAAATGCGCCGAACCGCGGATCGCGCGCCACGAATTCCGCAACGCGCGTATCCCGCCCGTCAAACGCTCGCAAGTCTATTTCCCAATGCGGATTGTTCAGAAAGCGACAGTCAAAGACCATATCCACCGACGTCGGCAAGCCCCGCTTGAACGAGAAGGACTGCACTTGCACATGCATCCTGCCCTGCCCGTTGCGGTCAAACAAATCGTGCATCTGCGCACGCAGATCATGCGGCGTCATGGAACTTGTCTCGACCAGCACATCCGCACGCTGGCGCAAGGGGGCCAGCAAACGCTGTTCCAGCGCAATCCCTTCACTGACCGGCGCATCCGGACGCAACGGGTGGCGCCGGCGTGTTTCTGAAAAGCGCCGGTTCAGCGTTTCATCAGAACAATCCAGATACACCAGTTCAAAATCAAGGCTTGGCAATCCAGCCAGCATTTCCACCAATGCCAGAATGGCATTCATGGAAAAGTCGCGGTTGCGGGTGTCAATTCCCAACGCCAGCGGGGCCCGCAAAGGTGACTTCACCAGACGTGGCACCAGTGACGACGGCATGTTGTCAATCGCCTCGAAGCCGACATCTTCCAATGCCTTCAGGGCCGTGCTGCGCCCAGACCCCGCCGGCCCCGTTATCAGGATCAATCGCTCGGTATCTGGCGGAAAGCTAGACATCACTTTTGCCCTTTGTTGTGTCATCACCCCGTTGCATGTGGACTGATCCAGGATTGCCCAAGAACATATTGCCGCAAAGCGGCAGCGAAAGCCCTACTCTCGACCTTGTGTAATGTCGGAACATCCAGTCCCAGAATGCGGGTCGACCGCGCATCGGGCAGACGCGCGCCCTCGGTCTGGTCCAGATCCACCAGCACCGAGACGCGGACCCTCGATAACGGGGCCGCGCCAAGCAAGCCTATACCGCGCATTTCAATCACACCCCGAATGGGGGCTGGCGCATCTGCCAGAAGGGTCGTGCCATCGCGCATGATGCGAGTTTGGTCATCGGCGACCAGCCGCGCGCCAATCGCCATAAGTTCAAGCGCCAGTTCCGACTTTCCCGCGCGCGAGCGACCTTTCAGAACCAGCGCATGCCATCCTCCGGGGGTTTCGAACGCCACTGTGCTGGCATGCAGCAGGGTGTCCCCCCCGCCGGTCACACCGGCAACCCCACAACAAAGCGCGCGCCAAGGGGGGCGCTGCCCGCAGGCGCATCGGGCAGGCGGATATTCTCTGCCCAGATGACGCCCTGATGGGCCTCGACAATCTGTTTCGATATCGCCAGCCCAAGGCCGGAATGGTTGCCGAACTGTTTGACCGGACGTTCGGAATAGAACCGCTTGAATACCTTTTGCAGCGCATTTTCGGGAATCCCGGGGCCAGTATCCTCGACCACGATCAACACACGTTCATTGCGCTTGCGCGCCCATATCCGCACCGCGTCGCCGTCTTCGCAAAATGAAATCGCATTCGTAATCAGATTGACGAATACTTGCGCAAGCCGCCCCTCCAGTCCGGTGACAAGAATGGGATCAGGCGGCAATAGCTTGATAAATTCCACACCTTTGGTCTGGGCTTCCTGACTCAGATGCTCGCACAGGTTGTTCAGCAAATTGATCAGGTCGAATTCTTCTTCTTCTTCCTTGACCAGTTCTGCGTCCAGTCGGGATGCATTCGACGTGTCCGACACCAGCCTGTCCAGCCTGCGCACATCATGTTCGATCACGTCCAGCAAACGCTGGATCTGATCTTCGCGCTTGGCCATGCGCAATGACCCGACCGCCGAGCGAAGCGACGCCAGCGGATTCTTGATTTCATGCGCGACATCAGCCGCAAACTGCTCATTCGCCTCGACCCGGTCATAAAGCGCACTGACCATCCCGCGCATTGCGCGCGACAGATCCCCGATTTCATCGGGCCGCCCTGTCAGGTCGGGAATGCGCACCCGCCCTGCATGTGTGCGCCGACCGTCACGACGTTTGCCAAGTTCCGCCGCCATTGCCAGATCAGCCAGCGGGTTCGCGATTGTCGAGGCGAGCACGAAACTCAGGCCAATGGAAACCAGAAGCGCGATCAGGAAGAACTGCAAGACCTGTTCACGGTCATGGCGCATCAGCGCGGCAGTATCGCGCGCATCACGCCGCAAGATGACGGCCCCCGTGAACACATCATTACTTAGCACCGGCGCGCTTGCCGCGATCCACATATCATCACTGGCACCGCGATGGGTATAACTGTCGCGCAACCCCTGCTGGTTCTGAACGAACAGTTCCTGCGCAATATCAGCGAAATCCGGCGCGCGCTGTTCGACCAGCCTTGCACCTGTTACATAGGTCATGCCCGACCAGATCCGCGTCAGCATATCGCTGATCAGGGTGGTTCGTTCGGGCAGCACCTCCTCATCGGGGCGGGCCACGCCGTTCAACTGCGCGGCGACAGTGCCATCTTGCGCAACAAGGACAATCGCAAAGCGTTCATCCAGCGTCAGGCGACGGGCAAGCACATCTTTTGATGCGTCGATCCCGCCCGCAGCCGCCACGATGTCAGCGACAATTTGGGCAGTCTGGCGCAATGTCTGTTCCTGCTGGCGCAACAAGCTGTCGCGAAACGGGTTTGTAAACAAGACGCTGACGACTAGAATGACCAATGCAACAAGATTGAACAACACAATCTTGCGCGCAAGCGGAGAACTGGAAATACTAAGAAACCCGCGTTTTGCACGGGTTGCACGCACCTCGGATTCGACGGCGTCACCTGGGCCAACCCAGTCATCACCAAGAACAACGTCAGCTCTGGACGCTGTAACCTCTGTTTTCACACCAGCACCTGTTGCAGCACCAAAAGGGCTACCCCTGTTTTATCAGGCTTCGTTATACTTGTACCCAATTCCGTAGAGGGTTTCTATCGATGAAAACTCTTCATCGACGCTGCGCATTTTCTTGCGCAAGCGTTTGATATGGCTGTCAATCGTCCGGTCATCGACATAGACCTGATCATCATAGGCCACATCCATTAGCTGGTCGCGCGACTTCACCACACCGGGCCGTTGCGCCAAGGCCTGAAGCAACAGGAATTCCGTCACCGTCAGCGTGACATCCTTGCCTTTCCACTTCACGGAATGGCGCAGCGGGTCCATTTCCAGATTCCCGCGCACGATGGTCTTGGCTTCCTCGCCGCCTTCCTCGCCGCTTTCAATCGCCTGTTTGCGCCGCAGCAAGGCGCGGATGCGTTCCACCAGCAACCGCTGGGAAAAGGGCTTTTTGACATAGTCGTCCGCGCCCATGCGCAGCCCCAGCACCTCATCAATCTCGTCATCCTTGGAGGTCAGGAAGATGATCGGCATCTGCGTTTTCTGGCGCAACCGCTGCAACAGCTCCATCCCGTCCATGCGCGGCATCTTCATGTCCAGAACAGCCATATCGGGCAGTTTCCTGTTGAACGCCTCCAGCGCGGATTGACCGTCATTATAGGTTTCAACCTCGAAGCCTTCGGCTTCCAGACATATCGAAACGGATGTCAGAATATTCCGATCATCATCGACAAGTGCGATTCTCGACATGTGCCTGTCCTTTTCACTGCTGTACGTGGCGCGGCTGCCTTATTTTTGCCACATATTCACCCAGACGAAGGTGAGACGCAATAAAATACTTGTCAGGCATGGCTGGCAAGTATGCGATTCGTCCCGGATTGTGCTAATTCGCAACACATTCATCCCCTCTCGGTATTAATATTGCGCTAACGCATGGATGGTTGCGCTAACTGCGCCAAACACGCCTATCAATCGCCGTATTGCCGGTGTTATAGCAACCCTCATGGCGGCTTCCGCAACTGCGGTGTCGTTGTCCCCTTGTCGGTCATGACCGGCCTTGACCCGAATTGTTCTAGCGCCAGACGGAGCAGGCATAATGAAAAATTTCCGCGTCAACCCAAACAAACGCTTGGAAGATCAAGGCATTACAGGCGCGTCTGCCGTATATTACAACCTGCTTGAACCAGCACTTGTGGAAGCAGCGGTAAAGCGCAATGAAGGCAAGATCGGCTTGGGCGGGGCGCTGCTGGCCTCGACCGGTACGCATACCGGCCGTTCGCCCAAGGACAAGTTCGTGGTCCGCACACCATCGGTCGAAAACACGATCTGGTGGGACAATAACGCCCCCATGGCGTCCGATGCGTTCGACCGGCTGTATGACGACATGCTGGCGCATATCAAAGGGCGTGAACTGTTCGTACAAGACCTGTATGGCGGCGCGGACCCGACGCACCGGCTGGATGTTCGCGTTGTCACCGAACTGGCATGGCACGGGCTGTTCATTCGCCACATGCTGCGCCGTCCCGAGGCGTCGGAACTGGAACAGTTCATCCCTGAATTCACCATCATCAACTGCCCCAGCTTCAAGGCGGACCCTGCGCGCCACGGCTGCCGGTCCGAAACCGTGATCGCACTGAACTTCGACCGGAAGCTGATCCTGATTGCGAACACGGCCTATGCGGGCGAAAACAAGAAATCCGTGTTCACATTGCTGAACTACCTGCTGCCGGAAAAAGGCATCATGCCGATGCATTGCTCGGCCAATCACGGCATTGACGACCCTGATGACGCAGCGGTTTTCTTCGGGCTGTCGGGCACAGGCAAAACCACCCTGTCGGCAGACCCTTCGCGTATTCTGATCGGCGATGACGAGCATGGCTGGTCCGAGCAAGGCATCTTCAATTTCGAGGGCGGATGCTACGCCAAAACCATCAATCTGGACGCCGAAGCAGAACCCGAGATCTATGCGACCACGCACCGCTTTGCCAGTGTCGTGGAAAACATGGTCTTTGACCCCGACACTCTGGAACTGGATTTCACCGATGACAGCCTGACGGCAAATACCCGTGTCGCCTATCCGCTGGACGCGATTTCAAACGCTTCGGAAACATCACTGGGCGGGGTGCCGAAAAACATCATCATGCTGACCTGCGACGCATTCGGCGTGCTGCCCCCGATTGCACGGCTGACACCGGCGCAGGCCATGTATCACTTCCTGTCGGGCTTCACCTCCAAGGTGGCGGGGACCGAGCAAGGCGTGACAGAGCCACAACCCACATTCTCGACCTGTTTCGGTGCGCCATTCATGCCGCGCAGGCCCGAAGTTTATGGTAAGTTGCTGCAAGAAAAAATCGCACGCTTCGGGTCGGAATGCTGGCTGGTCAACACCGGCTGGACGGGCGGGGCCTATGGCACGGGTTCACGCATGCCGATCAAGGCAACACGCGCCCTTCTGAGTGCGGCACTGGACGGATCATTAAGCACAGCGGAATTCAGACGCGACCCCAATTTCGGTTTTGATGTGCCTGTGTCCGTGCCAGGCGTTGCCGATGTGCTGCTGGACCCGCGCCGGACATGGGAAGACGCGGCGGCCTATGACGCGCAAGCCGCCAAACTGGTGGCAATGTTTGCCGAGAATTTCGCGCAATACGTGCCCTTCATTGATGACGAGATCAGACAAGCCGCGATCGGCTGAATGCCGCTCCGCTTCGGTTGCGCCTGACCAACAGGAAACGCCCGCCGGTCCCCGGCGGGCGTTAACGCATTCTGAAACAAGGGGGCTTTGCCCCCCGCCGTCTGCGACGCCGTCCCCCAGAGTATTTTTGGCAAGATGAAGATCGTATTATGACCCGCTGGCACGGCGATACCACTGTGCAATCTGATTGCGTGCGGTCGCATCCATAAGCACTGTGTTTCCGGGTGGCATGGCATGGCTTATCCCTGATTGCAGGTAAATGCTTTGCGCGGCACGCGCGACTTGTGCTTCGGTTTCAAGCACGACCCCTTTTGGTGCCCAATACAAGCCCGGCCAAACCGGATCCTGCGCATGGCACATCGAGCAATGACCAACGACCGTCCAGTATATATCATCAAAATGCGGATCATCGGCAAAGCGCGCCGCCGCAGGAGGCAGGCCGGCCAATGAGGGGTCGTCGTCACCGGGCTGGCCCAATGTCGACAGCCAGATGATTGCAAGGAACAACACAGTGGTTGCCGCCCATGTCCACCATTTATAGCCGCCGCCCATATGCATGGTGTTGAAGAAATGCCGGATCGTTACCCCCATCAGGAACACCAGCCCTGCAATCAGCCAGTTATACTCGGATGCGAAAGCCAGCGGATAATGATTTGACAGCATCAGGAAAATGACCGGCAACGTCAGATAGTTGTTATGGGTGGAGCGCTGCTTGGCGATCCGGCCATATTTGGCGTCCGGCGTCCGGCCCGCGCGCAGATCGGCGACGACGATTTTCTGGTTGGGGATGATGATCATGAAGACATTCGCACTCATGATCGTGGCGGTAAACGCCCCCAGATGCAGCAAGGCCGCGCGGCCCGTAAAGACCTGCGTATAGCCCCATGCCATGATGACCAGAAGCACGAACAGAAGCGCCATCAGGCGGTCGTTATTGTCGCCCAGGCGGGATTTGCACAACAGGTCATAGATAACCCAGCCAACGGCAAGCGAGGCTATGGAGATTGCGATTGCCTGCCAGACGGCCAGATCCATGACATTGGCATCAATCAGGTAGAATTCAGCCCCGACGTAATACACCAGCGCCAGCAATGCGAAGCCCGACAGCCATGTCACATAGCTTTGCCATTTGTGCCAGATCAGATGGTCGGGCAAGCGGTCCGGCGCCACCAGATATTTCTGGATGTGATAGAACCCGCCACCATGGACCTGCCATTCCTCGCCATAGGCGCCTGCGGGCAAGTCCGGCGATTTGCGCAAACCCAGATCAAGCGCGATGAAATAGAAACTGGACCCGATCCAGGCAATTGCCGTAATCACATGCAGCCAGCGCACCGCAAATTCCGCCCATGCGCCGATGACAGCCAGTTCCAGCATCTCTTGCCCTCCGGTTATCTGGTGTTGCACAGGCTATACCGCCCTGTGGCTTTCTGTTAACCCAATAAAACCACGAACACTTTCAAACGCAGCCTGAAAATACCAATGGCCTATATCAACAACATCAAGATGTTTGTGCGTGTCTATGAATTAGGCAGCATGTCTGCTGCGGCCCGCGACCAGCGCACGTCACCGGCGGTCGCCTCGGCGCGCATCGGCGAATTGGAGAAGCACCTGGGCGTGCGGCTGTTCAATCGTACGACGCGGACATTGAAACCCACATCGAACGGCATGCTGTTTTATGACGGCGCGCTGAAAATTCTTGATGCGATCGCCGAGGCAGAGGCCACCCTGACCCACGCCACCGCGCAACCCCGCGGAACCTTGTTTGTCGCCGCCCCCCTTGGCATTGGCCGGCGGTTGATCGCGCCCCATGTGCCTGCCTTCAAGGATGAGAACCCTGAAATAGAGCTGCGCCTGCGCCTTTCCGACAGGGGTATCGATGTGACGGCCGAGGGGCTGGATCTTGCCTTCCACCTTGGTCCGCTGGAAGATTCTGCCCTGAAAATGCGTGTCATAGCCGAGTGCCCGCGCATTCTGTGTGCTGCACCCGCCTATATTGCAAAACGTGGCATGCCCGTGGACGGTGCGGAACTGCTGTCGCAGCGGCATGATTGCCTGAACTTGCGATTTCCGGGCGCGCTGGAATTCCAGTGGACATTGCAAACACCCAGCGGCCCCCAACGGTTCAAGATAAGCGGGCCGTTTGAATCGGATGACGGCGATGTTCTGACAGGCTGGGCGCTGGACGGGCATGGTATTGTCCTCAAGCCAATCTTCGAGGTTGCGGACCACCTGCGCAGCGGCGCCTTGGTGCCGGTCGCCGAAGCAACGCCGCCCCTGCCTGTTACGCTGGCGGCACTGACCCCCCACAAACGCCTGCGCGACCCCAAAGTGTCGTTATTCACCGATTTCATCGCAGGCAAGATCAGGGCTGAATTAGCGGTCATGACCGCAGCTTGAGGCTGTCAAATACTGGCACGCAATGTGTGCAAAAGCGTGACGACCTGCTTGCCCGTCCAACTGGCAAGCTCCGGTTGTGTCCACAACACAACGAGCGCACAGACAAGAACAATCTGAAACGACACGATACCCTGAAGATGGGTGCAAAACGGTTCCTTGCGTGTCTTATGGCGCAGCGCGCGCCGCGCCCACAGCCCCCCAATCGAACCACCCCAGAACATCACGCCCAGCAACTGCCGTTCCGGTATACGCCAGTCCCCGCTTTGGGCGCGGCGCTTGTCCATCCAGAACAGGAACACAGCCAACAGATTGATACCAACAAAATAAGCGCCACCCAACATCAGCAAGCGCAGTGTTATATCGTTAGAAAAGGCTATGGATTCCATATGGCTGCACCCCGTGTCGCGTCATCCCGCCACGAATTAACCAATCATTCTGACGGAATTTGGGCGCTTAACTGCCGCGATATGTCGAAAACCCGTATGGCGACAGTAACAGCGGCACATGATAATGGCTTTGCGCATCGTTGATCCCGAAACGAATGGGGATTTCGTCCAGAAACAGCGGCTCGCCCCCTGCCTGTCCGGTCGCGCGCAAATACGCGCCTGCTGCAAAAACCAGCTCATACCGGCCAGCGCCAAATTCGGTCTTTGGCAAAATCGGGCTGTCGGTGCGCCCGTCCGCATTCGTGTGCATGCGCGCCAGTTCCAAACGCGATGCCCCTTCCAGCCTGAAAAGCGTGATCTGCAAGCCCTGCGCGGGCAGTCCGCGGGCCGTATCCAGAACATGGGTGGTCAGAAAACCGGACATTGCGTGTCTCCGTTTTGAGCAAAGATAGCGACAAGCCTAGACCACCAGCGCAGTTGCGCGCCAGCCTCTTGCCTTGACGCTGCATTTCAGGTCTTTCAAAAAATGACTGAAAGCGGAAGTGGTAATCTTGTTTTATCACAATACTCGTCTGATAATCGGAGGCCACAGTGCAACGCTATCCCCGCAACCTGACCGGATATGGTGCAACCCCCCCGAATGCCGCGTGGCCGGACGGGGCGAGAATAGCAATCTCTCTGGTCCTGAATTACGAGGAGGGCGGCGAGAATTGCCTGCTGCATGGCGATGCCGCGTCCGAGGGGTTCTTGTCCGACATTCCGGGTGCTGCACCATGGCAGGGGCAACGGCACTGGAACATGGAATCAATCTATGATTACGGCGCGCGCGCCGGTTTCTGGCGGCTGCACCGGCTGTTCACCGCGCGCGGCCTGCCCGTCACGATATATGGCGTGGCCACTGCCCTTGCGCGCAACCCCGAACAAGTGGCGGCCATGAAGGCGGCTGATTGGGAAATTGCCAGCCATGGCCTGAAATGGGTCGAGCACCGCGACATGCCCGAAGATCAGGAACGTGCCGCCATCGAGGACGCGATCCGCCTGCATACCGAAACAGTCGGCACCCCGCCGCGCGGCTGGTATACGGGGCGTTGTTCGGTCAACACGGTGCGGCTGGCGGCGGAAACAGGACAGTTCGACTGGATTTCAGACACCTATGATGATGATTTGCCGCATTGGATGGAATTCGGGGACCACGACCAGCTTATCCTGCCCTACACGCTGGAAGCCAATGACATGCGCTTTGCCACAGCACCGGGCTGGGTGACGGGCAGTGATTTTGAATCCTATCTGAAGGACGCCTTCGATGTCCTGTATGCCGAAGGGGAGTCCGGCGCGCCCAAGATGCTGTCCATCGGACTGCATTGCCGCCTGATCGGGCGGCCGGGCAAGATTGCAGGGCTTATGCGGTTTCTGGATCATGTGCAGGCGCATCAGGGCGTGTGGTTCGCGCGGCGCATGGATATTGCGCAACACTGGGCGGCGGCGCACCCGCACACGCGCAGGACCCGTCCCAGCATGCTGGGCCGCGCGGATTTCGTGGCGCGGTTTGGCGGCATTTATGAACATTCACCCTGGGTTGCCGAACGTGCCCATGCGTTGGAACTGGGGCCTGCCCATGACACCGCGACCGGCCTTGCCAATGCCTTCGCGCGCGCTTTTCGCGCGGCAGGCGATGACGAACGCCTGCAGGTCCTGCGCGCCCATCCCGATCTTGCCGGAAAACTGGCCGCCGCCAAACGCCTGACGGCCGAATCAACGCAGGAACAAACCAGCGCGGGGCTGGACGCCCTGACAGATCACGAACGCGAAACATTCCAGACGCTGAACACCGCCTATGTCGAAAAACACGGCTTTCCCTTCATCATCGCCGTGCGTGACAATACCAAGGCGTCGATTCTTGCAGCCTTCCAGACACGCATTCAGCAGGACACCGCAACCGAATTCGCCACCGCCTGCCAGCAGGTCGAACGCATTGCCGAATTGCGGCTGAACGACCTTCTGGCTTCATCTTGCTAAAAATACTCAAATCCAGCCCCATCACCGGATCACCCTGCCCGATATGACGCACAGCCTGGCGACACACTCCCTAAACCCGCGTGCCTTCGCCCCGTTCGGCGATGTTCTTGAAATTCAGGGCACGCCCGACAAACTTATCAATCAGGGCCTGTGCGGGCGTTTCCATGACCGCGCAAGACTGGATTTCGGCGCTGGCGGGCGGGCCGGAATTTCGTTGTTCGACGCCCAGCCGCGCGCCCTGCCCTACTGTCTGGAGATGATGGAGCGCCACCCCGATGGCAGTCAGGCGTTTATCCCCATGCATTGCGAAGCCTTCCTCGTGATCGTCGCGCAAGATGATGGCGGACGTCCGGCTACCCCGCTGGCCTTCGTGACAAACGGGGCGCAAGGGATAAATTTCCATCGCAATATCTGGCATGGTGTGCTGACGCCGCTGGCCCGGCCCGGCAGGTTTGCCGTCATCGACCGGATCGGGGACACACCGAACCTTCAGGAATACTGGTTTGAAACACCATGGCAGGTGCAGCCCCCTGCCTGAGGGCAGGCGCACCCGATAGCAAGATTGGCAAGACGGGACTGCCAGTTCAACACGGCTGCAAGACCCTTACCCGTCGCAGATATTCAGCAGGCTTACCCATTGACCATCGGTCAAAAGCGCCGCGTGCGGCGGTTGGCTTTGCATGTCCATTTCGGCACGCAAGGCTTCAACCACCCCTGCCGCAGCCGGGTCCAGTGTCACCGGATTTTCGGCAAACGCACGCAGCGACAGTTCCAGACGGTCGAAACGCAGTTGCACCGCGTCCGCGTCGGGTTCGGTCAACGGCGCTGTCAGGACCGAGCGCGCGTATCCGCGTGCAGCGCCTGCGCGCAACTCCCCCGATGTCAGCAGCCGGAACGTGGTAAATACCCCGACATGACGCAAAAGCGGGCGCAAGGGATCATCTGCCGCTGCGCGCACCCCTGCCAGCGCAAACGCCCCTGCCAGGGCTTCGGCACTTTCCGCCTGATCCAGAAGCCGCGCATCCACCACGAACAGTCGCCCCGGGAAATGCTGGATTCGGGGCGCCTGTTGCGGCAGGTTGCGCATAATAACCAGACGCGCGGGCGCATCAAAAAGACGGCGTTGCAGCACCCCCAAAGCGCTGGTTCCAAGACTGCTTTGGCACGTTGCGGCCCCCGTCTGAACCAGATCGGCCAACAGACGGTCCGCGATTTCCACCCGCTTGGCCATTGGCACAACCGACGCTGTATGATCGACCAAGGCGGGCGGCAGCAGGACCGCGCCCGCGCCCAGAACCGCCAGACTAAGCCCCGCCATGATCCGTGTGCGCAGCCGGTCGAACAGACTGCGCGGCGGGGCAAGCGCAACCTGCAATTCTTTCAATGCATCAATCAGCAGGTCTTCATCCAGTTCAAGGACTTCACTGGCATCACCATCAGGGCTGAACAACGCAGGCCGTTTTCCCGGATTCAACCGTTCAATAGCGGCCAGCGACCAATGCGACAACACATGCATGCTGCGGCTGTCCATAATCACAAGCGTCGCATCCCCGAAGGAAACAACCACTTCGCGGCGCTGGTCCTCGACCCCGCCCGACCAAAGGCCCATGCCTTCAAGCTTATGATATTTCTTAAGCGCGGTCGTCATGCCGCTTGCCTGCTCTGTCGTTTTGCGGGCACTTTAGCGTAACTTCGCACGCAAGGCCAGCATGTCACAACGCGCGCACCAACGCACGCAAATCGGCCTTCTGAATCTTGCCGGTCGCCGTTTTCGGCAGTTCCATGAAGACCACCTGCTTGGGCGTCTTGAACCCTGCCAGACGTTCGCGGCAAAATGCGATAAGGTCCTGCTCGCTGACGGTCGCATCCGGCTTGACCTCGATGCAGGCACAGGGAATCTCGCCCCATTTGTCATCGGGCTTGGCGACAACGGCGGCCAGCCCGACCGCGGGGTGTTTCATCAACACGCCCTCCACCTCGACCGAGCTTACATTCTCGCCCCCGGAGATGATGATATCCTTGGCGCGATCCGCAATCTTGATATAGCCGTCATCGTGCCAGAATGCGATGTCACCGGAATGGAAATACCCGTTGCGAAAGGCGTCCGCAGTGGCTTGCGGGTTCTTGTAATACCCTTTCATCACCCCATTGCCACGATGCATGATTTCGCCCAAGGCAACCCCGTCACGCGCCACAGGTGTCATCGTGTCGGGCTGCATGACGGGCACATCCTCCATGAATGGCATAAGAATGCCGGTGCGGGCTTTCACATCGGCGCGGTCGTCACCGCGCAGCGTGTCGAACCCCTCATGCCACAGGCATTCGGTTGCTGGGCCATAGGTTTCGGTCAATCCGTAAACCTGCGTCACATTGAACCCCAGCGGCTCAATCGCGGCCAGAACGGCAGCAGGCGGCGGTGCACCTGCGGTAAACACCTCGACCGTATGATCGAACGGCAGGCGGTCTTCGGGGCGCGCATTGATGATGGTTTGCAATACAATCGGCGCACCGCCGAAATGGGTCGCCCTTTCCACGCTTATGGCGTGATAGACACCTGCGGCGGTCACATCGCGCAGGCAAATGATACAACCGCCCAGCGCCGGAATCATCCAAGGGTGGCACCATGCATTGCAATGGAACATCGGCACAATCGTCAGATACCTTGGGAACAAGGTCATACGCCACGAGATCGGCTGGCTTAGCGTCGACAGATACGCGCCGCGATGGTGATAGACCACGCCTTTGGGGCGTCCGGTTGTGCCGGATGTGTAATTCAGCGCGATGCTCTCCCACTCCTCACGCGGCATGATCCAGTCGAATTGCGAATCCCCTGCATTCAGAAAATCCTCATAGTTGATATGCCGCCCTGTCGGGTGAAACCCTGCTTCCGTGTCTGCAACCTCGATCACATCGGGCGGCTGATCCAGCGTTGCGCAGGCGGCTTCGGCAAGCGGCAGAAACGCGGTGTCCACCAACACGACCTTTGCCCCGCCATGGTCCAGAATATAGGCAACAGTGTCCACATCCAGCCGCGTATTGATGGCATTCAGCACCCCCCCACAGGCCGGCACAGCAAAATGCGCTTCGGCATGGGCAGGTATGTTCGGCAAAAGCGTTGCCACCACGTCACCAGACCGGAGTCCATGTGCCGCAAGACTGGCAGCAAGCCGCGTCACCCTTTGGGCATAGTCGGCATAGCTGCGGCGCGTACTCCCGTACACAAGCGCCTCGCGCCGCGCAAACACATCCGCGGCGCGGCGCAGATGTGACAAGGGCGTCAGGGCAACATAATTCGCAGCGTTTCGTTCCAGTCCGGTTTCATCTGCAAGCCAGCCCATCGCGCCCCCTTTGCCTTGCTATCTGCCAACGCCTGACGCTGCCAAACAGACATCTGCGCGCAATATTATAAAACTAGCCAGTCTTGTATTGAAATGAAACAAAATTCCTTGCCTTGAAAAGGTCCGGTTCTTTCCCTGATTTTGTCCTTAACGCTGGGTTAACCTATAAAGCGGTCACTCTCTCATCAGTGTTCGGGCAGATAAAAAAAGGGTTACAGAATGATGAATTCACAGACCAATGCACATGCACATATTGGCAGCTTGTCAGCCTTCGCCCCCGCAATCGCTGCGGCCATGCATAAGGATGCCGGACTTTATGATGTCGCGCTGCGCGAAGACGGGTTGTTGCCCGGCACATTGATCGGGACGGATTCGGGCTGGCGCGGGGTCGAGACCATTCTTCCCGGCGATCTGGTTCTGACTTTTGACAACGGCATGCAACGGGTTGAGGGCAATCACAGGATCACCATCGCACAAGCAAGCCTGCCCGCACATAAGGCATTCATGATGATCGTTCCCGCCGGAGTGCTGGGCAATCGCAAGCAAATCTCGTTGCTGCCCTGTCAGGAAGTCATCGTCGAATCCGACATGGCCGAAATCGACTTCGGCGAACCGTTCGTGCTGATTCAGGCCCTGATGCTTGAAGGCTATGGCGGCATTCACCGCGCGCCAATCAATGATGATCTGTGCATCCACATGCTGACCTTCGCATCAGAGCAGGTGATACACTGCGCCGGCGCGGCATTGGTCAGTGCCCGTGCCGAAAGCGATTTTTCGCCCCTGCATGCGGCAGCAGCCGTTGGCACGCTTGACACACCGCGCCTAAGCCCGTCGCAACTGCAACGGGTCGCAAATGCGCTGAAACAGGATGCAGCTTGCACGGCACTGACCGCGCAAGCTGCGTGTTTTACTTATGCCGCGGCAGAAGTGCGGCCTGCATAAAAGCTGCGGCCCTTATCTGCCATCTCGCGCAACAAATCAGGTGCCTTGAAGCGCGGCCCAAGGCGCGCCTCAAGGTCGTCGCACACGGATACAGCGAATTCCGCGCCCAGCATGTCCAGCCATGAAAACGGGCCGCCCGACCATGGCGCGAAGCCCCAGCCCAGAATTGCGCCAACATCCCCTTCGCGGATATCTTCCAGCACGCCGTCTTCAAGTGCGCGCACCGCTTCCAGCGCTTGGGCAAACATCAGACGGTGCTGCACCTCGATAACATCGGGTTGGGCGTCCGATGGGGGGAATTGCCCGCCCATCCCCTGCCACAATCCCTGCCGCTTGCCCTTGTCGTCATACTCGTAAAAGCCAGCGGCGGATTTGCGGCCCAAACGGCCCTGTTCCACCATCCAGAACACCACCTCGTCCACATCACCATCGGCGTAAGCATCGCCCATGGCCGCGCGCGTGGCCTTGGCAATCTTCGCCCCCAGATCAAGCGATGTTTCATCAACCAGTTGCAGCGGCCCCAATGGCATGCCCATCAGCTTGGCCGCATTTTCCACCAGCGCAGGTGCTACCCCTTCGCGCACCATGCGCATCCCTTCATTAAGGTAGGGGATGATGCAGCGATTGGCATAGAAGAACCGCGCGTCATTCACGACAATGGGCGTCTTGCGGATCTGGCGGACGAAATCCAGCGCCTTGGCGACTGCGCGGTCCCCCGTCCCTGCGCCCTTGATGATTTCGACCAGCAGCATCTTGTCCACGGGACTGAAGAAATGGATGCCGATGAACTGATCGCGCCGCGCGCTGGCCTTGGCCAGATCAGTGATCGGCAGGGTGGATGTGTTGGTCGCGAAAATCGCGTCATCGGGCAGCACGGCTTCGGCCCTGGCTGTCACCTCGGCCTTGACTTTGGGGTCTTCAAACACCGCCTCGATGACCAGATCGCAGCCCGCAAGCGCGTCATACTCGATCGTGGCAAGAATGCGCGCCAGCACTTCGGCCTTTTTGGCCTCGGTGACCTTGCCGCGCTTCATGCCCTTGTCCAGAATCCCCTCGGCATGGGCCTTGCCTTTGTCTGCTGCCGCCTGCTGCGCATCAATCAAAACCACATCAATACCGGCATTGGCGGCAACATAGGCAATGCCTGCCCCCATCATGCCTGCACCCAGAACCCCCAGTTTGCGAACTTTCTCATCCTCGACCTTGGGGCGGTTCGCGCCTTTTTCCAGCGCTTCCTTGTTGATGAACAGCGACCGGATCATCGCGCTTGAACTGGGGTTCATCAGCACATGCACAAACCAGCGCGCCTCAACCCTCAGGGCGGTGTCAAAGGGCACCTGCGCCCCTTCATACACGGCCGACAAAAGCGCCTTTGCCGCCGGATAGACCCCTTGGGTCTTGCCATTGATCATGGCGGATGCACCCACGAAGGTCATGAACCCCGCCGGATGATAGGGCGCGCCGCCGGGCATTTTATAGCCCTTGGCGTCCCATGGCTTGACCAGATCCGCGTCTTTCGCGCCCAGCACCCATTCCTTCGCGCGGGCCATCAGGTCATCTGCGGGGACAACCTCGTCAATCAAGCCCGCCGACTTGGCTTTCTTCGGGTCCGACAGCTTGCCTTCCAGCAAAAACGGTGCCGCGCCCATTGCGCCCAGTTTCCGCGCCAGCCGCGTTGTGCCGCCTGCGCCGGGGAATATACCCACCATAATTTCAGGCAAGCCGATCTTGGCCTTGGGATTATCCGCCGCGATGATGCGGTGACAGGCCAGCGGGATTTCCAGACCAATGCCCAAAGCCGTGCCCGGCAGGGCCGCCACAACCGGCTTGCCCCCCTTCAGGGTCTTGGGGTCCATGCCCGCGCGTTCAATCTTGCGCAGGCAACGATGCAACGACATGATGCCATCGAACAGGCCCTTTTCTGGCTGGTCGCCCGCCATGTCCTTCATCTTGGCAATAACATTCAGGTCCATCCCGCCCGCAAAATCCGCCTTGGCCGAGGTGATGATAACGCCCTTCACCGCGTCATCCGCAATCGCGGTATCGATCTGCGCTTCCAGTTCGGCCAGCCCCTCAAGCGACAGCACATTCATGGATTTGCCCTGAATGTCCCATGTGATGATCGCAACGCCATCACTGTCTACGCTATAGTTAAAGTCAGTCATGTTCCTTGCCCCCCTTACACGCGTTCGATGATCGTGGCCGCCCCCATGCCGGATGCAACGCACAGCGTTGCAAGGCCCGTGCCCTTGCCTGTGCGTTCCAACTCATCCAGCAGCGTGCCGATGATCATGGCCCCTGTTGCGCCCAACGGGTGGCCCATGGCAATCGCACCCCCGTTAACATTGACGCGGTCACTGCCCACGTCAAAGGCCTGCATGAAGCGCAGTACAACTGCGGCAAAAGCCTCGTTGACCTCGAACAGGTCAATGTCGGAAATCTGCATGCCAGCATCGCGCAGGATTTTTTCGGTCACAGGCACGGGGCCTGTCAGCATGATGGTGGGGTCCGTGCCGATTTTCGCAGTGGCACGAATGCGCGCGCGCGGCTTCAGGCCATATTTTTCACCAAATTCCTTGTTGCCGATCAAAACACCCGCCGCCCCGTCAACAATGCCTGATGAATTGCCAGCATGGTGAACATGCTCGATCCGTTCCAGATGCGGGTATTTCATCAAGGCCACCTTGTCGAAGCCAGGCATCACCTCGCCCATATCCTTGAACGCGGGTTTCAGCGCGGACAGGCTGTCCATGTCCGTTGCGGGGCGCATGTATTCGTCGCGCTCCAGTATGGTCAGGCCGTTGATATCGGTGACAGGGACAACAGATCGGGAAAACCGCCCGTCCTGCCATGCGGTGGCTGCGCGCTTCTGGCTTTCAACGGCCAGTTCATCGGCCATCTGGCGGGTGAAGCCGTATTGCGTGGCGATGATATCTGCCGCAATGCCTTGCGGGACGAAATGCCGCTCCATCGCGACAGACGGGTCCACGGCCACAGCCGCCCCGTCAGACCCCATGGCAACACGGCTCATCATCTCGACCCCGCCTGCAACATAGGCCATACCCGAGCCGCCACGCACCTGATTTGCGGCAATATTCACTGCCTCCATGCCGGATGCACAAAAGCGGTTGATTGCCAGTCCGGGCACTTGTTCGTCGAAATCCGATGCAAGGATTGCCGTGCGCGCCAGACAGCCCCCCTGTTCACCCACTTGCGTAACATTGCCCCAGATCAGATCCTCGATCGCGCGGGTGTCCAGATCATTGCGGGATTTCAGATGGTTCAGAACCAAGGCAGAAAGTCGCACGGCGGTCACTTCGTGCAGGCTGCCATCAGCGCGCCCCTTACCCCTTGGCGTGCGGATGGTGTCATAGATATAAGCGTCGCTCATGTGATCCTCCGTATTCTATTATCGTCACTGTATTTCGTTAAATCTGCCCCTTGAACGCCCTGTCGGTTCTGCACCGGCCTTTCGGGTCCAACCGGCATATCGCGTGGGCAGCGGCGTTTTTGAGTATTTTTTGCAAGATGAAGGCGTGCCGCGCTCAGGCTTTGTTAACCTTAATGATGCATTCTTGGTGTCGCGGTACAGGCTGGAGAGCCGATGACCGCGCAAGGTGAAGCCGCCCCGTTCTGATGATGCCACAAGCGGAGGGACGGGGCGCATCATCCTGTCCGCGCTTTCATCTTGCCCAAAATACTCTCGCCGAAGGCGTCATCACTCATCGTTTGCGCGCCTCCAGTTCCGAATTGAACATCCGCAGCCGGTGGCCCAGATTTTCGGCATGCGTCACCGACTCAAAATTCTCGAACAGGAAAGACAGCGCCTCGCCCTCCTCCAGTCCGGCCTCCTGGGCGAAGCGGCGCAACCGCCGGTAGCCATCTTCGGTCATGGCCATGTTGAACCGGCGTGTCAGACGAAACCGTTTGGGCATGCTACCTCCACATCAAAAACAGGGCACCGTGTGGCAGGCGGTGCCCCCGTGTCTGGTCTAGAACTGATCGGGGTCCAGTGCCATCATGGCGTCAGACCCGCTGCGAATACGTGCCAGATGCAAGGCTGTCGCAGGCAGATGGCGCGTCATGTAATAGCGCCCCGTGACCAGTTTCGCATTCAGGAATGCCTGATCTGTTGCGCCGTTGTCCAGTGCGGCAAACGCGGCTTTTGCCATTTGCGCCCAAGCCAGACCAAGGCAGACATGGCCGAACATATGCATGAAATCATTGGACCCCGCCAAAGCATCATTGGGGTTTTTCATACCGTTTTCCATGAAATACAGCGCCGCCGCCTGCAAATCCTTGGAGGCTGATTTCAACGGGGTCACAAATTCCTCAAGGCGGAATTCCCCTTCGCATTCCTTGATGAAATCCTTGACCAGCGCAAAGAACGCCATGACGTGTTTGCCGCCATCCTGCGCCAGCTTACGGCCGACCAGATCCAGCGCCTGAATGCCGTTCGCGCCTTCATAGATCATCGCGATCCGCGCATCACGGGCATATTGGGACACGCCCCATTCCTCAATATAGCCATGACCGCCATAGACCTGCTGGGCCTGAATGCACATGTCAAAGCCCTTATCGGTCAGGAACCCCTTGATCACGGGTGTCAGCAGCGAAATCAGGCCATCGGCCTGCGGGTCATTCATGCGGTGGGCGCGGTCAATCTGGCCGGCCCCCCAGATGGTGAAGGCGCGCGCGCCTTCAACGAAACTTTTCTGATCCATCAGCATGCGGCGCACATCGGGGTGCACGATCAGGGGGTCGGCAGGACCGTCCGGGTTTTTGGTGCCAGTCACATCACGCCCTTGCAGCCGGTCAATCGCATAGGCGCGCGCGTTCTGATAGGCGATTTCGGCCTGCGCATAGCCTTGCAGCCCCACGCCAAGACGCGCTTCGTTCATCATTGTGAACATGGCGCGCATGCCCTTGTGCAGATCACCCACCAGATAGCCGGTCGCGCCATCGTAATTCATGACGCAGGTTGCATTGCCGTGAATGCCCATCTTCTCTTCGATCTTGCCGACCGAGACCGCGTTGGGGGAACCAAGGCTGCCGTCATCATGGACCATGATCTTGGGGACGATGAACAGTGATATCCCTTTTGTTCCCGCGCCCCCGCCCGGGGCCTTGGCCAGAACCAGATGAATAATGTTTTCCGCCATGTCGTGATCACCGGCCGAGATGAAAATCTTCTGACCGGTAATCTTGTAGCTGCCGTCATCCTGCGGTTCGGCCTTGGTGCGGATCATGCCCAGATCAGTGCCGCAATGCGGTTCTGTCAGGTTCATGGTGCCGGTCCAGTCAAGGCTGATCATCTTCGGCAGAAAGCGCGCTTTCTGCTGGTCCGATCCATGCGCGATGATGGCAGAAATCGCGCCATGTGTCAGACCCTGATACATGTTGAAGGCCATGTTGGCGGCTGAAAACACTTCACCCACTGCGGTTTGCAACACATAAGGCAGGTTCTGTCCGCCATATTCTTCGGGCAGGTCCAGCCCGTTCCAGCCACCCGCCTTGACCTGATCGAATGCGGCCTTGAACCCGTCGGGGGTACGCACCACCCCGTTTTCCAGCCGGCACCCCTGCTGGTCGCCCACCCCGTTCAGGGGGGCCAGCGCACCTTCTGCCAGTTTCGCGGCTTCGTCCAGAATTGCCGAGGTGAATTCGCGGTCCAGATCGGCATAGCCCGGAATTTCCGACCTGCTGATGTTCAGAAAATCGTGCAAGACAAAGTCAATATCCTTGGTCGGCGCAGCGTAGATGGGCATTCACGTCTCTCCCTGATGTCGTCGGTGTTTCAGGCGCATGCACTGAAACCATGTAGATTATTCGGCAGCGGCAGGCTTGTCGGACTGGCGCAGGACAGATTCGCCCCATGCCAGCTCTTTCTTCAAATCAATGATGGCTTCTGTCAGTTCATCGCGCTGGCGCTCCATATCGGCCAGCCGCTCCAGCGCGATTTCATAGGTTTTGCGCAACTGCTTCAATTCGCTGTCGTCGCGTTCATACATATTCAGAAGCTGGCGGATATCTTCCAGACTGAACCCGAACCGCTTGCCACGCAGTATCAGCTTCAGGCGGGCCTGATCGCGGCGCGTGAACAGCCGGTGCTGCCCGTCGCGCCGGGGATATAACAGTTCTTTCGCTTCATAAAAACGAAGTGTGCGCGGTGTTACACCGAACGCATCGCACATCTGTCTGATTGTTTTCACGTCTTCCGACATGATTACCCCCTTTCGAAAACTGCGCGCCTTGCGACCCGCGGCCATACAGGGGAAGATATGCAGGTTGACGTGAAGGTAAAGTTAAACGCAACGTCAGAAAGTCAGGTTACGTCACGTTCCGTCACGTTCCAGCAGTCGGGCGGCATCTGCACGCAGCTTTTGCAAATCGCTGATCGTTTGTTCCAACTCGACCGCTTGATCGTGCAGCGCGACAAGTTGGCGGTCCGCCATTTTCAACCAGGCCAGCAACTGGGTTTCAGTTCCTGATTCTTCATAAATTTCCAGCCATTGGCGAATTTCTTCCAGGCTGAACCCGAACCGCCGCCCGCGCATGATAAGTGTCATTCTGGCGACTTCGCGCGGGGTATAAAACCGGTTGCGCCCTTCTTTTTCCGGGGACAGAAGTTCGATATATTCGTAATATCGCAGGGTGCGCGGTGTGACGTCGAACTTCGCACACATCTGCTTGAACCCCAGTCTGGTCTCGGTCAATTTGCATGCTCCCCCTGAATCAAGCACCATGCTACGCGGAGCCTCGCATTGATGCAATTCCCCACAGCCCCTTGCCATTTATGCAATATAGGGCACAGATAGAATTCCCATAATCGCCAGAGGTTCCCATGTCGTCACCAGATCCGCAAAGTTTTATCTCGGCCCTGCCCTTTGCGCGCGCGCTGGGAATGCAACTGGAAGCCATCGACGCGGGTGAGGCGCAGATATCCATGGGCTGGGATGCCCGTTTCGTGGGCGATCCCGCCACAGGGGTCATTCATGGCGGGGCAGTATCGGCGTTGATGGATACATGCGGGGGGGCCGCGGTCATGTCCTATCCGGGCGCGACCACAACCGCGACCATTGACCTGCGCATTGACTACATGCGCGCGGCAACACCGGGACAACGCATAACGGCGCGCGCCATTTGCTACCATGTGACGCGCAATGTGGCCTTTGTGCGCGCCACCGCCCATGACGAGGACGACCTGAACCCTGTCGCCACAGCCGCAGGCGCATTCACATTCGATCGCGCGCAGAAGGTGCCGGAATGAAGCGCCCCGAACCCGTACAACAGATAAAATACCGCCGTGACACCGCGCTTCAGACCTTGGTGGGGGCGATTCCCTATGCGCAATTCCTTGGCATCCGGTTTGAACGCCACGGCGACGAACTGACTGCGGTGCTGCCCTATGATGACAGCCTGATCGGCAACCCCATCCTGCCCGCGCTGCATGGCGGTGTCATCGCGTCATTTCTGGAAATGGCCGCCATTGTCGAATTAAGCTGGGCCATGCTGTGGGAGGAGCTGGAATCAGGCCGCCTGAGCGCGGAAAGCATGGCGCAAGACATGCCACGCCTGCCAAAAACCATTGATTTCACAATAGATTACCTCCGTACGGGCCTGCCGCGCGATGCCTATGCGCGCGCACGCGTGAACCGTTCGGGGCGGCGCTATGCCAGTGTCCATGTCGAGGCGTGGCAGGACAACCGCGCAAGGCTGTTTGCGCAGGCGACCGGCCATTTCCTGATGCCGCAACCGCCGCAAGGCGCAGCCGGCAGGGGATAACATGTCCACCCCGATGACCGCGCCGCAGGCTGTGACGAACAGGCGCGTTCTGCGCATTGCCGTGCCGATTGTTCTGGCCAATATCTCGGTCCCGCTGCTGGGCGCGGTGGATACCGGCGTGGTGGGCCAGATGGGCGCGGCCGCACCCATTGGCGCCGTCGGGCTGGGGGCCGTTATTCTGGCGTCGATCTTCTGGATTTTCGGTTTTCTGCGCATGGGAACCACGGGCCTTGTCGCGCAGGCCAGCGGGGCGGGCGATCTGGCCGAAAGCGGCGCAGTGCTAACGCGCGGCATCATGCTGGGGCTTGCCGCCGGTGTGGCAATGGTTGCAGCGCAGGCGCTGATTATGGCCGCCGCCTTTCGCATTGCGCCCGCAAGCGACGCGGTCGAGGCGCTGGCGCGGGATTATCTGGCAATCCGTATCTGGGGGGCGCCGGCGACAATCGCACTTTTTGCCGTGAATGGCTGGTTGATCGGTACGGAACGAACTCGCTCGGTGCTGGTGCTGCAATTATGGATGAACGGGCTGAACATCGCGCTGGATCTGTGGTTCGTTCTGGGGCTTGGCTGGGGGGTGCAGGGTGTGGCCATTGCCACATTGATTGCCGAAGCCACATCACTGGTGCTGGGCCTGTACCTGTGTCGTGCGGCGTTTTCGGGCGCGCAATGGCGGGATTGGGCACGGGTATTCAACCGCGTGCGCCTGAAACGTATGTGGGCGGTCAATTCAGACATCATGGTACGCACCATTGCCTTGCAAGGCGCGATGACCGGATTCATGTTCATGTCGGCCGGGTTCGGGGATGTCGAACTGGCTGCAAATCAGGTTTTGTGGCAGTTCCTGATGCTGACGGCATTCGCGCTGGACGGGTTTGCCTTCGCGGCAGAAGCGATGGTTGGCCACGCGGCGGGGGCGCGGTCCGTCACCGTCATGCGACAGGCTGCGCTGCGCGCGTCCGTCTGGGCGGTCGGGGCCGCGCTTGTGCTGGCCTTGGGGTTCTGGGTGCTGGGACCGTTTGCGATTGACCTGATGGCCAAGGACGCAGGCGTTCAGGCCACCGCGCGCATATTCCTGCCCTATGTTGTCGCCCTTTGCGTGCTGGGGGTCGGGGCCTATATGATGGATGGCATTTTCATTGGCGCAACCGGCACCCGCGAGATGCGCAATACGGTCGTTCTGGCCGTTGCAGTCTATGCCGTCATAATCTGGTGGGCCGTGCCGGTCTGGGGCAATCACGCGCTTTGGGTGGCCCTGATGGTGCTGAATATTCTGCGAGGTGTGCTTCTGGCCGCGCTATACCCAAGGCTGGAGCAGCGCCTGAGAGCGGATGCTTGAGTATTTTTGGCAAGATGAAATCACAGCCATTTGTCCCGATCAGTGCCCACAGCATCTGCCAGATTTGCGAAACCGTCACGTTCCAGCAACCCGATCAGGCCGTGATTGATCCGCGACACCAGTGACAGACCTTCATAGACAAGCGCCGAATACAGTTGCACGGCGCTGGCCCCGGCCCTGATTTTCGCATAGGCCTGCTGCGCCGAGGACACACCGCCCACGCCAATCAATGGCAGTTTTCCATCCGTCAGCTGCGACAGCCGCGCCAGAACGCGCGTGGATTTTTCAAACAGCGGCGCGCCGGACAAGCCGCCGGCTTCCTGCGCCTGCGCACTGCGCAACCCGTCACGCGACAGGGTGGTGTTGGTGGCAATGATCCCGTCAATTCCGGCCGACATCGCGACCTGTGCAATATCAGCCAGATCCTGCCCCGACAGGTCCGGCGCGATCTTCAGGAAAACCGGAATCGGGCGCGGCAACTCCGCGCGCGCGGCCATGACGCCCGCCAGAAGTGCCGTCAACGCATCTGCACCCTGCAAATCCCGCAGCCTTTCGGTATTGGGCGAGGAGACATTGACCGTGGCGAAATCGATATGCGCCCCCGTCACGCGCAACACAGTCGCGAAATCTTCTGCGCGGTCGCTGCTGTCCTTGTTCGCCCCGAGGTTCAACCCCAGAACCATGCCATCTGGTCGCTGCGCCAGTCGCGCGGCGATGGCCTGTGCCCCCTCATTGTTGAACCCGAAGCGGTTGATCACGGCGCGGTCCTGCGTCAGGCGGAACAAGCGCGGGCGGGCGTTGCCCTGTTGCGCACGCGGCGTCGCGGCCCCCACCTCCAGAAAGCCGAAGCCCGCGCGCGACAGCCCCTTTAGTGCGGTCGCGTTCTTGTCGAACCCTGCCGCCAGCCCGACAGGATTGGGCAGGTCCAGCCCCGCAACCTGCGTTTGCAATATGGGCGACACCACAGCGCGCGGCATCGGCACAAGCCCAGACTGAAGCGCGCGGATCGCCAGACCATGCGCCGTTTCGGGGTCAAACCCGCGCAAAAGCGCCAGACCCGCAGGTTCAAGGATGTTCATACTAACCCTTTCGGAAAAATATGACCGGCGGCGCCAAGCGGCAGGGACGTGTCCCAAAGCACGTCTGTGCTGCGCAATTTCCGGTACAGATGTGGAAACAGATCCCCACCGCGTGAAGGTTCCCATTTCAGGTCCGCGCCCAGATCCTGATCATCGACCGCGATCAGGACCAGATCACTTTCCTGCGCGAAATGCTTCGCAGCCGTTTCCATGACCTGCGCAGCCGTCGAGAAATGGATATAGCCATCATTCAGGTCCACGGGGGCACCCGATGTATAGCCCTGTGCAACCATGTCATCCCATTCCGGGCGGCGGAATATTTTATAAATCAGCATAGGCCGGTCTTGCCCAATACGCGCGCCAAGGTCAATTCCCTACAGCGGACCGGGCAGCCGTTCTTCGCTAAGCAGCACATTGGCGTCCACGGCCCCGATGCCCGGAAGGGTCATGACACGGCGGCGCAGGATGCGTTCAAAATCCGACAGGTCGCGCGCGACCACGCGCAACCGGTAATCATAAAGGCCAAGCACATGCTGCACGGTCTGCACTTCGGGGATGGCGGCGACTGCGCGTTCAAAATCCGCGAGTGAGACACGCCCCTTGGCGGCCAGACTGATACCCAGAAATACCGTCACCCCGAACCCCAGCGCAGCCACATCCAGATCAAGGCGCTGGCGTGCGATCGCGCCCGCATCGCGCAACCGCTTTTGCCGGCGCCATGTTGCAGGCTGGCTTAGACCCAGTTTTTGCCCAAGCGCACCCGCGCTTTGGGTGCTGTCCAACGCCATGGCGCGCAGCAGGGCGCGGTCTGTGTCGTCAAGTTCGATCATGGTGCAATGCGGGCAAAAGGGGCGCTGCCCCTCTGGGCCCTGCGGCCCCATTCACCCCGGAGTATTTGGTGCAAGATGAAGATCATATCGGCACGCTTTCGTCAGATTTGATGTCGGACAGATGCATCAGCGCCTCCAGGTCGGAAATATGCGGCAGGGTCAGAATCCGGTCACGGTAGATTTCCTGATAATGCACCATGTCGCGGGCAATGACATTCAGCCGCACATCGACACGGCCAAGAAAACTCTGGATTTCGAGCACTTCGGGGACGTGGCGTGCGGCAGCAATGAATTCATCGAAAGCGCGCGGGTTGGTCTTGTCCAGCGTGATGCGCAAGCTGACCTCGACCTGCCAGCCCAGCGCGCGCCAGTCGATAACCGCCTGCTGCCCGCGCAAAATGCCTGCATTGCGCAGCTTGTCCAGCCTGCGCCAGCAGGTGGCTTCTGTCATCCCCGCGCGTGCCGCAAGTTGTGCGGTGCTGGCATCGGGGGCGGCCATAAGATGGCGCAGCAGGCGGCGGTCACTGTCATCTATGCGCATAATTATTTCACTATTTCTGCATTTACGAATTATTACTGCCATATAATGCAGTTATACGCGAGATATGAAACGCATTTTGTGGCAAAACCCTTATGATCCGCGCAGAGAAGACACACACATACCCAAACGGAGGAAGTATCATGCGCGTCTATTATGATCGCGATTGCGATGTGAACCTGATCAAGGACAAGAAAGTCGCCATTCTGGGCTATGGCAGCCAGGGCCATGCGCATGCGCTGAACCTGCGCGACAGCGGCGCGAAAAACATTGTTGTGGCCCTGCGCGAAGGGTCCGCCAGCGCCAAGAAATGCGAAGCCGAAGGGCTGAAGGTGATGGGCATTGCCGAAGCTGCCGCCTGGTGTGATGTGATCATGTTCACCATGCCTGACGAGTTGCAGGCCGAAACCTACAAGAAATATGTGCATGACAACCTGCGCGACGGGGCGGCGATCGCCTTTGCGCATGGTCTGAACGTGCATTTCGGCCTGATCGAGCCGAAACCCGGTGTCGATGTCATCATGATGGCGCCCAAAGGCCCCGGCCACACAGTCCGCGGCGAATACACCAAAGGCGGCGGCGTGCCCTGCCTTGTGGCGGTGCATCAGGATGCAACCGGCAAGGCAATGGAAATCGGCCTGTCCTATTGCTCGGCCATTGGTGGCGGGCGTTCGGGCATTATTGAAACGAATTTCCGTCAGGAATGCGAAACCGACCTGTTCGGCGAACAAGCCGTTCTGTGTGGTGGTCTGGTCGAGCTGATCCGCATGGGCTTCGAGACGCTGGTCGAGGCAGGCTATGAGCCAGAGATGGCGTATTTCGAATGCCTGCACGAAGTGAAGCTGATTGTGGACCTGATCTATGAAGGCGGTATCGCCAACATGAACTATTCGATCAGCAACACGGCCGAGTATGGCGAATATGTCAGCGGCCCGCGCATTCTGCCTTATGAGGAAACGAAAGCCCGCATGAAGGCCGTTCTGACTGACATCCAGCAAGGCAAATTCGTGCGCGACTTCATGGCAGAAAACGCCGTTGGCCAGCCCTTCTTCAAGGCCACACGCCGGATCAATGACGAACACCAGATCGAACAGGTCGGTGCGAAACTGCGCGCCATGATGCCCTGGATCGGCGCGTCCAAAATGGTCGACAAGGACCGCAACTAAGCACTGTCTGACAGCTCATTCCTGCCCCCGCCCTGTTCAGGATGGGGGCACATTATTCAACTGCGCGCGTCGTTATACATATCGAACAGGGTTTGCGCCGCAGGCATATCATCGGGGCGCGGCAACGAACGTGACGCCAGTTCCTGTTCGATGATGTGGTAGTAATCGATGCGTTGCAGGGCCTGCGACCATTGCTGCGCCTGCAGATGGGTGGTGAACTGGTCGTAGCGCAAGTGAACGGAGGCTAGAAGCTGTGCCTCTGTCTGGTTGGCGTAGGTCGTGGTCCATTGCGCCAGCTGATCTGCCGAGAGGCGCTGGAGGGCGTAACCCGACCCGTCTGTTTCAGGGGCGTCTGTTTCAGAATCCTGCGAGAGGAAGAACCGCAGGCTGCCTTGGGTGGCGTTGGCCAGATCAACGCTGCCTTGCCCGATCTGGCCCACGGAAAAGGCACCCAAACCCAGAACTGCCGCCGACAGAACCACCCATTCCACCGACACAGCGCCGGCGTCGCTGGCCCAGAACCCCTTGGTATCAGCAGGCTTTTTGCGGATATGCATAGTGTCGAACGCCCCCACCCTGACCATTACAATCGTATCGCACCCTGATACAGGCTTGGTCCTAAACAGAAATTCAGGCAATTTTGCGACTTCTGCGCAGTTTGAATGCAGGTATTTACCATGTTCGAGACTGGACATCCTTGTAACTGCGGCGCATCACTACACATGTTCAAGACCCTGCATCCAAAGGCCCCGACATGCCCAGCACCCCGACCTTGTCCAACTGGATATCCCTGATCACCCTTGGCCTGATCTGGGGGGCTTCATTTCTGGGAATCGCCATCGCACTTGAGGGGTTTGCGCCGCTTTGGGTGGCTGCGGGGCGCATTGTGATCGGCGCGCTGACACTGACCGCGACCGCTGCGATTCTGGGCATCCGCATCCCGTTTCAGCGCGATATCCTGCTCTTTGCGGCCGCGATGGGGGTGTTTTCAAGCGCGCTGCCGTTCTTTTTGCTAAGCTGGTCACAGCAGCATGTGACATCGGGGTTCGCGGGTATCAGCATGGCGGCCATTCCACTTTTTGTGCTTGGGTTTGCGCATTTTCTGGTGCCCGGTGAACAATTAAGCAATGCCAAAGCTGGCGGCTTCATTCTGGGCCTGCTGGGGGTCGGGGTGCTGATCGGCCCCGGTGTTCTGGCCTTTACCGGATCGGAACTGGAAACACTGGCGCGGCTGGGCTGTCTTGCTGCGGCACTAAGTTATGCGGTGGGGTCGATCGTGACGCGCCGCTGTCCGGATGTGCACCCAATGGCATTCGGCGTGCTGGCCCTTTGGGTGGCCAGTGCCATCATGCTGCCCGCCGCGTTTGCGCAGGAAGGCATGCCTGCCACGACTGGCGCGCGCCCCGCTCTTGCGCTTCTGTTTCTGGGGCTGTTGCCGACTGGTCTGGCAACATTGCTGAAAATCAGCATCATCCGCAGTGCGGGTCCAAGCTTTCTGGCGCAGGTCAATTATCATGTGCCTGTATGGTCGGTGCTGCTGGGGGTTATGATCCTGTCGGAAAACTTGTCGCTGCGCATTCTGCTGGCACTTGGGATCATCATTTCCGGACTGATGGTCAGCCGCAGCAGGTTCGGCCAACGCAAACAGGCCATCTGACAAACCGCGCTGCGCCCACGTTGCATTGCGGGCGGGCCTGTCGCGTGGCGCGGTCAATGCCTTGGCTGTCCGCGCTAGAGTGTGTCGCGCTCATTCGCATTCACGCGGCATGCTCTAACTTATTGGCTTTGCATGTTCGAGAAGCTCAAACCGGTTCCCACTTTTGGGCAACATGCCCTAGCGGCGAAAAAACGCGTCGTGAAAGCCCATGCCGCGCACAAGCTGCAATGCATGACGCGCCTGATCCGCTTGTGCAAACGGGCCAACAGTCACAACATTCAAACCCGATGCATGATGAATACCGGCTGGCAGACCATGCGCCTGCAAGCGCGCGCGCAAACGTGTCGCATTTTGCGGGACACGAAAACTGCCGACCTGCAAATGGGTGCCATGCTGGCGCGCCACTGGCTGCGCAGGGGCCGGGATGACAGTGTTGGGTGGCAGCGCAACAGGGCCGTGATGGACGGTATTCAGGCCCAAGCCTTCGGGGAACTGGTCCGGCTGGGCAACGCACAGGACCATCAGGCGCGCATCACTGGTGCGCACAACCTGTCCGAAGGGCGCATTCAGCGGGCAATCGGGGTGGCGTCCGGACGCATCGGCCTGACGGGGCATTGCGACACGGCGCGGCGCGGCGCGGCGCGGGGCCGCAACACTGCGCGCTGGCTCTTTGCCTGCTGCGACAGCGGCTGCGCTTGGCAACGGACCGGATGGCTGCTGCACAGGCTGGATACTGGGGGTGGGCTGGGCGGCCACGACGGTCGGGGTTGCGTCACATACGGGCTGGCGGTCCGCACCGAAACGCGGCACCCAGGTCACGGCCCCGCCAAAAGTGGACCGCAAGAACGCACAACCACGACTGTCCACAAACTCGCGCGCGTCATAATCCGCTGGTGGCATTTCTGCCGGACCGGACCCGTTGGTCTGCGCGACCACACCGGATATCAGGGACATGGAAAATAAGGTCGTAAATGCAAATGTTCTTACAGACATGAAACCCCCGCTTCAACCCTTTGACCATGCCCCTTAACTTATTTGAAAGTAAACCCGATTCGGGCCATGGCATGGCTTATGATGTGCCGAATATGCGGTCACCCGCATCCCCTAGTCCCGGCACGATATATCCATGCTCATTCAGGCATTCATCCAGCGCAGCAGTGACGATGCGCACATCGGGGTGCGCGCGCGCCATACATTCCACACCTTCGGGGGCGGCCAGCAGGCATTGAAAGACGACATCCGTGGCCCCTGCGGCCTTGATCAGGTCAATCGCGGCGGCGGCCGAATGGCCTGTTGCCAACATGGGATCGACAACAATAACACGCCGCCCCGCCAGTTCGGGGGGCAGTTTGCAGTAGTATTGCACCGGCCGCAGCGTTGCCTCGTCGCGATACAGGCCAATATAGCCCACGCGCGCGGTCGGCAACACTTCCAGCATGCCGTCCAGAAGCCCGTTCCCCGCCCGCAGAATGGACACCAGAACCGGATCGGGACAATCCAGAACGGGGGCCTGCATTTCGGTGACGGGGGTGGTAATGGTCTGCAGGCGCAGCGGCAGGTCGCGCGTGACCTCATAGGCCAGAAACTGGCTGATTTCGCGCAGCAGGCTGCGAAAATCGCGGCTGGACAATGATTTTTCGCGCATCATCGACAGTTTATGCACGACCAGAGGGTGCTCGATTATGGTCAGGTCGGGGTGGGACATGCTTCCTCCAGTCGGTTTTGTAGCACTGCGCGCGCTGGCGCATCAATAAAGGCCGCATCCAGCGCGATGCGCGCGATGTCGGCAAAATCATCCCTGCCCCAGCCGAAGCAATCTGCAAGCGCGCTATATTCCTGCGTCATGCCGGTGCCGAAGAAGGGCGGGTCATCCGTGGACACTGTGACCTTTACGCCCGCATCGCGCAACTTGGCAACCGGATGATCGTGCAATTTCGGGTAAAGACCCTGTGCGATATTGGAGCGCGGACAGATTTCCAGCACCACACCGCGTTCTGCCAACAGATCCTGCACTGCCCGATCTTCGATCGCGCGCACGCCGTGGCCAATGCGCGACACCCGCAAATCCCGCAATGTGGCGCGTATGGCTTCCGGTCCGGCCCATTCACCTGCATGCGCGGTCAGCCCCAGACCGGCCTCGCGCGCCGCATCATAGGACCAGATGAAATCCTTGGGCTGAAACCGCGCCTCATCCCCCGCCATTCCGAAGCCCGTCACGAACTGGCCCGCCGTTTCCTGTGCACAAATGGCAACCTTGCGCGCCTGTTCGGGGCCATGATGGCGTATGCAGGTCACAATGGCGCGCATGACAATACCGGATTGCGCCTGCGCAGTCTGTGCCGCAGCGTCAATCGCGGCCAGATGGTCGCGCCATGCATTCAAATCGCCGCCGCCACAGAAATCGGGCGACAGGAAACATTCGGTGTAGATGACACCGTGACTGGCGGAATTGTCCAGCACCGCCAATGTCAGGTCGTGAAAATCCTGCGGGGTTTTCAGGGCCGTGCAAACCGCATCATAGGTGGACAGAAAGCCGGCAAAACCCTGCCAGCGATACTGCCCCTGTTCATCGAACACGCGCGACAGGTCGATATGATTGCGTTTCGCGCGGTCGCGGATAAAGGCAGGCGGCGCTGCCCCTTCCAGATGCAGATGCAGTTCCAGCTTCGGGATGGCCGCAAGCGCGTCATGGTCGGTCATGGCAAAAAACTCCGCCCCGGGCCATGGGCGGGCACACCCAGATGCGCGGCAATGCTGGCCGCAACATCAGCAAAGGCACAATGCCCGATCCGGCGCGCCCCATATCCCGCCACCAGCACCGGAACGCGTTCGCGCGTGTGGTCGGTGCCCGGCGCAGTCGGGTCATTTCCGTGATCGGCGGTAATCACCAGCATGTCATCCGCGCGCAGTCGCGCCAGCGCCTGCCCCGCAACCTTGTCGAAGCGTTCCAGCGCCCGCGCATAGCCCGAAACGTCGCGCGTGTGGCCATACAGGGTATCAAATTCCACAAAGTTGCAAAAAGTTAAGGAACCGACTTCTGAACTGTCAATCAATCGCAAAAAATGTTCGAAAAGTGCAATATCCCCGTCGCCCTTATACTTATGCGTTATACCCTGTCCCGAAAAGATATCGTTGATTTTACCCACCGCATGCACCTGCCCGCCTGCGGCCTGAACCCAGTCGCATAGCGTTGGTGCGGGCGGGCGCATGGCAAAATCGCGCCTGTTGGCCGTGCGCGTGAATCCGCCCCGCGGCGTGCCGACAAACGGCCGCGCAATCACGCGCCCCACGCGCATGGCATGCAGCGCCGGGGCCAGATCGGCGCATAACCTGTACAACCGTTCCAGACCGAAACCTGTTTCATGCGCGGCAATCTGGACCACAGAATCGGCAGAGGTGTAGCAGATGGGCCAGCCCGTGCGCAGATGTTCGCCCCCAAGTTCCTGCACAATCGGAATTCCTGCCGCGTGGCAATTGCCCAATATTCCGTCAGTGCCCGCAAACGCGCAAATCTGCGCTACCAGTTCCGGCGGAAAGGCGGGCACATTGCGCGGAAAATACGTCCATGCCCATGGAACCGGAACGCCAGCCAGTTCCCAATGACCGGATGGTGTGTCCTTGCCCAGCGACACTTCTGTCGCGGCACCCCACATTCCCTGCGGGGTGGCGGACAATCCCGGCGTTGCGATACCCGACGCCAGCCGCACCGCAGCCCCCAGCCCCATCGCATCCATCACCGGCACCTGAAGCGCGCCACTGCGCCCCCCCTCGGCCCGCCCTTCGGCGCAGGCGGCAATGACATGTCCCAACGTATTCGCGCCCGCATCGCCGAAATCGGCCGCATCCGGTGCGCCACCGCACCCCACCGAATCCAGCACCACCAGAAAAGCGCGCGCCATCAGGACCTATCCATATGTTGCGGGCCAAATGCGCCGGGCAACAGTTCCGACAGGCGCATGCTGACACACTGCCCGTCCAGTGTCGCCATGGTGACCAGCGTTTGCGCCGTGGCAAATTCTGCAATCTTCTGGCGGCAACCGCCACAAGGGGGCACGGGTGCGGGACTGTCTGCAATGACCAGAATTTCCGCAATTTCCCGCGCGCCGCCTGCAACCATCGCGGCGATTGCACCGGCTTCGGCACACAGCCCTTCGGGATATGCGGCATTTTCAACATTACAGCCCGCGAAAATTCTTCCGTCACCGCTGCGCAACGCCGCACCGACCTGAAAACCGGAATACGGCGCATGGGCCATGTCGCGCAACCTGCGTGCTTCCGCCAAAAGCGTCATATGCCCCCTGAAACGAATAAAATTTGTATCTTTTCGATTTTGCGCCAGCACGCAGCGCATTGCAAGCGACCGATGGCAGCATGATCCCAAACAATGCCACCGCGGCGAAGCGGAAAGCAGAACTTGCCCTTGCTGCAATTTGGTTTAATACTAAACAAAACAATACTCAGGGGACCAACATGACCGACCTGCCATCGGATGACAGCCGCCATCCTGCCCTGATCTATCATGAATATCCGCGCCCGGGTAAGCTGGAAGTGCGCCCGACGAAACCGCTGGCCAACGGGTATGACCTGTCGCGCGCCTATTCCCCCGGCGTGGCCGAGGCCTGTCTGGAAATCAAGGCAAACCCCGAAGATGCCGCCCGCTACACCGCGCGCGGCAATCTGGTGGCAGTGGTCACCAACGGCACGGCCGTTCTGGGCCTTGGCAATATCGGCGCGCTGGCTTCAAAACCCGTGATGGAGGGCAAGGCCGTCCTGTTCAAGAAATTCGCCAATATCGACTGTTTCGATATTGAACTGAACGAGCCGGACCCCGAACGGCTGGCCGATATTGTTTGCGCGCTGGAACCCACCTTCGGCGCGATCAATCTGGAAGATATCAAGGCGCCCGATTGTTTCATCGTGGAACGGATCTGCCGCGAACGTATGGGCATTCCGGTGTTCCATGACGACCAGCACGGCACGGCCATTGTTGTGGGGGCTGCGGCCACAAATGCGTTGCGCGTGGCAGGCAAGGCGTTTGAAGATATCAAGATCGTCAGCACCGGCGGCGGGGCGGCGGGCATTGCCTGCCTGAACATGCTGGTCAAACTGGGCGTGCGGCGCGAAAACATATGGCTGTGCGACATTCACGGGCTGGTCCATGAAGGCCGCGAGCAGGACATGAACCCGCAAAAATCCGCCTTCGCACAAGCCACTGACAAGCGCACGCTGGATGATGTGATTGACGGTGCCGACCTGTTTCTGGGCCTGTCCGGTCCGGGCGCACTGACGCCCGCCCATGTCGCGCGCATGGCCAAACGCCCGATCATTTTCGCACTGGCAAACCCGACACCGGAGATCCTGCCCGATCAGGTGCGCGAAGTGGCACCCGATGCGATTATCGCGACTGGCCGGTCCGACTTTCCCAATCAGGTCAATAACGTGTTGTGCTTTCCGTTCATCTTTCGTGGTGCGCTGGATGTGGGCGCGACGGAAATCAACGATGCCATGCAAATCGGCTGTGTCGAAGGGATTGCCGCGCTTGCACGCGCCACCACCAGCGCCGAAGCGGCAGCCGCCTATAAGGGCGAACAGTTAAGTTTCGGGCCGGATTACCTGATTCCGAAACCGTTTGACCCACGCCTGATGGGCGTTGTGGCCAGTGCGGTGGCCAAGGCGGCGATGGAATCAGGTGTCGCAAAACGCCCGCTGGACGATCTGACCGCCTATAAGGCCACACTTGATGCGTCCGTCTTCCGCTCGGCCATGATCATGCGGCCGGTGTTTGAAGCCGCGCAGGCCGCATCACGGCGCATCGTCTTTGCCGAAGGCGAGGATGAACGCGTCTTGCGTGCCGCATCTGCCATGCTGGAAGAAACCACCGAAGTGCCCATCCTGATCGGGCGGCCAGAGGTGGTGAACATGCGGCTGGAACGCGCGGGCCTGTCCATCAAGCCCGGGCGGGATTTCGAACTGGTCAACCCGCAAGATGACCCGCGCTACCGCGATTACTGGCAAAGCTATCACAGCTTGATGGAACGCAGCGGGGTCACGCCTGATCTGGCGCGCGCCATCTTGCGCACCAACACCACCGCCATCGGGGCGATCATGGTGCACAGGGGGGATGCCGACAGCCTGATTTGCGGGACATTCGGCCAGTTCCTGTGGCATTTGAACTATGTCACCCAGATTCTGGGCAACAAGGACCGCCACCCTGTCGGCGCGCTTAGCCTGATGATCCAGCAAGAAGGCAACCTGTTTATTGCCGACACGCAGGTTCACCCCAACCCGACCCCGCAACAGATTGCAGAAACCGCGATAGGCGCGGCCCGCCATGTGCGCCGCTTCGGGCTGGACCCCAAGATCGCGCTTTGCTCGCACAGCCAGTTCGGCAATCTGGACACGCCTTCGGGGCGCAATATGCGCGCCGCGCTGGACATACTGGACGCGGCCGGTCTGGATTTCGACTATGAAGGGGAAATGCATGTTGACGCGGCGCTGGACCCCGCATTGCGCGCGCGCATGCTGCCAAGCGCACGGTTTTCCGAACCGGCGAATGTTCTGATATTTGCCAATACGGACGCGGCAAGCGGGGTGCGCAATATCCTGAAAATGCGGGGCGGCGCGCTGGAAGTCGGGCCAATCCTGATGGGTATGGGCAACACCGCGCATATTGTCACGCCCTCCATTACACCCCGCGGCCTGCTGAACATGTCGGCGCTGGCAGGCACGCCTGTTTCCATCTACGGATAGGGCCAAAACCGCATCACGGTTTGCAAACCCGCCCCGGAAACCCCGAAAGACGCCCGCAAAGCATCGGATTTGCAAAAATTTGCAAAGCTGACATGCAAATTCTTTCAGGTACACCCGCTATGTTCCCGTTAACAGGATTGCGCGCGCGCAGTCCTGTCGTCTATCTGATGGTCAGTGTTCAGGTTCACGGGAGGGACAGTCATGCGTTACGCCGATTTGCACCAATGGTCGATTTCGGACCCCAACGGGTTCTGGATGGAACAAGCGCAGAAAATCGACTGGGTGCGCCCCCCGTCCAAGGCTTTGTTCGACGACAACGCCCCGCTGTATGAATGGTTCAGGGACGGTTTGGTCAATACCTGCTGGAACGCACTGGACCGCCATGTCGATGCCGGACGCGGTGATCAGATCGCGGTAATCCATGACAGCCCCGTCACCCATTCCAAACGCGAGCTGACATACCGCGAAATGCGCGACCGCGTGGCCAACCTTGCGGGCGCGCTGCGCGCCAAAGGTGTGCAAAAGGGTGACCGCGTCATCATCTATATGCCCATGATCCCCGAAGCGCTGGAGGCAATGCTGGCCTGTGCACGCCTTGGGGCGGTGCATTCGGTTGTGTTTGGCGGGTTTGCGGCCAATGAACTGGCCGTGCGGATCAATGATGCCCAGCCCAAATGCATTATCGCCGCAAGCTGCGGTCTGGAACCCGGGCGTGTGATCCATTACAAACCGCTTCTGGACGGGGCGATTGAACTGGCCACGCACAAGCCCGATTTCTGCGTCATATTCCAGCGTGAACAGGAAGTGGCCAAGCTGACCGACGGGCAGGATTATGACTGGCACGCGTTTCAATATGGCATAGACCCTGCGGCCTGTGTGCCGGTTGAAGGGAACCACCCCGCCTATGTGTTGTATACGTCCGGCACCACCGGCCAGCCCAAAGGGGTTGTGCGCCCGACTGCGGGCCATCTGGTCGCCCTGCAATGGACGATGAAGAATATCTATAATGTCGATCCCGGTGACGTGTTCTGGGCGGCAAGCGATGTGGGTTGGGTCGTGGGGCACAGCTATATCTGCTATGCGCCGCTGATCGCTGGCAACACCACCATCGTGTTTGAAGGCAAGCCTGTCGGCACTCCGGATGCAGGGACATTCTGGCGCGTGATTTCCGAACACAAGGTCAAAAGCTTCTTCACCGCACCAACGGCGTTCCGCGCTGTCAAACGTGAAGACCCCAAGGGCGAATTCATCCGCAAATATGACCTGAGCTGCCTGAAAACTGTTTATCTGGCAGGCGAGCGCGCGGACCCCGACACGATTGAATGGGCACAAGACCAGTTGAAGGTGCCCGTCATCGACCATTGGTGGCAAACCGAATCCGGCTGGCCGATTGCGGCGAACCCGATGGGGGTAGAACCCTTGCCCGTCAAGCTCGGCTCGCCCGCCGTTGCCATGCCGGGATATGACATTCATGTTCTGGATGAGGGGGGGCAGAAGCTTGGTCCCGACACATTGGGCGCAATCGCCATCAAGCTGCCCCTGCCCCCCGGCACATTGCCCACACTGTGGAACGCCGCAGAACGGTTCCGCAAAAGCTATCTGGACCAGTTTCCCGGCTATTATGCCACAGGGGATGCGGGGTATATGGATGCCGATGGCTATGTCTACATCATGGCGCGCACGGATGATGTCATCAATGTCGCCGGACACCGCCTGTCAACCGGCGGCATGGAAGAAGTGCTGTCCAGCCACCCCGATGTTGCAGAATGCGCCGTGATCGGCGTCGCGGATGAATTAAAGGGGCAGTTGCCGCTGGGGTTCCTGTGCCTGAATTCCGGCACAACCCGCGCAAATGCGGATATTGTCGCCGAATGTGTGAAGCTGGTCCGTGACAAGATTGGTCCGGTTGCGGCGTTCAAACTTGCAGTTGTCGTGGATCGACTGCCCAAGACACGGTCAGGCAAGATCTTGCGCGCAACCATGGTCAGCATTGCGGATGGCAAGGAATACAAGATGCCCGCCACGATTGATGATCCCGCGATCCTGCCGGAAATTGCGAACGCGCTGCAAGGTCTGGGCTATCCGAAGGGCTGAACTGTGTCATGCGCGGCCTTGTTGCCGCGCATGATCCACGGCCACCGGAATGAAACCAGCAAGGGAACGCGGCCCACGATCCGCAAGCCCGCCCCCGAATCACGGGGGCGTTGTCATGTGAATTCACGGCGACGCCTTGGCTGAACCGTTTGACGGGCTGTGTGATTTCACAACGCAACAACCCGCTTTTCTGCTGTCGGGGTCAAATTTTATTAATCAATAGGCCATATGCCCTCAAACTTGTATGCTCTCCGTAAGGTTGCAATATGCTGGCTATACTCTAGTAAAGGGATGGGATAAAATTAAAGCAGCGAAAGTTATTTAGCAATTTGGGCAAAATTATGACATCCGAAGTGCTCGACCAAAAAACGTTCCTCGACTTGCTAGAAACTGGTGGCAGTGATGTTGCAGCCGCATTGGCTGAACAGCTTGAACAGGACTTCACGCGCTTGCACAGCGACTTGCAAGCACATCTTCCCTTGGGCACAGCGGTGAACTTTCGTGCTATTCACCTTATCGCGCATGAAATGAAGGGGCTGGCACTGACAGTCGGTGCGCATGTTCTACCGGAAATATCTTTGCGCGCGGAAAAATTGGCGCAAAGTAAGGACAGCGCGGCACTTGCCGCTACATTACCCGATATGGTCGCTGAATGTGATCGTGTTCGAACCGCCTTGTCGCAATGTATCGAGAATATGTAAATGAATGTAAACATGAGTACCCAGTCCACAATGTCCTCGCTTCTGCTTGTCGAAGACACGCCATCCTTGCAGATGCTTTACCGGACAATCCTGCGCAAAGCGGGGTATAACGCCATATGCGCCTCGAATGGTCAGGAGGCGCTGTCGAAATTTACGGAATCAAAACCCGATGTCGTTTTGCTGGACCTTATGCTGCCGGATTCCGATGGCATGGTCGTCATGCGCGAAATGCTGGCCCTTCACCCCAGCACGCGCATTATTGTCATTACCGCAAACGGGTCGGTCAATGCCGCAGTCGAGGCGACGCGCGCAGGCGCACATGACTTTCTGGTCAAGCCCTTGGGTGATATCCGCCTGATAAGTGCTGTCGCCAACGCGCATGCGGAGTGCCAGCGTGATTTGCCCGCTGATGTTTCCAGCAACAGCCAGACCACCGAAGTCATCGACTCGACCTTCCTTGGCCAGTCCGAGGTGATGCAGCACCTGTATGAAAAGATCAGCGCGGTCGCAACGTCCATGGCGCCGGTATTCGTGCTGGGCGAAAGTGGCACCGGCAAGGAACTTTGCGCCCGCGCGGTGCACCTGAAATCGGCGCGATCCAAGAACCGGTTTGTCACATTCAACTGTAGCGCCATCCCGCATGACGCACAGGAAGCGGAACTGTTCGGACAGGCGCAACGCGGTAACGCCCCGTCATCGGGCATCAAGGCAGGCGCATTGGTCAAGGCTGATGCGGGCACCCTGTTTTTGGAAAACATCCATGACATGGCGCCGTCGGTTCAGGCGCGGTTGCTGCATTTCCTGCAAAACGGCACGGCCGCACCCACTGGCGGCGGTGAAGCGGTCAGGGTTGATGTCCGCGTCATTTGCGCTGCAACCCGTGATCCGGCAGAAGAAATGCGCAGTGGCAAGCTGCGCGAGGATCTGTATTACAGGCTGTTCGTCATTCCCATGCATGTCCCGCCCCTGCGCGACCGTGGCGAGGATGTGAACATTCTTGCCCGTCACCTGCTGGTCCAGATCGCACAGGAAGAAGGCAAAACCTTTACCGGCCTGTCCAGCGACACTGCTGCAATCTTCCGCAAGGCACCATGGCGGGGGAATCTGCGTGAACTGGTGAATGTCCTGCGTCTGGCCGTGGTCTTGCATGACGGCCCGACCATTACCCCGCAAATGCTGCCGCCCGAGCTTGTCAGTCATGCCGGTGCTGAAACAGCCATCGCGCAAACCGGCCTGACATCCGGGGCGACCCCCGCTGATGTCCTAAGCGGTATGACCATGGCCGAGATCGAGGAATTGGTCATCACCTCTGCGATCCGGCGCAATGCGGGATCTGCGCCAAAGGCCGCGCGTGAACTGGACATTGCGCCTTCGACGATCTATCGCAAGCGGGAAGCGTGGTCGAATTAACACCTGCCAGCCCCGACGCGCAAGGGACATAATGCCTTCTATCTTGATTACGGGCTGTTCATCAGGAATAGGCCACAATGCGGCGCACACCCTGTCCAGACGCGGCTGGCAGGTGTTTGCGACATGCCGCAACCCCGAAGACTGCGACAGGTTGCGCAGTGAAGGGCTGGACAGCTTTGTTCTGGATTATACGGATAAGGCAACCATCCATGACGCCTTGGCCCGCACGCTTGAGGTGACAGGCGGCACGCTGGATGCGGTGTTCAATAATGGCGCGTTTGCAATTCCCGGCGCGACGGAAGACCTGCCCACTGACGCGCTGCGCAGCATATTCGAGACGAACCTGTTTGGCTGGCACGAACTGACACGCGCAGTCCTGCCTGTCATGCGTGCACAGGGTCACGGGCGCATTGTGCAGAACTCATCTGTTCTGGGACTGGCGGGGCTGAAATGGCGCGGGGCCTATGTCGCGACGAAATTCGCGCTTGAAGGGCTGTCGGATGTACTGCGTCTGGAACTGGCAGACACCGGAATTCATGTCATACTTATTGAACCGGGACCGGTGACATCGCGCATACGGCAGAATTCCATCCCGCATTTCGAACGCTGGATCGACTGGGAAAACAGCCCCCGCGCGCAGCAGTATCGCGACACGCTGCGGGCACGTCTTTATGACAAATCAGAACCCGATTTCTTTGAACTGCCCCCCGATGCGGTGACCCGCCGACTGATTGCCGCGCTTGAAAGCCGCCGCCCGCGTCCGCGCTATTATGTCACAACGCCAACCTATATTCTGGGGGGCTTGCGGCGTGTTCTGCCGACGCGCGTGCTGGATTATGTTTTGGGCAAATTGTAGCAAGGGCCGGTTTTGCCCTCGCAATTGGCGCGGGGACGATTAAGTTGCAGCCAAATCGATAAGGAGTTCCCGACATGTTGCTGCAAGACCCGATGTTCCTGATCGCGGCGTTTGCGTCGCTGGTGGTTCTGGCGGTGCTGCTGATCGGTATCGGCGGGTTCGCCAAAGGCGGCGAGTTCAACCGCAAACACGGCAACAGGATGATGCGCTACCGGCTGTATGCACAGTTCATTGCGGTGGTCCTGATTGTCGCTTTTGCCTATTTCCGTTCCAAAGGAGCCTGACCCATGGTTGTGCTGAACAAGATCTACACCCGCACCGGCGATTCCGGCGAAACCGCACTGGGAAACGGGGCGCGCGTGGCCAAGCATTCGCAACGTGTCACGGCCTATGGCACGGTTGACGAACTGAACGCGACGCTGGGTCTGGCCCGCTTGCATGCCAGCGACGATATGGTGCAGGCGCTGTCACGCATCCAGAACGATCTGTTTGATCTGGGCGCGGACCTGTGCCGCCCCGACATGGAGCGCGACAAGGATGCGGAATATACCCCCCTTCGCATGATCCCCTCTCAGGTGGACCGGCTGGAACGCGAAATCGACGCCATGAACGCCGATCTGGAACCATTGCGCAGTTTTATCCTGCCCGGCGGGTCGGCCTTGGCGGCACATTTCCACCTGTGCCGCACAGTGGCGCGGCGCGCGGAACGCGAAACGGTTGCCCTGTCCACGATCGAGGGGGTCAACGAATCGGCCGTGAAATACCTGAACCGTCTGTCGGACTGGCTGTTCGTTGCCGGACGCATTGCCAATAACAACGGTGCAGATGACATCCTTTGGGTTCCGGGCGCAAACCGTTAGCGCAGACATATGCTGTAACGCGGCGTCGGGCTTCGCCATCATGTCGTTTTTGCATTGTTTTCTGCAAGTGCAACTCGGTAGAACCAATCAAGCTTTGCTAAAGGGAGATACACGCCAATGAAGGTTCTGGTGCCAGTCAAGCGCGTGATCGACTATAACGTGAAAGTCCGTGTGAAGGCGGATGGCAGCGGGGTCGATCTGGCGAATGTCAAAATGTCGATGAATCCGTTTGACGAAATCGCAGTCGAGGAAGCGATCCGCCTGAAGGAAAAAGGTGTTGTGACAGAAATCGTCGCGGTGTCCATTGGTGTAAAGCAGGCGCAGGAAACCCTGCGCACCGCTTTGGCGATGGGGGCGGACCGTGCAATTCTAATCAATGCCGCTGATGATGTGCATACCGATATCGAACCACTGGCAGTGGCGAAACTGCTGAAGGCCGTGATCGACGAAGAACAGCCGCAAATCGTGTTGTGCGGCAAACAGGCCATCGATAACGATATGAACGCAACCGGCCAGATGCTGGGCGCGCTGACCGGCTGGGCGCAAGCAACCTTCGCATCCGAAGTGTCGGTTGAAGGGGAACACGCGACCGTAACACGCGAAGTGGACGGCGGCTTGCAAACCATCAAGGTCAAACTGCCCGCGATTATCAGCGTCGACCTGCGCCTGAATGAACCGCGCTACGCATCGCTGCCCAACATCATGAAGGCCAAGAAAAAGCCGCTGGATGAAAAGATACCCGCCGATTACGGCGTGGATGTCAGCCCGCGTCTGGAAATCGTGAAAACGACGGAACCTGCCGCGCGCTCTGCGGGGGTCAAGGTCGGCTCGGTCGATGAATTGCTGGCGAAACTGAAAGATGAAGCGGGGGTAATCTGATGGCAGTTCTTCTTCTGGCCGAAGTCACCGATGGTGCATTGAACATGGACGCAACCGCCAAGGCCGTGACGGCTGCGGCGCAACTTGGCGATGTGACAGTGCTATGCGCAGGCGCCAGCGCCGCCGAGGCGGCAGCAAACGCCGCAAAGATCGACGGTGTGGCCAAGGTTCTGTGCGCCGAGGATGCAAGTCTGGGCCACCGGCTGGCCGAACCCACCGCCGCGCTGATTGTCAGCCTTGCGGGCGATTACAGCCATATCGCAGCCCCCGCCACGACGGATGCAAAAAACATCATGCCGCGCGTCGCCGCCCTTCTGGATGTGATGGTGCTGTCTGATGTGTCGGGCATTGTGGATGCTGACACATTCGAGCGGCCGGTCTATGCAGGCAATGCCATCCAGACTGTCAAATCCGGCGATGCAACCAAGGTTCTGACGATCCGCACATCCACCTTTGATGCGGCGGGACAAGGCGGATCCGCCAGTGTTGAAACCATTTCAGCCGCTGACACCCCTGCCCTGTCCGAATGGATCGAGGACAAGGTCGCCGCCAGCGACCGGCCCGAATTGACATCGGCCAAGGTCGTCGTCTCCGGCGGGCGCGGTGTGGGGTCGGAAGACGACTTCAAACTGATCGAGGGGCTGGCCGACAAACTGGGCGCGGCGGTCGGTGCATCGCGCGCGGCGGTCGATTCCGGTTATGCGCCCAATGACTGGCAGGTGGGCCAGACCGGCAAGGTCGTGGCACCTGATCTGTATATCGCCGTAGGCATTTCCGGCGCGATCCAGCACCTGGCCGGCATGAAGGACAGCAAGATCATCGTCGCCATCAACAAGGACGAAGAAGCCCCCATTTTCCAGGTGGCCGATTACGGGCTTGTGGGCGATCTGTTCACCATGGTCCCCGAACTGACAGAAAAGCTGTAAGCAGCAGCGCAAGGCATTGGAAAAGGCAGTCCGGCAAGGGCTGCCTTTTTCGTTGGCGCGGTGCCAAAACCGCAGGCCGACGCGTCATCGGTGGGCCGTTCTGCGGCCCACCGATGACGCGGGCTTTGTCCAGAGCCGCACACGCAAGGCTCAGTTCAGGTCTTTCAGCAACCGTCCGTGGCGGCGCACTTCGCCCAGCACATCGCCGAATGTCAGCAACCCACGCGCTTTCAGCATTGGTATCAGCTTCAGAAATGCATCGGCGGTGGCCACAGTGTCCCCTATGGCTGTGTGGCGGGCCTCTTCGGGGATGGTGATCCCCAATCGCGCAGTCAGCGCATCCAGCGAATGCTGTTCCAACTGGCCATACACCACCGCCGACAACAGCACTGTATCCAGCACCGGATGATCAAAACGCACGCCCATGGATTTTTCATGCCTGCGCAGAAATTCCATGTCAAAAGGCGCATTATGGGCGACCAGCACCGCGCCGCGCGCGAAATCGTGAAACCGCTTGCCCGCTTCGGTCATGCCGGGGGCACCCTTGACCATATCATCGGTAATGCCATGCACCTCGGTCGAGGATGGCGGGATGGCGCGGGCGGGGTCGACCAATGTGTCGAACACCTCGCGCTTCACGCGGCGGCCATTGACCACGCGCACAGCCGCGATCTGCACAATTTCATCGCTGGACGGTGTCAGGCCAGTGGTTTCGGTATCGAACACCACATAGGTCAGATCTTCCAGCTTGCTTTCCAGAACGCCTGCATTGCGCGCCTTTGACAGCAACTCGAAATCATAGACAACCTCGCGCTGGATCGGTGCAGGGCGGGTTGTGGCGCGGCGCGCGTTGGGAATGGGCAGGCGCACAGCGCCCCCGCTATCGCCGCGGGTTTCGGTCCAGGCTTCGGTCGCATGGGCATTCAGCACCGCGCGCGCTGTCAGGTCGGGCGTGTCGGGGTCCAGCGGTTCCGTCAGCCACGAATCGAACACGCCCACTGGCAATGGCGGGCCCTGCCAGACCAGATCCAGCACCGCGCCCGGCCCGTCCTCTTCGGCAAGAACCAGCCGGAAGCTGCGGGCATGCCCTGCCTGCGCCAGTCTGTGCCCCATCCAGCGCAGCAACAGCGCCAGTTCAAACCCGTCACAGGTCAGCATCAGTTCCGGCCCGTCAGTCTGCAAATCCAGATCAAGGCTTTCGAACTGTGCGCGCACCCCGTCCATCAGATCGCGCGAGCGTATTTGCGACAGCGGGCGCCAGTCATTGCGCCCCGCGTCATAGCGTTGGCCCAACTCGGTGATGGCGGCGGTCAGCCCCTGCACTTCGGACAGCATTGCCGCTGTCAGATCCGCCGCTTGCGCCATTTCACTGTCTTCGGAAATAACCCCGATGACAGTCTGCAAATTCGCCGCCGGCCTGCGCACGCGGTCGAACACTTCGGCCAGCAGGGCCTCGCGGGCGGCATGGGCGGCCAGATCGGCAGTGACATCGCGCAAGGTCAGCACGAAACCGGGACGTTGTGTATGCTCGGTCCGCCGCAACACCCGCATGCGCCCCGACAACAACCGTCCGCTGCTGGTGGTGGCGCAAATCAGGTCGGATGCCGCTTCTGGGTCGTTCAGCTTGGCCAGACGTTCATAGGCATGGCGCACCGGCCCTTCGCGCAGGTAATCCAGCAAATTGCGGTCCAGCCCCGGCGCGTCGCCCGCCTCCAGAATGGTGACGGCCTGCCCGTTGTAAAAGGCCAGCTGATAATCGGCGGTGCATAGCAACACGGCCACCGGCACATCCGCCAGCAGTTTTTCCAGACGCGCCTTTTCCGATGACAGGCGCGATGTTTCGCGCGCAACGGATTCCGCCAGCGCGGACCGGGTCTGCGCCAGAGATTGCGATATCTCGGCAGCGGCTGGCGCAAGGTCACCAAGATAGCGCGCGCGGTCCCTGTCGCGGCCCAGATCGCCCTGCACATCCGCATGCGCGCGGGCACGAATGGCATTGGCCAACCCGTCAATCGCGCGTGCCACATTCATGTCGAACAGATACCAGACGCCAGTTACCAGAAACAGGATCAGGAACCCCGCCAGAATGCCCGCCTGTGCCATAGGCGCAAGCAGATCAGCACCGCCATCAACCCGCGACAAAACCAGCCAGCTGGCCAATGCGACCGCGCCAATCGCGCCCACTGCCAATAAGGCAAAAAACAGCAAAATCCGGATACGCAAACCAAGCTTTTCAAGCATCAGTGCTGTCCGATGTCTGCGCAGTTTCCCCGGCCAGAATCTTGCGGACTTCCTCGCGCAGTTCTTTCAACTCGAATGGTTTTGAAATGAACCCGTCCGCCCCCATGGCCAACCCCTTGCGCCGCTCCATGGCAGAACCGCGCGCGGTCATCATCAGGATACGCACAGCAGCGCAGTCAGGATCGGCGCGCACTGTCTGGCAAATCTCATATCCGGACACTTCGGGCAACATGACATCCAGCAGCACCAGATCCGGCTTGGTGTCGCGAATAAGGTTCACGGCCCCTGCCCCGGTCGCAAGCCGGGTCTGCGCATAGCCTTCGCGGGTCAGAAGATAGTCCAGCGCTATCGCAATGTTGTCCTCATCCTCGACCACCAGAATCTGAACCTTCTTCGCGCGGTCCTCCATATGCGGTTCCTCCTCCACATGCGACGATAAGATACGGGTCTTCTGGCGACAGCTGATACCATTCCGCAGCCAGCGGGATTCCCTGTTCATTCAACCGCGTGCCTTCTGTCAGGTCGGCACGTCGCGCCGTGGCGCAATCGAACAGCGACTGGAAACCGAAGGTCAGCGCCCAGCGTTCCTTCAGTATGATGCCTGTCAGCACCAGATCAGGGTTGATATTGTTTGTCTGGCGCACACGGTTGTCGACGGCGGCAATACGCGTCGTCAATGGCACCATATAGGTCCAGGGGCGATACCAGATACGTTGTTCGTTTTTGCTGACGACAGTCACATCATCCGGCAGGCCCGCCTGAAACCGTCCGGCCCATGTGTATTCCAGCCAGATGACCATGCATAACATGCCAGTGGCCGCGCCGACGGGCACAATCCAGTCAGGCAGCGTCCGCTTGCTGAGCCGGTGCAGAAGGTGGGTCACGCCAAAGCCGCCAAAACCTGCGACGATAACTGCCAGAAATTCCAAGATCATTCGGGGTGGTCCTTTTAACCAAGTGTTCCGGCAATCTGGCCAACGGCTGATTGCATTGTGCGCACAACGACGAACGCATCGCGCAAGTGGCTACGCTCGAAATCCGACAGGTCGGAGGGCGCAAGAAAATTGTCGGGCTTGCGCCCCATACGAACCAGCGTTGCCTGATTTTCAAGTCGCAAATCGGCAATAAGATCATAGGCTTCAATCAGGTCGCGCGCCCCCGACACCGAGATGATGCCCTGCTCCTCGGCGGCCAGCAGGCGCGCGCGGGTGTTGACGGCGGTGATTCGTCCGCGCAACGCATACACGCGCGCCAGATCGGTCACGGGAACCACACCGCCCAGCTTCATATCGACATGGTTCTTATGCTCGCCCGAACGAATGGTGGCAAACCCCCGCAGCAGCCCAAGGGGCGGGGAATGCTTGATGGAATTCGAGATCATGTGAACAACAAAGATCGAGTTCTTGCTGGCAGCAGCCAGTGTTTCATCCTGCAAATCCCGAAACAGGCTGGCTTGTCCACCAATCGGACGCAGATCGAACATGACCGACGCCAGCATCTGCGCCTCTGGCGAGGGGGAATTGATCCAGCCTTGAAAATACCGCCGCCAGACGCGCGCAGGCTGGCACCAGCGCGGATTGGTCGCCATCATGTCACCGGGGCAGTAAAAATAACCTGCCGCATCCAGCCCGTCCGACACAAACCGCGCCAGATCCGCAAAATACGACATGTCGTCAGGCGTTACGCTGTCATCAATAATGATGCAGTTATCCTGATCGCTGACGCCTGTCTGTTCCTGCCGGCCCTGACTGCCGCAAGCCGCCCAAAGATAGGGCACAGGGGGCGGACCCAGCTTTTCCTCGGCCAGTTTCAGCAAACGCCGCGTAACTGTGTCGGCAATATCGGTAATCAGTCGCGTCACCACATCATGGGCGTTATGTGCACCCACCAGTTGCAGCAGCAATTGCGGAATACGTTCGGTAACATGGGCCAGATCGCTGTAGGTTTCGGCGACAGCTGCGTCGCGCACCAACTGCGCCGAACTGATCGCCTGAAACCGTGTCAGGTCGGTCTGGGTAATCATGCCCACCAGCTTGTCATCCCGCACGACAGGCAAATGACCGATACGGTGCTCCAGCATCATATGCAGAATATCAGACCCCAGCGAATTGGGCGACAGGGCCAACGGGTCCGGCGTCATGACATCGGCCAGCGGCGTATCCAGCCCGCGTCCTTCTGCCAGCACGCGGCCAGACAGATCGCGCGTTGTCACGATGCCCGCCAACCTGTCACCATCAACCACGGCCACACAGGAAATGCGGTTGTCGCGCATCATTTTCGCGGCTTCCTGCGCGCTCATTTGCGGGGTTGCCGTGATGGGCTTGCGCGCCATCAGGTCTGCGACTTTCAGCGTGGCAAGGTCGTTCTGTCGCCCCAGTTTTCCGCCTGACGGCACGCCACGACTGAAGAACCGTTCAAATGCGGGAAAATTCGCGATCAGATATCGAAGTTCGCTTGCGGGCAGGCATAGCAGGACAGAAGCTGCTGTGGTTGTCGCGGTCGTGACTGCGCGCCCGTCCCGCAACAACCCCCGTTCCCCGAAGGAATTGCGCGGGGCCAGAATGGACACCAGCGCGCCATGCGTGTCGGTCACCTCGATCGCGCCGGACTTGACCAGATAGACCCCCTCTATCGGATCGCCTTCTGTATATATGGTGGTGCCTGCGGGCACCTCGCTGCGGCTGAAGCAATTGGCGACACGCGCCAACTCGTCCTGCGGCAGTGAATCATACGGGTGCACGGATTGCAGGAATTCCAGAACCTTCGGGGCGCTTTGGGTCATGTTCGTTGTCCTGTTTGCACCGGCCCGGATTTGGGTCGACCTGCCCCCGATATCACGGGGACAGGCCTGTGTCTTTGCGTCAGATCAGTGATCGACAGCCGCGCCAGCGCCTTTGGGCACGCGGATACCTTCGACCAATTCCTGAATTTCTGCAGGCGCATCGCCGGTCATCTTGTTGACGACATAGGCGGCTGCAAAGTTCAGCATCGCACCAACCGCACCGAAGCTAAGCGGCGAAATGCCGAACAGCCAGTTGTCGGGGGTGTTGGCCAGCATGTTGGTGCCGGGGATGAAGAACCAACCCAGATAGGTGAAGATATACAGAACCGTCGAACCGAGGCCAACGATCATACCTGCAATCGCCCCCGAGGAGTTCATCTTCTTCGAGAAGATGCCCATCATGATGGCCGGGAACAGCGACGACGCCGCCAGACCGAAGGCCAACGCCACAACCTGCGCCGCAAAGCCCGGCGGGTTGAGACCCAGATAGGTCGCCAGCGCAATCGCAAACGCCATCGAGATCCGGGCGGCAAGCAGTTCACCCTTCTCCGAGATACCAGGATTGATCATCGACTTGATCAGGTCGTGACTGACCGCTGACGAAATCGCCAGCAACAGACCTGCCGCCGTGGACAACGCCGCTGCCAGACCACCCGCCGCAATCAGGCCGATAACCCAACCGGGAAGCTGTGCAATTTCAGGGTTTGCCAGAACAAGGATGTCGTTGTTGAACAACACCATCTCGTTGCCTTCCCAGCCTTCTTCAATGGCACGGGCGGGCGGATTGGCTTCGTTATAGTACTGGATCAGGCCATCGCCGTTCTTGTCCTCGAAGCGCAGCAAACCTGTGCGTTCCCAGTTCAGCATCCAGTCCGGCTTTGCATCAAATGCCAGCGGTTCACCCTGTACACCTTCAGGATAAAGCGTGGTGATGATGTTCAGACGCGCCATTGCACCCACAGCCGGAGCAACCGTGTACAGCAGTGCGATGAAAACCAGCGCCCAGCCTGCTGATGTGCGCGCATCGGCCACTTTCGGAACCGTGAAGAAGCGGATGATGACGTGTGGCAGACCAGCAGTACCGATCATCAGCGACAGGGTGAAGAGCACCATGTTGAAGGTTGATCCGTGGTTGCCGGTATAGTCATTGAAGCCCAATTCCATCAGCACTTCGTTCAGCGTCTGCAACAATGGCTGGCCGGATTCCGTATGGGTTGAGAACAGGCCAAGCTGCGGCAGCGGGTTGCCGGTTAGCTGCAACGAGATGAAGACCGCCGGAATGGTGTAGGCGATGATCAGCACGACATATTGTGCCAGCTGCGTGTAGGTGATGCCCTTCATGCCGCCCAGAACCGCGTAGCAGAAAACAACTGCCGATGCGATGAACAGGCCCGTGGTGCTGTCCACTTCCAGAAAGCGCGAGAATGCCACCGCAGCACCAGTCATCTGACCGATCACATAGGTGATCGACATAACCAGAAGCGAAATCACAGCCACAAGGCGCGCTGTCTGGCTATAGAAACGGTCACCAATGAAATCGGGCACTGTGAAGCGGCCGAATTTGCGCAGATAGGGGGCCAGAAGCAGCGCCAGGATAACATAACCGCCCGTCCAGCCCATAAGGTAGGTCGAGTTGCCATAGCCAACGGCCGCAATCAAACCGGCCATCGAGATGAAGGACGCCGCCGACATCCAGTCAGCAGCCGTTGCCGCACCGTTGACAACAGGGTTGACGCCACGCGATGCCGCGTAAAAGTCAGCAGTCGAGCCGGCACGCGCCCAGATCGCGATCCCGATATAGAGCGCGAAAGAGCCGCCGACGAAGATAAGGTTGATTACAAACTGATCCATTACTCAGCCTCCCTTATTCTTCCACGCCAAACTCTTTATCGAGTTTGTTCATGTAAGAGCGGTAATAAAAGACCAGCGCGATGAAGGTCAGCATGGACCCCTGCTGTGCGAACCAGAACCCCAGATCGGTGCCACCGACCGGAATACCCGCGATAAGCGGGCGTAGAACGATGCCGAACCCGAAGGACACAAGCGCCCAGATCACCATGCAGATGGTGATGATGCGCACATTGGCCTTCCAGTAGGCGTCTGTCGATTTGTCTGACATTGTGACGTCTCCCAGTTTCCTCCTGCGCCTGCTTCGGTATGAAGCAGGCATCCTCTCTTTGTCCCAAGGCAAAGCTTGGGTGTTTGCAGGCGCGCCAATTCAGAAAGCGCCTGCATGCGGGCACCAGTTGGTGCCGAACCGGTTGCCCGGAAGTCTACGACGTCACATCGGTGACGATCGCTGCCAGATCGCCCGCAATACGGTCAATCTGGCCCATAGCATCAACCCGCTTCAACGCGCCCTGCCCTTCATAATAGGCAATCAGGGGGGCGGTCTGCGCATGATAGGCGTCCAGCCGCGCGCTGACTGTTTCGGCATTGTCATCTGCGCGGCGCTTGAACTCGGTGCTGCCACATTTGTCGCAGACACCTGCAACCGCGGGGGTCTTGAAACTGTCATGGTAGCCTTCGCCGCATTTGGCGCAGGTGTAGCGCCCTGAAACGCGTTCAACCATCGCGGCGTCGTCCACATCCAGCGAAATTGCCGCGCCCAGCGTCATGCCCTGATCCGCAAGCAGCGCATCCAGCGCTTCGGCCTGTTTGGCTGTGCGGGGGAAGCCGTCCAGAATAACACCTTTTGCCGTGTCAGGTTCGGCCATACGGTCACGCAGGATCGCCAGAACAATCTCGTCGCTGACAAGGCCGCCTGCGGCCATCACCGCTTGCGCCTGCTTGCCTGCATCCGTGCCTGCCGCGACTGCGGCACGCAGCAGATCACCCGTCGACAACTGGACCAGCCCAAACCGCTCCTCCAGCATGCGGGCCTGCGTTCCCTTGCCCGCACCCGGGGGGCCAAGCAGGATAAGGACAGCGGATTTTGTCATTGTCTCGTTCATCCCTGTCACGCCCTGTTCATGCGGTTTTCGATCAGATCATCCACCACCGCCGGTTCGGCCAGCGTCGATGTATCACCCAATGCGCCATAATCGTTTTCTGCAATCTTGCGCAGAATACGGCGCATGATCTTGCCCGAACGGGTCTTGGGCAGGCCAGGCGCCCACTGGATCAGATCGGGCGAGGCGATCGGGCCAATCTCGGCGCGCACCCATTTTACCAGTTCCTTGCGCAGATCATCTGTCGGCTCTACGCCATTCATCAGGGTGACATAGGCGTAAATGCCCTGCCCCTTGATATCATGCGGGTAGCCCACGACCGCGGCCTCGGCCACAGCTTCATGCGCGACAAGTGCGGATTCCACCTCGGCGGTGCCCATGCGGTGGCCGGATACGTTGATCACATCATCAACGCGGCCCGTGATCCAGTAATAGCCATCCTCGTCGCGGCGGCAGCCGTCACCAGTGAAATAATAGCCCTTATACTGGCTGAAATACGCCTCCTCGAAGCGGGCGTGATCTTCCCAAAGCGTGCGCATCTGTCCGGGCCAGCTGTCCTTGATGCACAACACACCTTCCGCAACAGTGCTGGTCTGCACTTCTGCGGTTGCGGCATCCAGCACCTCTGGCTGGACGCCGAAAAACGGTTTGGTGGCTGATCCGGGCTTGTTCGGGATCGCGCCGGGCAGCGATGTGATCATATGCCCGCCAGTTTCGGTCTGCCAGAATGTATCTACAATCGGGCAGCGGCCCTTGCCGACATGGGTGTTATACCAGTTCCACGCTTCGGGGTTAATCGGCTCACCCACGGACCCCAGCAATTTCAGCGATGACAGGTCGTGCTTTTCCACCCATTCGGTGCCCTGCCCCATCAGCGCACGAATGGCGGTAGGCGCGGTGTAGAACTGGTTGACCTTGTGCTTGGCGCAAACTTCCCAGAACCGGCCTGCATCAGGATAGGTTGGCACGCCTTCAAACATGATCGTCGTTGCGCCATTGGCCAGCGGGCCATAAACGATATAGCTGTGGCCGGTAACCCAACCCACATCGGCGGTGCACCAGAACACATCGCCATCATGGTAATCGAAGGTCATCTGCTGCGTCATCGACGCATAGACCAGATACCCGCCCGATGTATGCACCACGCCCTTGGGCTTGCCGGTCGAGCCGGACGTATACAGGATGAACAGCGGATCTTCCGCGCCCACCTCGACAGGGGCGCAGTCCGCGCTTGCAGCGGCCATTTCGGCGCGCAGGTCAACTTCGCGCCCGTCAATCCATGTCGTCTGGTCGCCAGTGTGTTTGACAACAAGGCATTTCACCTTGTCCGAGCAGTGCTGCAACGCCTTGTCGGTATTGGTCTTCAACGGTGTGCGGCGACCACCGCGCGGCGCACTGTCGGCGGTGATCACAGCCTTCGCGCCGCAACCATTGATCCGGTCGGCCAGCGCATCGGGCGAGAAGCCTGCAAATACGATGGAATGAATGGCCCCGATACGCGCACAAGCCAGCATTGCATAAGCAGCTTCGGGGATCATCGGCAAATAGATGACAACGCGGTCACCTTTGCCCACGCCCTGCGCCTTCAGCACATTGGCCATACGCGAAGTCTGTTCCAGCAGTTGTTTGTAGGTGATGTGCTGGGCGGGGGTCGTCACCTCGTCGGGTTCCCAGATAATCGCGGTCTGGTCGCCGCGTGTCGCGATATGGCGGTCGATGCAGTTTGCGGACACATTCAGCGTGCCATCTTCAAACCACTTGATATCTACCTTGCCATATTCGAATGTCGTGTTCTTGACCTTGGTGAAGGGCTTGATCCAGTCAATGCGCTTGCCATGCTCGGCCCAGAAACTGTCCGGGTCTTTGATCGACGCGGCATACATCTGATCATACCTGGCCGCATCAATATGCGCATTGGCCACGAAATCATCAGAAGCGGGATAGATATTTGACATGAATCGTCCTCCAGTCGTCAGGGGGACCGATGCGCCGCAAAATGCGGCAACTCCCCCCATGAATTTCCGGCGCGTCACACTGGACAGCGCCCTTCCCCAACGCCTGTATAACGCATTCGTCAAAGATTGTGTAACTTTTTTTAACTAAACGATTTTTTTGTAAATTAATTAACAGATAATCTGTCAATACAGTCAATAATTTTCGCTGCACCGCAGGAAACCGTTGTTTTCATATTATTTTCTACACATAGTTGTTACCGCGTTTCTGCCACATTCCTGACACAGGTTTGATCGGACAGCTCATGTCAGCGCAAACACAGGGCGCGCAATAAGTGCAAAGCTTTGTGGCCAAATTCGTACATAAGTGATTCGACACAGCCCCGCATATGCGCCAATCATGCGCGGGCACAAAGCTGTCCTTGCAAGCCCCGTCCACATGGCCCAAAACGCCAGATATGTCGCATGCGCCAGCAAGGAAGGGCCACAACCATGATCCCGATCCAAGGATATAAAGGGGTGCGCGTCGCCGTGCTGGGGCTGGGGCGTTCGGGCATGGCAACCTGCGCGGCGCTGGACGCCGGCGGCGCCATTCCGCTGGCTTGGGATGAAAGCCCCGATACCCGCGCCACGGCCGAGGCCAAGGGCATTCCCCTGCATGACCTGTCCAGGGTGGACTGGTCCGGCGTTGCCGCACTAATCGTCAGTCCGGGCATTCCGCATCTCTATCCGGCCCCCAACCGTATCATTGCCAGCGCCATCACAGCCGGTGTGCCGGTTGATAACGACATCGGGCTGTTTTTCCGCAGCTTCGCCACAGTGCAGACCATGGAATTCGACCAGCCGCCCAAGGTTGTCGCCATCACCGGATCAAACGGGAAGTCCACGACAACGGCCCTGCTGCATCACATTCTGGAACAGGCAGGACGCCCCACGCAGATGGCAGGCAATATCGGCAAAGGGGTCTTGTCCATCGACCCGCCACAGGACGGAGAGGTGGTGGTTCTGGAACTGTCCAGCTACCAGACCGATCTGGCCCGCGCCCTGACGCCCGATATTGCTGTATTCACCAACCTGTCTGCGGACCATCTGGACCGGCACAACGGAATGGGCGGGTATTTTGCAGCCAAACGCAGGCTGTTTGCCGAAGGCGGGCCAGACAGGGCCGTGATTGGCGTTGATGAATTCGAGGGGCGTTTTCTGGCGGGACAACTGGCGCAAAACCCCGAAGATATGCGCGTGATCCGCATCTCCTCGGGTCAGAAACTGGCGGGGCCGGGCTGGAACGTATTTGCACGCAAGGGGTTCTTGTCCGAATACAGGCGCGGCAAGCAGGTTGCCTCCATCGACCTGCGCATGATCAAGGGCTTGCCGGGCGCGCATAACCACCAGAATGCCTGCGCGGCCTATGCGGTGGCGCGCAGCCTTGGCCTTGCGCCGCGCATGGTCGAGGATGCGATGCACAGTTTCACCGGCCTGCCCCATCGCAGCCAGCTTGTCGCAGAAGCGCGCGGCGTCCGCTACATCAATGACAGCAAGGCCACCAATGCCGAAAGCGCGGCACAGGCCCTTCAGGCATTTGACAATATTCGCTGGATCGCAGGGGGCTTGGGCAAGGATGGCGGCATCACATCGCTTGCGCCATATCTTGGGCGTGTGACCAAGGCCTATCTGATCGGTCATTCCGCACGCGACTTCGCCCTGCAACTGGGCGATACCGAGCATGCGATTTGTGAAACCATGGACCGCGCGGTCGCCAGCGCCATGGCCGATGCGCAACCGGGCGATGTGGTCCTTCTCGCGCCTGCGGCCGCAAGTTTCGACCAGTTCGCCGATTTTGAAAGCCGCGGTCAGGCCTTCATCGATGCAGTGCGCACAAGACTGACGGATGAAGGCACCGGCCATGAACAATGATGACAGCCTGCGCGGCTTCGCCTTCGCGGGGGCAGCCTTCGCCATCTGGGGGATGTTGCCGTTTTATTTCAAGGCACTGGATCATGTCCCAACCGTCGAGGTGATCGCGCATCGCGTCATCTGGGCCGTGCCCTTCGCACTGGTGGCGCTTGTTTTGCTGGGCCGCACAGATGATCTGCGCACGGCCATCCGCACACCGCGCATGCTGGGCATGGCGCTGGTCACGGCGGCGCTGATCTCTGTCAACTGGGGCACTTATGTCTGGCTTATACAATCCGGTCAGGCAATGGATGCCGCGCTTGGCTACTACATAAATCCCATTTTCAATGTGTTTCTGGGCGCAACATTGCTGGGCGAGAAACTGAGTGCGCGGCAATGGGGGGCGGTTGCGCTGGCCATGGCCGCCGTCATCGTGCTGACAATGGAAGCGGGTGCGCTGCCGGTCGGCACCTTGCTGATTGTGTTCAGCTGGGGAAGCTACGCCTATTTCAAGCGCGCCCTGCCCATCGGCCCCAATCAGGGTTTCGCGCTGGAGGCGTTGATCCTGCTGCCCTTCGCCCTTGTCTATATGGCGTGGGCGCAGCTTCAGGGAACGACGTTCAGCGCACAGGCTGGCGCGCTGGACTGGGCGCTGCTTGTCGGTTGCGGACTGGTCACGGCGGCCCCGCTGATGCTGTATGCCAACGGGGCAAAAGCATTGCGACTGTCAACCATCGCCATTGCGGGGTATTCAATTCCCACAATGATTTTCCTGATTTCGGTGTTCATCTTCCGTGAACCGTTTGAGGGGGCACGCGTTATTGCCTTTCCCATGATATGGGCCGCAATGGCCCTGTATATTCTGGAAATCCTGCGCAAACGGCGGGCCGGTTTGCAGTAATGCGCTTTGACAGGGCGGGAAACGAAGATACATAAGACCGATGACATTTTTGATCAGCCGCCCGATTGTCACGATTGTTATTATCGCAGTTCTTCTGGCGGGCATGTGGCTTCTGGTCACGCGCGCGCCTGTCTATCTGCCGCGTCTGGATGACAATGCCCCGCCGCCGCTGCAAGATGACGCGCGGGTTTTCGGGTTTGCCACCCTGACCAACCCGCTGGTGCGGTTGGTGGTGCTGGGGCGGGTGGTGCCCGCTGAACCTGCAACCCTTCGCGGCTGGGACCGCAACCGCCGCGACTTGCGCGCCACGCAGGATTTCATGTTGCAAGGCGTGGTCTTCACCGTAACACCCGAGGAGATGACACGCCTTGACCGCTATGAACAAACCGGACGAAAATACCGGCGTGATCTGATGACACTGGAAGATGGGAATGCCGCATGGGTTTACCGCCTGATCGGCACCACCGGACCAGAGGCATTGGCAGACTAACCCTTTCAGCCCCCCATTCAACGGATCGCCCAATGGACAGCCTGCACGACACCCTGCCCCGCGACCATTTCTGGCCCCTGCCTGCGCATTCCAGCGCATCACACGCGCCGCGCCGCGTGGGCTTGGAAATAGAATTTGCGGAAGTCAGCGTGGATGACGCCGCCGAACTGGTGCGCGCGCTGTGGGGTGGGAAAATCTGCCCGCAGGGACCGCGCGACACATTGGTAGAAGACGGGCGCTTCGGCGATGTGAAAATCGAGCTGGACATCGCGCTGAAAACCAGATGGGCCGAAGATATCGCCGCCAAGGCGCTTGGCGATCTGGTCCCCGTCGAAATTGTCACTGCACCGCTTATGCAATCAGACCTGCCCCATGCCCAGCATCTGGTCGATCAACTGCGCAAGGCAGGTGCAAAAGGCAGCCGTGCCGCACTGGCCTATAGTTTTGGCCTGCACCTGAACCCCGAACTGCCTGCCGCCGATGGCGGCGGCCTTGTTGCCGTTGCCCGCGCCTATGCCCTTCTGGAGGACTGGTTGCGCGCCGCCGACCCGATTGATCCGGCGCGCAACATCATGCCCTTTGTGGACCGCTGGCCCGATGCACTGGTCGGCGCGCTTGTTGCGGGCCGTGACTGGGGTATTGATGATCTGGCCACATCCTATGCGCGCCTTGCACCGTCACGGCAATACGGGCTGGACCTGCTGCCCGCGCTGGAACATTTGTGCGCCCGCCTGCTGACGGATGTGCCGGATGCACAACTGAAGGGGGGGCGACCAACCTTTCATTACCGGCTGGCCGATGCCCGCGTGGACGAACACGACTGGAGCATTGCCTATGAATGGAACCGCTGGGTTCTGATTGAACGGGTTGCCACCACGCCCGATTTGCTGGACGCGCTGGCCAGCGACTGGACGCAGCACCATGCAAGCCTGACAGCCACGCGCGGCGGCTGGGTTTCACAGGTAGAACACAGGCTGGGACAATTCCCCGACCTGTTGCGCCATTGATACCGGCCCGATCCTTCAGGGATCCGTCCTAGAGCATGTTGCTTAAAAGTGGGAACCGGTTTTGAGCTTCTCGAACATGCTCTAACGCACTTTCAGTGTGGCCAGCCCGATCAGTGCCAGCACAAGCGCGATGATCCAGAACCGGATGACAATCTGCGGTTCGGCCCAGCCCTTCTTCTCGAAATGGTGGTGAATTGGCGCCATCAGGAAAACCCGCTTTCCGGTGCGCTTGTAATACAGCACCTGAATGATGACCGACAGGGTCTCGACCACAAAGATACCGCCCACAATCGCCAGAACGATTTCATGCTTGATCGACACCGCGATGGCCCCCAGCGCACCACCCAGCGACAACGACCCCGTATCGCCCATAAACACCGCGGCAGGGGGCGCATTATACCATAAGAACCCAAGCCCACCGCCCGCCAGTGCCGCCGTAAAGACCAGCAATTCGCCCACACCGGGGACATAATGCACATCCAGATAGGCCGTGAAATCCACCCGACCGACCGCATAGGCAATAACCCCCAGCGTGGTTGCCGCAATCATCACCGGCATGATGGCAAGCCCGTCAAGCCCGTCAGTCAGGTTGACGGAATTGGCCGCCCCCACAATGACAAACGCCCCGAACGGAATAAAGAACCACCCCATCGACAGCAGCACTTCCTTGAACACGGGAACCGCAAGCTGGCCCTGCAATTCGTCAGGATGGACATACATCGCCGCCGCACTGGCCAGCAGCCCGATCAGAATGCCAAGCCCCAGCCGCACCCGTCCGGGCACACCCTTGACATTGCCCTTGGACACTTTCGCAAGGTCATCTGCGAACCCGATCGCGCCAAAGGCAACAGTGACCAGAAGCACAATCCACACATAGGGATTGTCCAGCCGCGCCCATAGCAGGGTTGACACCGTCAGCGCCGACAGGATCAGCAACCCCCCCATCGTGGGCGTTCCGGTTTTGGTCAGCAAATGGCTTTCGGGGCCATCTTCGCGAATGGGTTGCCCGTTGGATTGCCGGCGCTTCAGCATGTTGATCAGCGGTTTGCCAAAGACAAAGCCGAAAATCAGCGCCGTAAAGAAGGCCGCACCCGCGCGCACCGTGATAAACCGGAACAGATTGAACCCCGGCACCGTGCCCGCAAATTCGGTTAGAAAATAGAACATCGTGCTTCCTTCAGCTTCTTCGGCGGTCGCGGTTGCCATGCGTTGGCGCATCCAGATCGCGCAGCGCATCAACGATGCGCGACACCAGACTGCCCTTGGACCCTTTTACCAGAACAACATCCCCCGGCGCGACCAGCAGATGGGCCACCGCTGCCAGATCAGTCGCGTTTGCGACATGCCGCCCGCGCTGGCGCAACGGCAATTTCCGCGACAGCGCTTCCATGCGCGGCCCAACGCAATGCACCAGATCGACATTGGCCAATGCGGGATATTGCGCCACAGCTTCATGCAGCGCCTGTTCCTGCGGGCCCAGTTCCAGCATATCGCCCAGAATGGCAATGCGCCGCCCGCGCCGACCTTTCTGCGTCTGTGCAGGGGTAATCTTTGCCAGCATGTCCAGCGCTGCCTCAAGCGAGGCGGGATTGGCATTGAAGGCATCATCAATCAAGGTGAAGCTCAGTTCCTCGACGGTGTCGAGCATGATGGTCTGGCGCAACCCGCGCCCTGCAGGCGGCTGCCAGCGCCCCAGCCCAAGCGCTGCGCGCGCCGCATCCAGCCCCAGCGCCTGCGCCACCGCCAGACAGCCCAGCCCGTTCATGCCGAAATGCGCCCCTGCATTGGCCAGCCTGACCGAAACGCGCGTTCCGCCCACATTGGCACGCAGTACCAGCGCGGCTTCGGTCTGGGTCATATCTTCGGGGGTAATATCATCAGCGCCGTGGCCAAACGGCCAAAGCGTTGCGCCCGACCGCGCCGCCGCATCGCGCAGGATCGGGCTTGTCGGCAGGTCGCAGGGGAATACCGCATGGCCGTCATGGCCCAGTGACCCGAAAATACTGGCCTTTTCATGCGCAATGCCGTCGATACTGTCAAACGCTTCCAGATGCGCAGGCGCGATTGTGGTGATCATGGCCACATGCGGGCGCGCCAGTTGCGCAAGGGGCGCAATCTCGCCCGGTTGGTTCATGCCGATCTCGATTATGGCAAAATCGGCATCGGGCGCCATGCGTGCCAGCGTTACGGGAACGCCCCAATGATTGTTGAAACTGGCCTCGGCGGCATGGGTTTTGCCAAAGCCCGACAACATGTCGCGCAGCATTTCCTTGGTTGAGGTCTTGCCAACAGATCCGGTCACGGCAATGACCCGCGCCTTGCTGCGCGCGCGCCCCGCCGCACCCAAAGCGGCAAGCGCGTCCATCACATCGGGCACGACCAGCAAGGGCGCGTCAGGCGAAACCCCTTCGGGAACATGGTCCACCATGGCCGCCGCAGCACCACGTTCCAGCGCTTGTGCAACAAAATCATGCCCGTCACGCGCAGCTTTCAACGCGATGAACAGATCACCCGCCTGCAGGCTGCGCGTGTCAATGGAAATTCCGCCCGCCTGCCAGTCGGTCGTCGACCGGCCACCTGTCGCCTTCACGGCATCGGCCGCTGTCCAAAGGGTCATGCGCGGGCCTCCAATGCAGCGATGGCAACGCTTGCCTGCTCGACATCATCAAAAGGATACACAGTGTCGCCAACGATCTGGCCTGTTTCATGACCCTTGCCCGCAACCAGAAGCGCGTCACCCGGACCAAGGGTATCAACGGCGCGCAAGATCGCCTCGGCACGGTCCGCGACCTCATGGGCATCCCTGCATCCTTGCAGTATTTCAACACGGATCTGGGCAGCATCTTCGGTTCTGGGGTTATCGTCTGTCACATATACGATATCCGCGTGATCTGTGGCAGCTTTGCCCATCATCGGGCGTTTGCCCTTGTCGCGGTCGCCACCTGCACCAAACACGACGACCAGACGCCCCATGACATGCGGGCGCAGCGCCTTCAGCGCAACCTCCAGCGCGGCGGGGGTATGGGCATAATCCACGAAGACCGGCGCGCCATTCGCGCGCGCGCCCGCAAGCTGCATGCGTCCGCGCACCCCCTCCAGCAGGGACAGGCGCAGGGCTGTGTCGTCGGGGTCTGCCCCACATGCCAGAACCAGCCCGACAGCGGCCAGAACATTCTCGGCCTGAAACCCGCCGATCAGCGGCAGATACTCCTGATAGGTCTTGCCGGCATAGCTGTAGCGCAGCGTCTGGCCTGCCGTGTCGAACCGCTGGCCAAGGATGCACAGATCCGCATCCCTGTTGCGCCCGATGGTCAGGCAGCCCTGCCCGCGCGCTTCCGCAATGGCCAGAATATCCGCGCCGCGCGGGTCATCCATATTGATGACGGCCACACCGTCATCGGGCAGCAGCCTGTCGAAAAGCTGCGCCTTGGCCGCAAAATAGGCGTCCATCGTGGCGTGATAATCCAGATGGTCCTGCGACAGGTTGGTGAATGCGGCCGCGCGCAGGCGCACCCCGTCAAGGCGGCGCTGGTCCAACCCGTGCGAAGACGCCTCCATCGCGGCATGTGTCACACCTGCCCGCGCCATTTCGGCCAGCAGGCGGTGCAGGGTAATCGGGTCTGGCGTGGTATGCGCAAGCGGGGCCGAATACGCCCCTTCTACGCCTGTTGTGCCCAGATTGACGGCGTCATGGCCAAGGAAGGACCAGATCTGGCGGGCGAAACTGGCGACCGAGGTTTTGCCATTCGTGCCCGTCACCGCAACCATGTGTTCCGGCTGGGCCTCGAACCACAAGGCGCAGGCCGAGGCGAAGGCCGCGCGCGGGTCTTCGGCCAGCACCAATGCAGCATCTGATGCGGCAAGCGCGTCTTGCGCGATTTCGGCCCCTGCGCGGTCGGTCAGGATTGCCCCTGCCCCCATGCGCAGCGCATAGGTGATGAACTCGCCGCCATGCACACGACTGCCGGGCAGGGCTGCGAACAATGCCCCCTTGCGCACCTGCCGGCTGTCCAGCGCCAGCCCGGTGACGGACACATTGCCCCCGCGTGTCGGGCTAAGGCCAAGCGCGGAAAGCGGGCGGGGGGGCGGCTGGTCGGTCACGCGCGTTGGCTCCTTGCGGGGTGGGTGTGCTGCCTGTTAGCCCGAAACGGAACCGCTGTTCAATGGCCGACGGGTGATTGATGTGCCGCATCGAATGACGCGTTGGCGGCTTCCAGCCGAATGGGCCGGATATCCAGCAATGGCGCAATGCGGCGCGTAATTTCGGCCGACACGGGAACCGCGGTCCAACCGGCGGTGCGGCGCGGTTCCGGTCCGGTGGTGTCTGCCCCTTCGTCCAGCGTGACGATCAGCACATAGCGCGGGTCATGCGACGGGAAGACACTGGCAAATGTGGCAAGTACCGCGTCCTTCATATATCCGCCGCGCGGTCCCGGCTTGTCCGCCGATCCGGTCTTGCCCCCCACAGGGTAACCCGCGATACGCGCGAATGATGCCGTGCCTTCCTGCACGACCTGATGCAACATCAGGCGCATCTGCTGCGATGTCCGTGCCGAAATAATCTGCTCTCCGGCCTGAACAGTGTCGCGGCGCAGCAAAGTGGGCGTGATCTTGCGCCCGCCATTGACCAGACTTGCATAGCCTGCGGCAAGTGCCAGCGGGCTTGTGGACATGCCATGCCCGTAAGAAATGGTCATCACCGACAAATCCGACCAGCGCTCAGGCAAAAGCGGGCGGGAACGCGCGGCTTCGGCAAGTTCGATCTGCGCAGGGTCCAGAAATCCGAACTTGCGCAAGAACTCCTGCTGGGCCTCGGCACCCAGGTCCTGCATGATGCGCGCTGTCCCGATATTCGAGGATTTGACCATCACATCCTTGACCGACAATTGCGGGCCGTAATTGCGGAAGTCGTTGATGCGGAACCGCCCCCATGTCAGCGGGCCGCGCGTGTCGATCATGGTTTGCGGGGTCACGGAACCGGACTCCAGCCCTTGTGCCACCGCGAAGCTTTTCATAACGGAACCAAGTTCATAATAGCCCTGCACAGCGCGGTTGAACAACGGGCTGTCGGCGGGTTCGCCTTCTGTCGGCGGGGCCGGACGCAGGTTCGGGTCAAAATCCGGCAGGGACACAAGGCTGATAACCTCGCCGGTGTAGACATCCATCAACACGGCGGATGCGCCCTTGGCATTCAGCATGCGCATGCCCCCTTCCAGCACTTCCGTCACTGTGGCCTGAACAGTCAGGTCAAGCGACAGGTGCAGGGGCATGTTCACCTGTTCAGGGTCACGCAGGCGATTGTCAAAAAACAGCTCGGTTCCTGCAACGCCCAGCAATTCGGCTGCGCGAACCCCTTGCTGCCCATAGCGCGCCCCGCCCAGAACATGCGCGGCCATGCGCCCGTTGGGATAGACGCGCATGTCCCGCGGTCCAAACAGCAGGCCCGGTTCGCCGATATCATGCACCGCCTGCTGTTGTTCTGGCGAAAGCTGGGTGCGAATCCAGATAAAACGGCGTTGCGGGTCGGTGAAGCGCGCAGCCATGCGGTCGGCGTCGATATCGGGGAAAATGCGCGCCAATTCGCGGGCCGCGCGCAGCGGGTCCACCATGCGGCGGGTTTCTGCATAAAGGGCATGGGTGGGCAGGTTGGTCGCCAGAACGCGCCCCTCGCGGTCAAGAATGTCGGCACGCGCGCTGGAAATCTCCTCGACCATGCCGACGCTTAGTTCAAGCGGGGCCGTCGCGGCCAGCAGGCCCATTCTGGCCCCCAGCAGCACAAACCCGCACAAGAACAGCAGGGCCAGCGTCAGCAAACGCCCTTCCGCCTGATTGCGCGCGGCATCGCGCATGTTTTCCAGACGCAGGCGGCGGTTCTCATGCTCGATATGATCGGGATTCTCGCCGGTTTCGCGCGCCTTCAGGACGCGTGCAAGCGGGCGCAGGGGCGTTCGGATCATGGGGCGTCCTCCTCTTGATCAGAGAGGTTCTGAAACTCGCCGGACACTTCAACCACGCTGGAATAATCACCGCGCAGAACCGGTAGCGGATAGGCAACCTGCCCGATTTCACCGAAATGATCGGCTGTCATGGGCACCAGCCGCAAGCGTCCAAAATTCACATCCACCAAGTCGCGCAGACGGTCGGGCCGGTTCAAATAGGCCCATTCCGTGCGCTGGATGGTGATTGCATTGCCAAGGCTTGCGACTTCGCGTTCCAGCGCGCGCCGTTCATTCATGGCCTGCTGGGTCAGGTGGTTTTCGCGGTAGGCCCAGGCGGCAAGGCCAATCACAGCCAAAGCGGTCAGGAAATACAGAAAACTACGCATGGCGTCCTATTCCAGATTATCAAGGGCAAGACCGGGCAACCCGAGGGCCGCGCGGTCGGCTTTTGCGGCGGGGGCGTTGGTGCGCAAGGCCATCCGCAACCGCGCAGAGCGCGCGCGCGGGTTTTGCGCAAGTTCCTCGGCATCGGCACTGACGCCGCGTTTCTCGATCAGGGTGAAGCGCGGCGCATCAGCGGGGGCTTCGGGGGCATACCGGTTGGCCCGTCCGCCCTGCCCCGCACGCAACTGCAAGAAGCGCTTGACGATGCGGTCTTCCAGCGAATGAAAGCTGACCACCGCCAGCTTGCCCCCCGGACGCAGCGCACGTTCAGCGGCCTCAAGCCCCTGAACAAGCGATTCAAATTCGGTATTCACGGCAATACGAAGCGCTTGGAAACTGCGTGTGGCAGGATGGCTTTGGCCGGGTTTCGGGCGCGGCAGGCAACTTGCCACAATCTCGGACAGATGCAGGGTTGTGGTGATCGCCCCCTCGGCACGCGCACGACCGATGGCGCGTGCAATCCGGCGCGACGCGCGTTCTTCGCCATAATGATACAGGATATCTGCCAGAACCTCTTCGGGGGCCGAATTCACCAGATCGGCCGCACTTGGCCCCGATTGTGACATGCGCATGTCCAATGGCCCGTCCTTGCCAAAGGAAAACCCGCGTTCTGCCTGATCAAGCTGCATGGACGACACGCCCAGATCCAGAACGATCCCATCCACAGGCCCGCCTGCATGCTGGTCAAGTTGCGCGAAATTCCCCTGAACCAGCCGCAGCCTGTCGCCATAACCTGCCGACCATTCGCGCGCCATGTCCAGTGCGGTCGGGTCACGGTCCACACCGATCACCTGATCCGCGCCCGCATCCAGAAGCGCACGCGCATACCCGCCCGCGCCGAATGTCCCGTCCAGCCAGACCCCTGAAACAGGGGCCAGATGGGCCAGAATGGGACGTATCAGAACCGGAATATGGGGGGCTTTGTCCTGCGGCATCATGTCGAACTGGGGCGTGGGGGCAATTTTGTCAGCGGGTTGAAGCGCGGTCCCTGATCGGCCATGTAGGCGCGGGTCGCCGCAGTTTTGGTCGCTTCAAACGTATCCTCGCGCCAGATCTGGAAACGGTCCCCCAATGCGATAAACAGCGCCTTTTCATCGCCATCCAGCCCGATTTTGTCGCGCAGCTTTTGCGGCAGGACAATGCGGCCATCCTCATCAATCTGGATGTCCTGCGCCAGGCCATGGAACAGCAGTTCCAGCGCTTCGCGATCATCACTGCCGGGCTGCATCTGGTCAATGCGTTCTTCAATATCCTCGATCGCATTGACAGTGTAGCAGTCCAGCCAGTTCTGGTCGTCGAGTCCGTAAACAATAACAAGATTGGGGCGCAGGCCGTCTGTCCAGTCGGGATCACCCGTTTCGACAACACGCCGGAATGAGGCCGGGATTGATACCCTTCCCTTGCTGTCCACCTTCTGGTGGAAGGAGCCTCTGAACCTGCGTGCCACTGCGCGGCGGTCCCTTTTTGCCAGTGACCCTGCAAAACAGGGTCTGAAAACGGAAACGGCGGATCGAGCTGCTGCCACTGCCCGATCCGCCGACTGTCCCATCGCTGGGTGCCCGGTTTGCGCCTGCGTCCTTGGGGGAGGGGATGCTGCCTGCAAGCGCGCCGGATCTGTTTTGTTTCAAGATAAGCGGGTGCCTGTATGAAACTGTCTGCCTCTGTCGGGGTCTTTGTTGCCCCTTTACTGCCCGTCTATCTTGCTAAAAGGGATGACATGGGAATGCATGGTAATCAACTGGAAAATACGGTCAGCGCATGACTGGACGCCACAGCAGCCATACTGTATTCAGTGAGATACCCCCAATAAATTACTATATGTGGTGTGAACATTCCAAGAACCGCCCCAAATGCCGCGCGCCCACGCGATCCCATTCAGCGTTTCACCGGCATGAAGAAAGTTCAGAACATTTTTATACAAATGCCCCAGCGTTGCGCATTCGCAACAGTGAAATGCCTGATCAACGTCTGAATTTTCCGGATTCTTGCGGGAATCACCAAAAATCACACCGAATCACGGCACGTTGATTCGTTTGAAACCTGCACCCAGTCCCTTGCGGTGACATTTCCGACCCGACAGGAACGTAATTCCCATCAAATACCATGCGTGTCACACGCGCCCGTCAGTCACGCCACGACGGGCAATTCCGTGACGCCATAGCGATGCACAATGCGCCGGCCTGTCACCGGATCATGCAGCGACATACGAAAACCCGCCGCCGGACGGATGCCCCCCAGCGCGGGCAAGGTCCCGCACAAAAGCGCGGCACCGGGCGCAAGCCTGCCATCCGGCAGCGCGGCTATAAGCGCTGGCAACGGCCGGATTGCCGCCAACGGCCCGCGTTGATACGACACCCAGTCGGATGCACCGGTTTCGCGAATATCGGAGTGCAGCACCAGATCATCCAGATAGGGTGTGACACTGTCCAGCCGCCATAATTGCGGCGCAACGGGTTTCATACACATCTGTTTCGACTTCGCGACAGACAGGGCTTCCAGCGCGCGGTCCGTATGATCGGACGCCAGCCCCAACCACAGCGTCCCGTCGGCGTCGGCCACCACAAACGGCTCCACCTCGCCCGATGTGTCGGGGCCAAGTGCCGTGATGGTCGCAGCCTGCGTCAGCAGTTCCGGCCCGACCTGATAATACAGCGGCACCGCCGAGGGGGCAGGAACGCCCAGTGCGGCCAGTTCGTCGATATGGTGTTGAACGGCCAGCGCATCGCGCCCTGTCCAGCCCGCCACCACCAGCTTGGTTATCACTATGTCAAGCGCCCCCTGATCGGTCTGAAAGCGAAGTTCAGGCATGGCACACGCCCCCTACAGGTTCGCAGGCAGCCACAGCGCCAGCCCCGGCACTGCGATCAGCAAAAAGGCCATCAGCAGCATAAGCACCGCGTAGGGAATCGCGCCGACCATGACTTCAGACAGGGTGCCGCCCCGCCGTGCCCCTTGCACCACATACAGGTTCAACCCCACTGGCGGCGTGATCAGCGCCATTTCCACCAGCACGATCATCAATATCCCGAACCAGATCGGATCATAGCCCAACCCCACAACAATCGGCACCATGATCGGAATGGTGATGACCATCAGCGACAGCGTTTCAATGAAAAAGCCCAGCACGATGTAGATGGCAACAATCACCATCAGCGTCATGAAGGGGGTAAATCCCAGCCCTTCCATGAAGGCGCGCAATTCGCGGCCAAGTCCAGCGCTGGACAAGGTGAAGTTCAGGAAGGCCGCGCCCAGCACCACCAGCATGATCATCGCCGTGATGCGCATTGTGCCATAAAGGGACTCCTTCAGCATTGACCAGTTAAGTCCGCCCGAGAACCCCGCGATCACGAAGGCCATGCCAACACCCACCGCCGCCGCCTCGGTCGGGGTGGCCCAGCCGCGATAGATGGACCCGACAATGGCCGCGAACAGCAGGAAAATCGGGATCAGATGCACCAGCACGGACAGCATTTCGGCGAAGGGGTAGCGGCGGGATTCGCCGCCAAGTTCCGGACGGATCAGGCAGATGATGGCGGTCATGACACTGAAGCCCACTGCCAGCATCAGCCCCGGAACAAGGCCCGCCACAAACAGTTGCGGGATAGAGGTTTCGGTCAGAAAACCATAGACGATCAGGTTGATCGAGGGCGGGATCATGATGCCCAGTGTCCCCCCCGCCGCGATTGCGCCGGAAAACAGGCGCGGGTCATAGCCAAGGCGTTCGGCCTGCGGCATGGCCACTGTGGCCACGGTCGCGGCTGTGGCGACCGATGACCCCGATGTGGCCGAAAACAGCGTGGCCGTGCCGATATTGGCATGGATCAGCCCACCGGGCAGCCAGCTTAACCAGCGGTCCAGCGCCGCATAGGTTTTCGCCGCGACCCCGCCGCGCACCAGCACTTCGCCCAACAGCACGAAAAACGGAATGGCGATCAGGGTCGAGGAATTGGAGGACGACCACACAAACTGCCCAAGCCCGCGGATCAGCGGGAAGGGTGTAAAGAACTGGTCGATGCCGAAGCCCAGCAGAAACAGAACAATGCCCACGGGAATGGTCAGCGCCATCAACCCCAGAAGCCCGCTGAAGATATACAGGATCATCTTGCTTGCTCCAGTTCATCCTCGATCTCGTTGCGGATGCCTATGCGGCGTTCCACGACCCCCAGCCTGCCCTGCAAGACCAGAATGATGCACAGCAGCGTGACCGCGCTGCACATAAGCGCGAACCACACCCAGCCCGCGAACCACAGGCTTTGCGGAATCCACAGCGGCGTTTCCAGCACTGTATTCGCCCGCGAATTGTTGTTGATGGACCGCGCAAGAACCGGCCATGCCCGAACGGCGATGATGACCACAGTGGCCGACATGGCCAGCATCGCCAAAAGGTCCAGAAACACGCGGCCCCAGCTTGCCAGTCGCGTGCGCAACACCTCGATGCGGATATGCGACAGTTCAAGAAGCGCAAATCCCATGCCCCATGCGGTTGTGACTGCCATCACATAGCCGGTGATTTCCGTTGTCCCGCCAAGCGATGTCCCAAAGCGGCGCAGGGTGATTTCAAGCAGCACATAGCCCACGCAGACCAGCAGACCCAAGCCCGCCACCAGCGCGATCACGCGGTTAATCTGGCGCAGAAGATCGAAAATCCGCAAGACCATGTGCTGCCCTTTCCTGTTCAGGTTCAGTCCAGCGGAACTGTCACGCCGACAACCGCGCCCACGCTGTCATTCCAGCGCTGCGCCCAGTCATTGCCCGCGCGCGCCGCCCAATCCGGCAGGACTTCCCCGATCAGAATAGCCCGCGCGGCATCAAAATCGGCGTCTGACGCCTCGACCAGCACCATATCACGCGCATCGCCGTAAGGGCAGTCGCCATTGCCGGTCAGGCAGGCCACATCATTAACCAGCGCATCCTGCGCTGTAGCCCATGCGGGGGCTTCAAATTCAGTGGCGATGGTGGATTCAATCAACGACTGCATTTCTGCATCAAGGCTGTTCCAGCGGTCCAGATTGATGGCCGTGACAACCGGATCCCAGCCGCCCAGCGGCAGCGTGACCAGATGGGTGGATACTTCCCACCAGCCCGCATTATAGCCCGACCCCGCCCCCGTCACCGCGCAGTCAATCGCGCCGCGCTGAAGCGCGCCCGGCACCTCGCCGAAATCGACATTCACGCCCTCAGACCCCAGCGCTTCCAGCAGTTTCGCTGTCATCCGGCCAGACCCGCGCACCTTCAGCCCGCGCATGTCATCCAGCCCCGACACTTCGGCGTTGCAGAACACGATCTGCGGCGGATAGGGCGCAATGGCCAGAACATGGCTGTTGAACCGGTCACGGAAAATGTCATCCACCATCGGGCGCGCGGCGTTTACCATCGCCAGCGCCGTGTCGGCATCCAGTGCCACCAGCGGCACGTCCAGCCCTTCCAGCTCTGGCGCGTCAGCCACAGCGTAATCACCGACAGTCATGGCGACATCATAGACGCCATCCCCCAACAGATTGAACACATCGCCCACGCCAAGGCCCATTTCATTATGCGTGGTCAAGGCGACCTCCAGCGCGCCATCTGATGCGGCGGGCAGTGTTTCATTCCAGAACGGCGCTTCAAACTGCTGGTGCAGGGGCAGGTTCGACCAACTGCCGACCACAGACAACATCTCGGCACTGGCCGGAATGGCCAGCGCGGTGGACAACATAAGCGTTGATGCAAGTTTCAGTTTCATAGCTCTCTCCACTGTGGGTTGGGGTTATTATTATTTGTTATGGCTTCGGGACAGGTTGCGCCGCGTCCTCATCAATATCGCTGATCAGCATATGTCCGGGCGCGTGGGTGATGACCAAGGGAATACCTGCCGACAACAGCGCGTTTTGCGATGTCACGCCACAGGCCCAGAAAACCGGCACCTCGTCGGGGCGCATGTGAACGGCCTGCCCCCAATCCGGCATATCCAGATCGGTGACACCAATCGCTGCGGGGTCGCCGACATGCACAGGCGCGCCATGCGCATGCGGATATTTCGCGCAGATTTCGACGGCGCGGGGCACATCGCCACCGCGCAGCGGACGCATCGACACCACCATGGTGCCGCCGAACATATTGCCCCGCACCAGCGGCAGCGATGTGCGATACATGGGCACGGTCAGGTTCTGCTCGACATGGCGCATGGGAATGCCCGCCGCCATCAGCGCGCGCTCGAACGTAAACGAACAGCCAAGCGCGACAGTCACCATATCCTTGCGCCAATGCGCTGAAATGTCTGTCACTTCGCCCGCGAACTGCCCGTCCTGATACAGCCGGTAGCGCGGCAGATCATTGCAAATGTCGATATCCGGCCCCAATGTCGGCAAGGCGGGATCGCCCGTTTCACCAATCCCCACAATCGGGCAGGGTTTGGGGTTGCGCAGACAAAAGCGCAGAAAATCCAGCGCATAGGCTTCTGGCAGAATGGCGATATTGCATTGCAGCTTGCCTGGTGCAAGCCCGGCAGTATGGCCGGAGAACGCACCCGAACGGATTGCAGCACGCAAACCGGCAAGCGTTGACCAACTGCCCATATCCTGATCTGTCACATCCGCCCCCTGTGCGCCGTCCATGTCTTTCTGTCAGGGATGGTTGCGGAAGCTGCCTATCAAATCAAATCGTAATTTATGATAGGAATTGATCGAAATTTGTTATCACCAAGCCTGCGCCACCTCGGCCGCGAAACGGGCGCAGCGTTCTGCAAGCGAATTCCGCGGCTCTGCCATCCAGGATGCGGTGAAATCCAGCGATGACGGGGTCCAGCCGGGGTCGAACCGGCACAGCTGGCCAGCCGCAACGCGATCCTTTGCCAAAGCATTCGGAATCGGGCCGATCCCGATACCCGACGCGATCATCTGGATACTGGCCGACAGCGACGCACAGCTGAACACCCGAACGCCCGGCCCGTGGCGTTTGCCCAACTCCTCGACCAGTTCGCGATAGGGGCGTGTGTTGCGCGCATAGCTGATGACAGGGGTTTTCAGAAAATCCGGCAGCGCGGCACCAGTCGCCCGATACCAGCCAAGCTCGAAACTGGGCAGTGCGACATTATTGACCGAATAGGCGGATACCGGCCCCATAAGAAGGGCAAGATCCAGCTGGCGTGCCAGCAGCGCCTCTCGCAGGTTGTAGGATATATCAACGGTCAGTTCCAGATTCAGGCGCGGGTATTGCTGGCTAAGCCCTTCCAGAAAACGCGGCAGCCATGTCTCGGCTATCGTCTCCGAGGCACCGACGCGAAACAACCCCTCCAGTCCGGTGGGGTCACTGACGCGCTGGCGGATTTCTTCCTGAACAAACCCGATCTGTTCGGCATAGCCGCGCAGCAACTCGCCTTCGCGTGTCAACACCACCCCGCGGGTTGTGCGTTCAAACAGCTTGACCTGAAGCGTATCCTCAAGGGCTTGCAAGCGTGCGGTCACAGCGGGCTGCGAAATGTTCATCTGTTCGGCGGCACGGCGCACGCCCTGCAACCGCGCAACCCAAAGAAAGGTCTGTAACTGATCCAGCGTCACGGCGCGCGCGAACCGTCGAATTGTTGCACATTGATGCCCGCCGCCCTTAACCCCGCATGCAGGGCATTGGCCAGCGCGACAGCCCCCTGCGTGTCCCCATGCAGGCAGATCGTGTCAATTTGTGCGGGCAAATGCGTGCCCTGCGCGGTGATGATCGCACCGGCCTGCAACATGGCCAGAATACGCGCGCAGACCTGATCGGCATCGTGGATCACAGCGCCCGACAACCGGCGGTCCATCAACAACCCGTCTTCGGTATAGGCGCGGTCGGCAAAAATCTCGCACGCCATGCGCGCGCCAAGGGCACGGGCCGCAACCGCCTGCGCGGTGCCGGAAATGACCATCAGGATAATCTGCGGATCAACCGCCAGCGCCCCTTCATAGCAGGCGCGCGCAAGGGCCTCATCCTCGGCGGCCATATTGGCCAGCGCGCCATGCAGTTTCAGATGACGCACCTGCCCGCCTGCCTGACGCGCCATCGCCTGCGCCGCGCCCAGCTGATAGGCCACCAGATTGCGCGCCTCGACAGGGGCGATCTGCATGCGCCGCCGCCCGAAACCTTGCAGGTCCGGCAGACCGGGATGCGCGCCGATCCCCACACCGTTTTCCACCGCCAGCCCCATCGCCTGCGCCATCACATCAGGATCGCCTGCATGAAACCCGCATGCGATATTCGCCGATGTGATGATTTTCAGCAGGTCCGCATCCGCGCCCATTGGCCAGGGCCCGAAACTTTCGCCCATATCGGCATTCAGGTCTATGCGTGTGATCATCAGGTGCCCCTTTCCAGATCGTCGCCGCGCGTGACGCCGCTGATCAATTGATAGGCCAAAAGGTCGGCAATGTCATGTGGGTCGCGGATCAACGGGCGCAACCCGCCGCGCAATCCGGCAAGGCGCGCCCCCTCTGCGCGTTCCAGCGCCACCGCCTGTTCCAGACTGACAAAGGTGAATTTCAGCACAGCGCCCTGCGGGGCCTGCACCAGTCGCGGCAGATCACAGGGCAACACGGTCCCGATGCGCGGATAGCCCCCCGTAGTCTGGCATTCGGCCAATAAGACAAACGGCGCACCGTCACCCGTGATCTGCACATCCCCCGGCACAATGGTTTCCGACAGGATATTCAACCCCGAATCCAGCCCGAAGCCTGCACTGTCCGACACCAAGCGCTGGCCCATGCGGTTTCCGCGTGCATCCTTGCAAAAGGCGGTGTTCTGAAATCGCGTCAGTTCCGCCTGCGGGAAAAGCCGCGTTTGCGGGGTTTCCACCAGACGCAGGGTGCCCCCGTCCAGACGGGGCAAGGGCGTGAATGTCTGGCCCGTGCGCGTGCCTGTATCGGCACCGGTCGTCAGGCGATCACCTTGCGCCAGCATGCGCCCCACCCCCGCCGCAAGATGGGCCGAGCGCGCGCCAAGTGTCACATCCGCGTCAATCCCGCCGCCGAAATGCACATAGCTGTAGCCGCCCGCACTGCCGGCCACATCCAGCGTGGCCCCAGCCGGCAGCATATGGCTGGCATTCCATGCCAGCGCTGCCCCGTCGCATTGCGCGCGCATGGGCGCCCCTGTCAGCGCAATACGCACCGGTTCGGACACCAGAAGCGTTATGAAACTTCCCGCCACCTCTATCGCTGCGCATGAATCGTCCTGCGCCAGCAAGGCCGCCCCTTCGGCAAGCGCCAGCAGATCAGCAGCACCGCCGCGTGACAGCCCCTGCGCCAGATAGCCCGCACGACCGCGATCCTGAAGCGTGACCCCCGGCCCCGCACGTTGCAAGGTGATCCGCTCCATTAGCCCAACGCCTCTGAAACGGCCCCGCCAACGTCATCTAACCGGCAGATGTTTTCATATTCTTCGCGGGTGACGGGCTTGAACACCACCTCGTCACCGGGGCGCAGCAAAAAGGGGTCGGGCTGGTCAGGCCGGAACAGACGCAGCGCCGTCTGGCCGACATGACGCCAGCCTGTGGGCGTGCTGACCGAAAACAGCACCATCTGGCGAATGGCAACCGCCAGCGCCCCTTCCGGCACGCGCGGGGTCAGATTTGTCTGGCGCGGAATGTCCCATTCGGGCGGCAATTCCCCCAAGTAAGGCTGGCCCGGCGCGAAACCGATGGTCTGCACCCGCAAGGGGGCCGCGCAGATAGACGCTATTGCATCACTGGCCGACAGGCCCGCCAGTTCGGCAGCATCATCAAGCTGCGGCGCAAGATCGGTGCCGAACACCGCGGGCACATGCCATAACCTGCGCCCTTGCGGCAGCGGGGCCTGATACCAGTCGCGGCGGGCCAGCATGGCGGCAAGTTTGTCACGCAGTTGCGCATGATCCGCGCCATCCAGATCGAAGCGCAAGTAAGTTGACGTCAGCGAAGTTGCCGTTTCCACAACCGCTGTCAGGTTTTCTGCCTCGATTGCAGCGCGAAAGGCCAGCGCTGCACGGTTTGCGGCCTCGCTAAGCTGCGTGCCAAAACTGACCAACAGCCCGTCCACGCCAATCGCCCTGATCGATGGCAGGTCCGCGGCGGCATCGCCAGTGTCCGTAATCTCCATCGTATCGGCCACGCAAACCCCTTCCCTGTATCGCCAGCATTTACATTGACAATTTATCATCAAATTGTCAATGTCTGTTTCAACCATCGCCCTGACAGGATACCACCCCATGACACGCCCGTCCGACAGCCCGCCCCTGAATGACAGCCTGCCCGCAGATATCGGGCCGGTCGTCAGTTCGGCGCATCTGGCCAATTCCTCGCTGCCGGCATTGTCCGAACTGGAATTTGCCCTGACCATGGCCAACAATGCCTTCCATCGCTGGATGGTGCGCTGCATGACCGCTGCCGGAATGCCGGGCCTCTCACCGCTGGAGGTGCTGATCGTGCATCTGGTCAACCACCGCGACCGCACCAAGACACTGGCCGATATCTGCCTTGTGCTGAATATCGAGGACACGCATCTGGCCAATTACGCGATCCGCAAACTGGTGCAACACGGGCTGGTCGCGACAGGGCGCGCGGGCAAGGAAAAGACCGTGGCCATCACCGAGGAAGGCCAGTCGCTGTGCACACGCTATGCCGAGATCCGCGAAGCGCTGGTCGTGCGCGCCGCACGCCAGATGGGCCATGACCCCGCCGATATCAGTCGCATGGCGGCCATGCTGCGCACATTGTCGGGCGCCTATGATCAGGCCGCGCGCGCGGCAGCGGCAATGTAGCCGGTGCATAAGGCGCATGCCCCCCACCGGACCGTTCTATACGTACAGATACAGACGCGCGGCCCCTTGCATCCCGTTCGGTCGCCCACTACATTAGGGATGTTCCGCAAGGGACTATGGACATAAACGCGCTCGTAATAAGCGGATCGGACCCGGGGGCGGTACCCGGCGGCTCCACCATATATCCTTCATTTGGGGATCATGGGGCCGAAACAGGATCGACGAACGTCTAAAGGGGTTAGCTTTGTCCCGGTGAGCCACCACCGTTATCGGTGCAAATCGTACAGTTGCAAATGACAACCGTGCTCCGGTAGCTGTTGCTGCGTAAGCAGTAACGAAACCGAAACTTAAGTCCTTGCGCTTAGCCGCGTAAGGCGGGGTTCGCAGGCACCTGGCAACAGAAGCCTGCATTTTCATGCACATAGACGGTGGTTGGCGCAGCTTTGTGCAGGACCGCATTGTCACGGAAAAAGTAGCAAAAAGCGCGCGCCCCCTCTTTCAATCGGGGATGATTTGCTTATGCTGCACAGGCAAGGCGCATGGGCGCGGCCGACAGGCGCGTTGCATGGCAAAGAACAAGGCGAAGGTTGTAGCTGACATGACACGCGGCATAGATTACGGCAATTTGATGCATGACGCCATGCGCGGCCTGATCCGCAGCGTTATGGAAGATGTTGCGCAAAACGGCCTGCCCGGCGCGCATCACTTCTTCATCACGGTCGATACCGGCCATCCTGACATGCAGATGGCCGACTGGCTGCGCGATCGCTATCCGGAAGAAATCACGCTTGTGGTGCAGAACTGGTTCGACAATCTTGCTGTTGATCCTGACGGCTTCGCGATCACGCTGAATTTCGGCAACTCGCCGGAACCACTGTATATTCCCTTCGATGCAATTTCGACATTTGTGGACCCTTCCGTGGAATTCGGCCTGCGATTCGAGTTGCAGGGCGACGAGGATGAGGATGAGGACGACGACAGCTTCGACGAGGCCCCGATGATGGAAGACGCCCCGTCCGAGGAGAAAAGTGGCGAAGTCGTCAGTCTGGACAAATTCCGGAAATAACGGCTGCGGGAAGTCCCCCGCAATGTCGCGGGACCGCGCGAAACGGGTCTGCGGCGCGCCAATCTATGGGCGGGATTTCGGCAGGTGAAATCGACAAATTTGGCGGAAACTGGCCTGTTGCGGTCATTGGGTATTGCCCCAAGGTGCGGAATCAAGGCCGCAGGCCGCCGCGCCATCGGCGGGCCGTCCCGCGGCCTGCCGATTTGGCTGATGGCAATTCAAGCCTTTGAAGTCAGGAGTATGCAGCCGGCATAAACTGCGTTCCTTGAGCGTCGGATCGGCAGACCCCGGCCCACCGATGGCGCGGGCTTTATCCAAGTGCGAAGGGCCGCAACAAGCCAAAACCGCGCCTCGTCCCCCAATCTTCCCCTCGCAGGACATGCGGCACACTTAGTATGCCATCGCATACTGATTGATTTCCCCCCGCCAAGCCGCTAAGCACTGGGCAAATCCTGTCCAAGACAATGGAGCCTGCCATGACCACCACCCGCACTGAAACCGACAGCTTCGGCCCGCTGGACGTTCCCGCAGACAAGTATTGGGGCGCGCAGACGCAGCGTTCCATCATCAATTTCCCCATCGGCTGGGAACGCCAGCCCGTGCCCATCATCCGCGCGCTTGGCGCTGTCAAATGGGCCTGCGCATTGGTCAACCGCGAACAGGGCACGCTGGACGCGGATCTGGCGGATGCCATTACAACCGCCGCGCAGGAAGTGTTTGAAGGCAAGTTTGACGACAATTTCCCGCTGGTCGTGTGGCAAACAGGGTCAGGCACCCAGTCCAACATGAACGCGAATGAGGTGATCTCGAACCGCGCGATTGAAATTCTGGGCGGCGAAATGGGATCGAAAAAGCCTGTTCACCCCAATGATCATTGCAATATGGGCCAGTCCAGCAACGACACATTCCCCACTGCCATGCATGTGGCCATCGGCATGCTGGCGCGTGATGTTCTGTTGCCGGGGTTGCATAAACTGCATGCAGCGCTGGCGGCAAAGTCGGAAGAGTTCAAGGACATCATCAAAATCGGGCGCACCCATACACAGGACGCCACCCCCCTGACACTGGGGCAGGAATTTGGCGGCTATGCGCATCAGGTGAAGATGGGCATCGCGCGCGTGGAAATGTGCCTGCCCCATATCTATGAACTGGCGCAGGGTGGCACGGCTGTGGGCACCGGACTGAACACACGCAAGGGCTGGGATGTGAATGTTGCAACCCATATTGCCAAAATCACCGGCCTGCCTTTTGTCACCGCCCCCAATAAATTCGAGGCACTGGCCGCGCATGATGCCATGGTCATGTTTTCAGGAGCGCTGAAAACCGTGGCGGGGTCGCTGTTCAAGATTGCCAATGACATGCGGCTTCTGGGGTCCGGCCCGCGTTCGGGGCTGGGCGAGTTGATCCTGCCCGAGAACGAGCCGGGCAGCTCCATCATGCCCGGCAAGGTCAACCCCACTCAGGCCGAAGCGCTGACCATGGTCTGCGCCCATGTCATGGGCAATGACGCGGCCGTGGGCTTTGCAGGGTCACAGGGGCATTTCGAGTTGAATGTCTATAACCCGATGATGAGCTATAATGTCCTGCAATCCATGCAGCTTCTGGGCGACGCGGCGTCCAGCTTCACCGACAACATGGTCGTGGGCACCCGCGCCAATGTGGAACGTATCGACCGCCTGATGAAGGAATCGCTGATGCTGGTCACGGCACTGGCCCCCACAATCGGCTATGACAACGCGACCAAAGTGGCCAAGACCGCGCATAAAAACGGCACCACATTGAAGGAAGAAGCCATTGCGCTGGGATTTGTGGACGCAGAAACATTTGACCGCGTGGTGCGGCCCGAAGACATGATCGGGCCGAAGGACTGACGGCATCCATTCAAGCTGGCGCGCGTTCCGCAACGCGCGCCAGCCTGCGACACGCTCAGGTGTCCAGACTGGACAGTTTCATCAACGCAATGCCCGCAACAATCAGCAACGCCGCAACAATCCGCATGGGCGATGCAGCTTCGCCCATGGCAATGATCCCCACACTGAACGCCCCCACAGCGCCTATGCCTGTCCAAACGGCATAAGCGGTGCCAAGTGGCAGCGACCGCATTGCCGTGGCCAGAAGGCCAAAGCTGAGCACCATTGTAAAAATTGTAATGACTGTCGGCACCAACAACGTGAAGCCCACAGATTTCTTCATGAAAAACGCCCAGACGATTTCCAGAAATCCGGCAATCACAAGATAGACCCAAGCCATATTTCAGCCCCTATGCTTTCAAGGTCGGGTCGTCCCGGAAACGGATACACAGCGCAGGTCGTCCTGCACACTGAACACGTTAACCGATCGTCTGTGCGCAAGTCAATAATTGCCACCAATGTCCGGATTGCCCTGAACCGGCGTCTTGGCTAGACTGAGTGCATGACCCAGATCATCAACCTTCGCACCGCCCGCAAACAGACCGCCCGCGCCAAGGGGCGGACGCTGGCCGATGCCAATGCCGCCAAACATGGCCGCAGCAAGGCCGAACGCAGCCTGCAAGACGCCCGCACCGCCAAGGCACGCGCAGAACTTGACGCCCATAAACGCGAGCCCCAAGCATGAGCGGGCGGCCCGTCAAACATTCGCTGACATTGCGCGGACATCGTACTTCCGTGTCGCTGGAACATATCTTCTGGCAGGAATTCCGCCGCATCGCGCGCGAACGCGGGCTGGCACTGAACCTGCTGGCCGCCCAAATCGACGCCACCCGCGGCGATATCGGGCTGGCATCCGCGATCAGGGTGTTTGTTCTGGAAACCGCGCTGCAACGCGACCAGCACGACCCGACGCAAACCCCATAACCAGCGTTCAGCGCATCGGCATCCCCTGCCCCCGCGTCACGCGGCGCTGTGCGGCAATGCGGTAGGGGGCGTTTGCCGCGCCATAACCGTCATGGCGGCCATCACGCTGGACAATCTCGAAAAACAACCCGTCCGCGCGCGGCATGCTGAACAACTGGAAGAAACTGCCACCCTCATCCTCGTCATACAGGATGCTTTCGTGTTCCAGCCGGTCCACAAGGTCCTGTGGCAGTCCGAAACGCGCCTTCAGGTCCGCATAGTAGTTTTCGCCCAGCCGCAGCCGTTCAAACCCGCATGTCGCCAGCCTGGCAGAGCTGGCAAATATATCATCCGTGGCGAAGGCCACATGCTGCACAGATGCACCCAGACTGTCCTGAATGAACCGCCCCGCGAAAGTGCGGTGTGTGTCCGCGCCGTTCAATGTCAGGCGCAGCCCGCCGCTTTTGATGGCCTGTGACCGCACCACGCCGCCGGGGTCAATGACATCGACAATCGGGGATTTCTGCGCGTCGAACAAAGTGGTGTAATACAGTGACCAACTCAGCATTTCATCATAGGCCATGGTCTGGCCCACATGGTCGATACGCGTCAGCCCTGCGCCTTCTGCGGCCGAACGCACATTGAAATCACGCACCCAGATCCGCCCCAGTTCCGGCCCGTCATCCAGCAAGCGCAGCAACCCGCCGCCCAAAGATTGCAGCGCCGGAATAGACAATTCCCCAGGCCCGTGTTCGGTCGCGTCATCGGCCAGCGCCCCCAACGCGCGCGCGCGCGCCTGCGCGGCGGCAGCGTCGGGAACATGAAGGGCAATTTCACTGATGCTGGTGCCATGATTGACCCATGTCATATGGGCATGACCGCGGGTTTCAGTGTTGATCAGAATGTTGATATTGCCCTGCCGCCACAGGGTCACAGCCTTGGACACATGATCGCCCGCATGTTCGAACCCCGCCCGTGACAGGAACGCGGCCAGATCCTGCTCCTCCTCAACAGAGGTGGCGAATTCCAGAAAGGCCACGTCGTGAACCTGTTGGGGCGCGGGCATGACTGGCAGGTGGGCGGGCAAATCCGGCTCTGCGCGGCGCGCCGCGTCCAGCAGGGCTTTTAACGACCGCAGGCCATCACGCGCGATCACGCCAGCAACGCCCCCGCGAAACTGGTCATTGAAGATTTCGGGGCTGAACACATGGTCATAGCCGGTGGCCAAAACCGCCCGCGCAAAGCCCGTGACATCCATTTCCCCTTCCAGCGGCATGCAGCGGAAATGGCGCGAAAGATACAGCAGGTCCATATCGATGCGCGGCGCATCGGCCAGATGGACATAGAAAATGCGGTCCCCCGGTATCTGGCGGATGGTGTCCACATCAATGCCGCGCGCCAGCGTATGAAAACTGTCCAGCACCAGCCCCAGCGCCGGATGATCGGCACGGCGCACAATTTCCCATGCATCGCGGTGGTCATTCACATGACGGCCCCACGCAAGCGCTTCATAGCCCACACGCAAACCACGGCGGGCGGCGCGTTCGCCCAACGCGCGCAGATCAGCGGCGCAGCGGTCCACCCCCCCGCGCGCCGCCGGATGCAGGTTGGAACACACCAGCATCAGCTCGCAGCCCAACTCCTCCATCAGGTCGAACTTGTGCTCGGCCCGTGCGAATGCGCGACTGCGCAGCGGTTCGGGCAACCCTTCAAAATCGCGGAAGGGCTGGAACAGCGTGATCTCCAGCCCATGGTCGCGCACCATCTGCCCGATTTCGCGGGGGCTGGCGTCTGATGCGATCAGGTCCTGTTCGAATATCTCGACCCCGTCGAAACCGGCTGCGGCAATGGCCGCCAGCTTCTGGCGCAGATCACCCGCAATGGACACAGTGGCAAGCGACAGTTTCATACAACACCCTCCGCAGGGGCAAGCAGGTCCGCGCGCAGCCGCGCCAGATCCAGCCCCAACCCGTTCGAGAACAGCGCCCATGCATGCACGCCCTGCCAGAAAAACAGTTCCCACCCCGACACCACTTGCGCCCCCTGCGCGCGGGCATCACGCAGGAACTGCGTCTCAACAGGGGTGTAGACGGCGTCAAAGACCCAAGCCGCGCCTGCCAGCGCATCGCGCGCAAGCGGCGTGCCCTCATAGCCGACCATACCCACAGGCGTGCAGTTGACCACACCCTGCGCACCCGCTGCCGCTGTTTCGGCACATTGCGCGACCTGCACCGCCAGTGCTGGCGCAGCGCGTTGCAAATCAGCGGCCAGTGCGCTGGCCTTGGTGTGGTCGCGGTCCACAAGGCGCAAGTCCCGCACCCCCAACGCAACCAGCCCGAAGGCCACCGCACGCCCTACCCCGCCCGCGCCGAGCATCAGCACCGCGCCGACGGGTGCATCCCCGCGCAGCCCGCGATAGGCCGCGATGAAACCGGAATAATCCGTATTATGCCCCGTTGGCCCGTCTGCACCGAAAATCACGGTATTGACCGCCCCCACGGCACGCACCAGCGGGTCCGGCACCGAAACATGCGCGACAACCTGTTCCTTATAGGGGTAGGTGACATTGACACCATGATACCCCCCCGCTGCCGCATCCGCGAACACATCGGTAAATTCCTTGCCCAGAACGGGCGGAACCAGCCGGTCATATTGCACGCGCAACCCGTTCTGCCGGCCCGCCAGAACATGCAGGAACGGTGAACGCGATGCAGCAATATTGTCACCAATAAGGCCAAGCAGCAGATCAGGGGTCATAGGTCACTCTTTTGGTTTGGCACGGGCCAGAAGCCGCGCTTTCGCCCATTTCCAGGGCGGCGTGTGGGACAGGAAAATAAAGACAATCGCGGCCAGCAGCACCGATGACAGCGCACTGGAAAACACACCATCAAAGAAGCGGCCCCAATCCTCGCGCGCGGTGATGATGGCACGTCGCCAGTTGTCATCCAGCAGGCGCGACAGGATCACCCCCAGAATGACAGGCCCCAGCGGATAGCCGTAATGGCGCATGAAATAGCCCAGCACGCCAAAGCCCAGCATCCAGTACACATCGGTAATGGCGTTATTGACCGCATAGGCCCCCACGATCGACAGGATCAGGATCAGCGGGATCAGCACAGAGCGCGGCATTTCCACCAGCTTGGTGAACAGCCGTATCCCCGTCAGGCCGAAAATCAGCAGGAAGATATTGGCAAATGTCAGCGCACCCACGATGAACCAGAACATTTCGGGGCGATCAATCATCAGCATCGGGCCGGGGTTCAAGCCGTGGATGAACAGCGCACCGATCATGATGGCGGTCACCGCATCACCGGGAATACCCAGTGTCATCATCGGCACAAACGCACCACCGACCGCCGCGTTATTCGCGGCCTCGGGCGCAACCAGCCCTTCCATGGCCCCGTCACCGAAGGGGCGTTCAGGGTTCTTGGTCACACGTTTCGCATGGTCATAGGCCATCAGCGCGGCAATATCGCCACCTGTGCCCGGCAAGGCCCCAATCGTCACGCCGATGCTGGATGTCTGCATCGACAAGGGCAGGTGTTTCCGCACCACCTTCCATGACGGGATGATGCGGCCCACCTTCTGGCGAATGGCCTTCTTGTCGACATGGTGCAGTTGCAACAGCGCCTCGGACACGCCGAACATGCCAATCATGACCGCGATGAAGGAAATCCCCCCGTTCAGCAGCGACAGATCAAAGGTAAAGCGCGGCGTGAACGTCAGCGGGTCGCGCCCGACCGCGCCAATGGCAATGCCCAGCGCACCGGCAAAGATACCCTTGACCAGCGATCCGGTGGACAGCGAGCCAACCAGCAGAATACCCAGCACGGCCAGAAACATGTAGTCACGCGGCTGGAACCGCAGCGCAAAATCCGACACCAGCGGCGCGGCCACGGCCAGAACCGCGATACCTACAAAACCGCCAATCACGGACATGACCGTGCTGACGCCGATGGCCTGTCCCGCCTCGCCGCGTTTGGCCATGGGATAGCCGTCCAGCGCCGTGGCAATGGCCGAAGGTGCGCCGGGTATGTTCAGCAAGATCGCTGTGCGCGCGCCACCATACACGCCCCCCATATAGATGCCCACCATCAGCGCCAGCGCTGGATAGACCGACCATGAGAAGGTGAAGGAAATCAGGATGGACACTGCCATCGTTACCGACAGGCCCGGAATGGCCCCGATATAGATGCCCGCGAATGTGCCCAGCGCCACCAGCGCCAGAAGCTGGGGTTGGGCCAGAACCGTTACAAATGCTGAAAGCGCTTCCATCACCGGACCCCGCTGAACAGGTTGCGGATGATCTGCACAAGTTCCGCCTCTGGCACGATACCGGGCGGCATAAGCACCGTGAACACGATACGGAACACAATCCATATGCCCACCAGCGCCCCCAGCCCCACGCCTACGGAAAACAGCCAGCCGCGCCCCAGAATACGGATGCCAAGCACAAGAAACAGCGCCGTGGTGGGCAGGAAGCCAAGCGGGCGCACAGCCAGCGCATAGGCGATCAGGAACCCGACAAAGGCCAGCACCCGCCATGGCAATATGTCGCGCGCAATGCTTTCGCCGGTGACTTTGGGCAGGCGGATGGTCTGGAAAAAGATGATCGCCATGCACAAGACCATAATGGCCGCAGTCACAACCGGCACGGTGCCGGGTGCCGATAACTGGCCAAACCCTGATATGCCGAAGGCTTCATTCAGCAAGACCGCGCTTGCGACCAGCAAGAAGCAGGTAAAGAAAACCTCGCCGGGGCGGCGTTGTTTCGAATACCCCCCCGGTGTCGCATCAGAGGTTCCGTCATGATGATCGTCGTCACCGCGAAAATTGGGGTCCATTGCATCCTCCCTGCATCGGGCGACCCTGAAACCATCGCACACCCTGCGCCACAAAAATACCTTTTGCGGCACAACACATGTCCGGCTACGGATCAGATCTTGTCGTTGCGATTATGCGCCTGCGCAATACGGGCATAAAGCAGTTTCAGGCAATCCGCCAAGGATCAGCTTACCGGAATTGCGCATCATCCAATATCAAGACTGTGCCGGTATCATCACGCGCAGCACCCCCTTTGGTGCACACCGCCCGTCACAAAAGACGCCGGACCCGCATCACGCAGGTCCGGCGCAGGCCGTCAGGGGCGTTCGATCCCGAAATCTTCGGGCGAATTTTGTGTCACACCCGCATCATGCAACAGCCATGTGGTGTTTTGCTGCCAGCGGTTCATGAAATCAGCGGCTTCATCACCCGCAATGTTCATCATGGTGAACCCGCGATTGTCGATCATCTCGACAAAATCGGCATTTTGCGCGGCTTCGGAATAGGCCGCCTGAAGCGCGCCGACCACATCATCAGGTGTGCCGTTTTTCACGAAAATCCCGAAGAACGGCCCCCATGGCAGCAGATCGTTATAGGCGTCATTGAACGATGTCACCGTCGGCACATCTGGCAGGCGTTCATTGCTGTCCACATCGAACACGGCCAGCGGTTTCATTGTACCTGCGCGGATGCCTTCGATCGCGGCCCCCAGAACGGCGGGCATCACATCAATCGCGCCGCCTTGCAGCGCGGTCAGCGCGGGGCCATCGCCGTCAAAGGGCACGGAAATCACGTCCAGATCGCCCTCGACCGCGTTCATCATCGCGGTAATAACCGATGGCAGACCGCCCGGACCGGTTGCCCCAAAGCGCACTTCGCCCGGATTTTCCGCAATGAACTCCATCAGTTCAGCGTAGTCGTTATAGGGTGTGTCCTGACCGGACACCAGAATAGGCGTGCCACGTGCCAGCAGGTTGATCGCGATGAAGTCGCTGTAATCCTTGTCGCCAAGGCCCATGACCTTGTAAAGCAGCGGGTTTTCCGCGCCCATCAGCAATGTGTAGCCATCCGCCGCCTGATCGGCCACATGGTTCAGGCCAATCGCACCCACGCCGCCGGTCATGTTCTGCATGACAACCGTGCCGCCCAGCACGGCCTCTGCGTGGGGGGTCACTGACCGCATCACCACATCGGTTGACCCGCCGGCACCCCATTGGATGATGCCTTGAATTTCCTTGGTCGGAAAATCCTGCGCCATTGCGCCGCCTGTTCCGATAAGTGCGGCAGAAACTGCACCAAATACAGTATATTTCATAATATCCTCCCTAGAACGGCGCGACCACCGCGCCTTGCCATCGTTATTGCGATTCAGGCAAATAACGTCAAATATCAAATATGATCCAATGTGAACATGATGTTAATTTATATCTTTTGCAGGATCACTCCATCGGTCGGTGGCCAGCCGCAATTCACGCCGGAACCGTTCAATTGTATATTCTGCAAAATTCGACAGGTTCCGCCCCTTTTTGCGCACCACATTCACATGCACGGTCGCTTCCTCCTGCAAGGGGCGGCACACCAGCCCCGGCAAATAGACTTCTGCCACCGAAAATTCGTCAATCAATGCAACCCCCAGCCCATGGCGCACCAGACTGACCACAGTTTGAGCAAAACGTCCGCGCATGCTTTGTTCAAGCGGCATGCCCGCATCCTTGAACGGTTTGGCCAGAATCGCGCCGTAAGGGTCAGACGGGTCCACACCGATCAACGGCTCGCCCGCCAGATCGCGCACCGACAAAACCGCCCGACCGGCCAGACGGTGACCTTCGGGCAGGACCACCACAATACGCCCGCGCGCCAGTTCAGTATTTTCCACGCCGGGGTTCTGGATCGCAGATGACATGATCACGAACTCCCCCCGTTCCAGCAGCAGGTAATCGACGGTTTCTTCTATTTTCAGGATGTTCAGATCAATAAACAGATCGGGATAGCGCCCGCGCACCGACCGCAAAACCCGCGCCGCGATGAACTGCGCAACCGACGGTGCCGACGCAAAGGCCAGATCGGCCCCGTCGCCCTTTTGCAGATTGAACAGCGCATGATGCAGGTTTTCAACGCCGCGATACACCTCGCGCACCTGATCGAATACTGCACCGGCTTCGACTGCCGGAATAAACAGCCCTTCTCGGCGTTCAAACAGACGCAGGCCAAGGGTTTCTTCGGTATGTTTGACAAGGCGGCTAATGCCGGGCGGCGATACGCCCAAAAACTCTGCCGCCCCGCTGATGGTCCCGCGCAGCATGACTGCGCGAATAACCTCGATCTGGCGCAGGGTAAGTTCTTTCATCACATCCTCCCGCGCGCAGATTAACATAGCGTTACGCATCACGCAAAAACGATAATTGACGTTAACCCGCTTTCTTCTGAATGCTAGCTCCAACACAGGAGAGGCGCGTGAGTCCAAACTCGTTTGACATCATAGTTCTGGGGTCAGGGGCCGCAGGGCTTGCCGCAGCGGTCACGGCGGCATGGCACGGCGCGAAGGTGCTTGTTCTGGAATCCGCCGACGTCCTGGGCGGCACAACCGCGTGGTCAGGCGGCTGGATCTGGGCGCCCGGCACGGCGCTGGCACAGGCCGCAGGCTTTGACACGGCACGGGACGCGCCACGCCGCTATTTGCAACAGGTCATGGGCAACCATTTCAACGCCGAACGGGTGGACGCCTTTTTGGGCGCAGCGCCCGCAATGGTGGATTTCTTTCACAATCATACATCCGTGCAATTCGACCTTGGCGGCGGCATTCCGGACACCTACAGCCATGTCTCGGGGGCTGGTATGGGCGGTCGCTCCGTCATTGCGCGCGCTTATGACGGGCGCGGACTGAAGCGCGATATCCGCCTGCTGCGCCTGCCCTTGCGCGAAACCACCTTTCACGGGATGACCATTCAGGCAGGGGCGGACCTGCGCAGTTTCCTGACCATGACACGCAACACAAGCTCGTTTCTTCACGCCACCAAGCGGGTTTTGCACCACACCCGCGATCTGGCCCTGCACGGGCGCGGAATGGACCTGCGCAATGGCGCGGCGCTGGCCGCACGGCTGATGCGATCCGCGCTTGATCTGGGCGTTGCGTGGCATGTGAATACCACTGTGACAGCATTGCTGCGCCACGCAAACGGCGTGGATGGCGTGCAACTGGCCTGCGGTCGGATACTACGCGCGCGCAAAGGCGTTATTCTGGCGACCGGCGGCTATGGCCATGATGCCGCACGGCGCGCAACAAGCTTTCCGCGCGATGACGAACACCGCAGCCTTAGTGTTCCAACGGCCCAAGGGACAGGCGCAGCGCTGGCCACCGCGATCGGGGCGCAGTTTGACCAAAGCGCGGCAGCGCCCGCCGCCTACTGCCCCGTCTCGGTCGTGCCGTATCCGGGCGGGTCAAGCGGCGTGTTCCCCCATATCATTGACCGGGGCAAACCGGGGCTTGTCGGGGTTCTTGCCAATGGCAGGCGCTTTTGCAACGAAGGGCTTGGCTATCATGATTACGTCACCGCCCTGCTGGACGCCACGCCGCACGGGCAGCCCGCCCAATCTTGGCTGGTCTGTGACCACCGTTTCTTGCGCCGCTACGGATTGGGCATCGTGCGCCCTGCCCCCGTGCCATGGCGGCATTGGCAAAGGCGCGGTTATCTGACCACCGCCAACACCCTGCACCAGCTTGCCCGCGCCTGCGGCATTGACGCGGACGGGCTGGCGCGGACCATTGCGGATTGGAACACCCGTGCAGCGGACGGGCATGACCCGGAATTCGGCAGGGGAACCACCGCCTATATGCGCCTGCAAGGGGACCCCGATCAAGGCCCGAACCCCTGCGTGGCCCCGATTGTCACGCCGCCCTTCCATGCCGTCAGGGTCACGCCCGGCAGTTTCGGAACATTCGCGGGCCTTGCCTGTGACGGCGCGGCGCGGGTTCTGGACGCGACAGGCGCCCCCATCGCGCGGCTGTATTGTGCAGGCGCAGACGCCGCCAGCCCCTTCGGCGGGTTCTACCCGGCAGGGGGCATCAATCTTGGCCCTGCCATGACTTTCGGCTTTGTCGCAGGCCGTCATGCTGTCACAGGAAAACGCCCATGACCCGCCGCCTGTCGCTGGCCCATCTCAGCGCAATCTTCCTGTCCCCGCCCGAACTGGTGCATGCAGCAGCAGCTGCGGGGTTCGATGCCGTGGGCCTGCGCCTGTTGCGCGTCACCGATGACAGCCCCGGCTACCCGCTGATGGACGACCCAGCATTGATGCGCCAAACCCGCGATGCACTGGCCCGCACCGGATTGGCAGTGTCCGATATCGAATTCGTCCGCATCACGCCGGATCTGGACCCCGCCAGCTTGCGCCCCTTGCTGGATGCCGGCGCGGAGCTGGGCGCGCGCCACCTGATCTGCGCCCCCTATGATGATGATCTGGCGCGGCTGGGTGACAAACTGGACCGGATCGGCACGCATTGCGCCGCGCGCGGCCTGTCGCCGGTGCTGGAATTCTTCCCATGGACGCCCGTGCCCGACCTTGCCACCTGCTGGGATGTGGTGCGCGACACTGCCCCCGATGTGGGCATATTGCTGGATGTCCTGCATTTCGACCGGTCCGCCAGCACATTGGACCAGATCGCGCAAATCCCCCCCGCGCGCCTGCCCTTCATTCATATCTGCGACGCAATGTGCCACCCGCCCTACACAACGCAGCAGTTGCTGCACACCGCCCGCGAGGACCGCCTGCCGCCGGGCGCAGGGCAGATAGATATCGCAGCCATACTGGCGGCCCTGCCCCCGGACACCCCGTTGGGAACAGAAGTTCCCATGCCACGACACCAGCCGCTGGACCGGCATCTGCGAACTCTCTACCAAAGCGTATCCGCGTTTTAACGCTGCCCGCCACCGGCCGCCATCTTGAACGGCACCGGAATATCCCGCGTCCCTCCTGCCCCCTTGCAATCATACGAACAAACAGTCATAAGGACGGTGCAAAGCTTCTTCATTCGATCTTCTGTCTCCTTTCGGCTTCAGTTGCGACTCTGACGACACTGGGCCGGACCACCGCGATCATGCGGGTGGTATATAATAAGGGGATAACACGATGGCCAATGGCACCGTGAAATGGTTCAACGCAACAAAAGGTTTCGGCTTCATCGCGCCCGAGCATGGCTCCAAGGACGTCTTCGTCCATGTGACCGCTCTGGAACGCGCGGGCATCCGCCAGCTTGATGACGGTCAGGCCGTCACATTCGATCTGGAAAGCGACCGCAACGGCCGTGAATCCGCGACGAACCTCGCACTGGCCTGAACCGCGTTCAGCCAGTCATGCGATCAGGACGGGGGTGACGTTGGTCACCCCCGTTTTGCGTTTCAGTCAGCAGCACTGAAAACACCCGCAGCCTGTACCTGCTTGGTTCATTCTGGCCCAAATATCCGCAGGGGGTGAATTGGGCCGACCGGCCCAAGAGGGGGGCAGCCGCCCCCCTGCACTGCCGGCAATCCTGTCAAACCCTGCGCGCTATGCGGCAACATGGTCCAGATAATGCGCCAGCGTGGCATCCACCCCGTCAGCCCCGATCATGCGCATCCAGTCGCAAAACGCATCTGCGAAACGCGGCGCCTGGGCCAGATCCCCGTAATACTGGCGCTGCTCCAACCACAGGACCGGTGCCTGCCGTGCGGCCCATGCGACTGTTTGCAGCGCGTCCCAGTTCGGGTCATTGGCCTCAATGACGCTGCCATCCTCGCGGATGCCGGTGCAATAGCGCGCCCAAAGCGCGCAGACCAGCGCAAGGCCTTTAACCGGCGTGCCCGCGCGCAACCCGTCGCGAACCGACGGGACAATGAAACCCGGCTGGCGGCTGGACCCGTCAAAGGCCACACGGCGCGTGGTGTCGGCAATTTCAGGGTTGGCAAAACGCTGCTCGATCCGGGCCAGATAGTCCAGCGGCGCAACCCCCGGAACGGGGGCGACATGTGGCGCGATCTCGTCACGGACAACGCGGTGCAGAAACGCGCTGATCCCCGCATGTGCCATGGTTTGCGCGATCGTCGTCAGACCCAGCAAGTCCCCGATGTTGGAAATCACCTGATGGCCGCCATTCAGAATGCGGATTTTCATCAGTTCATACGCATGGACATCCGCTGTGAATGTCGCGCCCGCGCGGTCCCAGTCGGGGCGACCGGCACAGAAATCATCCTCGATCACCCATTGACGAAAATTCTCATGGGTGACGGGGGCTGCATCATCGATCCCGAAGCCCTGAACCAGTGCGATTTCACGCGGCCCTGTGGCGGGAACAATACAATCCACCATCGAATTCGGGAAACTGCACTGCGTGTCAATCCACGCGGCCAGCACCGGATCGGACAGCCGCGCCAGCGACACCACGCACTGGCGCAGCACTGCGCCATTGCCTTGCAGGTTGTCGCAACACAGCCCCGTAAACGGCCCAAGCCCGCGATCACGCCGCAACCGCAGCGCCGCCACCATCGCCCCAAAGGCCGTGCGCGGGCGCGCGGGGTTTGCCGCGTCGTGCATTATATCGGGGTGACGGCTGTGAAAACCGCCGCTGGCGGGGTCGATAAAATACCCCCCTTCGGTGACAGTCAGGGCCACAATACGGATTGCGGGGTCGGCCATTCGGGCAATCAGCGCCGCATTGTCGGCCTGCACCGGCAAAAAGCCGATCATCGCGCCGGTCACCTCTGCCGTGATGCCGGACGGGTCCAGTTCGATCAACGTGCTCAGGCAATCCTGCGCCAGAAGCCTGTCGCGCATGGCCGCATCGCCCGCGCGCACACCTGCGCCAATGATGGCCCAGTCGTGGTTCATGCCCTGATCGAACAGCCTGTGCAGATACCACGCCTGATGCGCGCGATGAAAATTGCCCAAGCCGATATGCACGATCCCCGCCGACAGGTCCGCGCGCGCATAGCGCGGCACCCGAATTTGCGCAGGCAGGCGGTCCAGTGTTGCAAGGGACAGGGGTGTCAGCTCATCCATTGGCCACCATCGACGTTATAGGTTTGCGCCACGATATAATCGGCATCCCGCGAGGCCAGAAAAACGGCCATACCCGTCAGGTCATCGGGCACGCCCATCCGGCCATAAGGCACCGATGCGCCCACTTCGCGCTTTTTCTGGCCCGGTGCCTTGCCTTCATATTTGGCGAAAAACGCATCCACGCCGTCCCAGTGTTCGCCATCCACAACACCGGGGGCTATGGCATTGACGTTGATCCCGTGGCTTATCAGGTTCAGCCCCGCCGATTGCGTCAGGCTGATGATCGCGGCCTTGCTGGCGCAATAGACCCCCACCAGCGCTTCACCACGCCGACCCGCCTGCGACGCCATATTGATGATCTTGCCGCCCTGCCCGCGTTCGATCATGTGGCGCGCCACAGCCTGCAATGTGAACAGCGTGCCCGCCACATTGATGTCAAAGCAGCGCGCATAATCGTCGCGCGTAATTTCGGCGATCGGGGCGGCGGTGAAGATGGCGGCATTATTGACCAATATGTCAATCTGCCCGAAATGCGCGATTCCCGCATGCACAGCGTTATCAATGCTGGCCTGCTGCGTGACATCCATTTCCAATGCCAGCGCGCTTTCGCCTAGACGCGCGGCCTCTGCCCGGGCGCGGTCCATGTCGATATCGCCAATCAGCACGCGCGCCCCTTCGCGGATATAGGCCTGCGCAAAGGCCAGCCCGATGCCGCGCGCGGCCCCTGTAATCAGCGCGGTTTTTCCTGCAAGTCGTGTCATGCGATACGAAGCCCCTGTTCGTCGAAACGGTGAATGACATCCGCGCGCGGGGTCATGTGAATGCGGTCACCATGGCGCAACCCCACCTCTCCGTCGGCGCGCACGGTAATCGTGTCGGCCAGTCCGGTATCATGCACATGGAAAAACGTGTCCGATCCCAGATGCTCTGACACTGCGACCACGCCCGACCACAACCCTTCGGTGGGGTGAACGCTGATATGTTCGGGCCGGATGCCGATTGTATGGGCGTCATGTCTGGCCGCTTCAGGGCCGGAAATCAGGTTCATCTTCGGCGAACCGATGAAGCCTGCCACAAACAGGTTGCGCGGCGCGCGATACAGGTCCAGCGGACTGCCCACTTGCTCGATATGGCCCGCGCGCAACACGACGATCTTGTCGGCCATGGTCATGGCTTCCACCTGATCATGGGTCACATAGATCATTGTGGTTTCCAGCCGCTTGTGCAGTTCCGAAATCTCCAGCCGCATGCCCACGCGCAACGCCGCATCAAGGTTGGACAGCGGTTCGTCAAACAGGAATGCCGCCGGTTCGCGCACAATGGCACGGCCAATTGCCACGCGCTGGCGCTGCCCGCCTGACAACTGGCCGGGGCGGCGGTCCAGATAATCGGTCAGGTTCAGAACGGCCGCCGCCTGTTCCACGCGGCGGTCCTGTTCAGCCTTGTCCAGCCCTGCCATGCGCAGCGGAAAGGCGATATTCTTGCGCACCGACATATGCGGATAAAGCGCATAGGACTGGAACACCATCGCCAACCCGCGTTTGGCGGGGGAAATGCTGGTGGCGTCCTGCCCGTCAATGCGGATCACCCCCGAGGTCACATCCTCCAACCCTGCAATAAGGCGCAAAAGCGTGGATTTACCGCAACCCGACGGGCCGACAAACACCGCGAATTCGCCATCTTCAATGGTCAGGTCCAGCGGCGGAATGACCGTGACATCGCCGAAACTTTTGGTCACCTGTTCAAGAACGATACGTCCCATCTTCTATATCCTTATTTCACTGCGCCAAAGGTCAGGCCGCGCACAAGTTGCTTCTGGCTGAACCAGCCAAGGATCAGGATCGGCGCAATGGCCATGGTCGATGCCGCCGACAATTTGGCGTAAAACAACCCTTCGGGGCTGGAATAACTGGCAATGAACGCGGTCAGGGGCGCGGCCTTGGCAGCGGTCAGGTTCAGCGTCCAGAACGCCTCGTTCCAGGCAAGGATCACGTTCAGCAGCACCGTGGACGCAATGCCCGGAATGGCCATGGGTGTCAGCACATACAGGATTTCCTCGCGCAGGCCTGCCCCGTCCATGCGCGCGGCTTCCAGAATTTCGCCGGGGATTTCCTTGAAATAGGTATACAGCATCCAGACCATGATCGGCAGATTGATGAACATCAACACCACAGTCAGTCCTATGCGCGTGTCCAGCAGGCCAAACTTGATGAAAATCAGATAGATCGGATACAGCACCCCCACCGCAGGCAGCATCTTGGTGGACAGCATCCACAGCAGAATATCCTTGGTCCGTTTGGACGGAACAAAAGCCATGGACCATGCGGCGGGAATGGCAATCAACAACCCCAGAAACGTGGACCCGCCCGCAATGATGATCGAATTCCACAAGAAGCGGCTGTAATCTGATCGCGCCTGCACAACGCGGTAATTGTCCAGTGTCCAGTCAAAGAAGAACCACACAGGCGGGTCGGCAATGGCGGTCGCTTCGGTTTTGAAACTGGTCAGAATGGTCCACAGGATGGGAAAGAAGATCAGCAGACCGACAATCCATGCGACGGTTGTGTTTATGATCTTGCGTTGGGGTGTGACGGCGCGGGCCATGGTTTCCTCCTCACCTGTCCAGATTTTTGCCAACGATGCGCATCAGAAACAGCGCAAGGATATTGGCCAGAATGATTGCATAGACCCCGCCTGCGGACCCAAGCCCCACATTCTGGCTTTCCAGCACGCGCTGGAAAATCAGATAGGTCAGCGTGCGGGTGCCAAACGCGCCTTGGGTGGTCACGAATATCTCGGCGAAAATGGCCAGCAGGAAAATGGTCTGGATCAGCACGACAATCGTGATCGCGCGCGCCAGATGCGGCAATGTAATGAAGAAGAAACGCGACAAGGGCGGCGCGCCATCCATTTCGGCCGCTTCCAGTTGTTCGCTGTCCAGCGACTGGATGGCCGTCAGCAAGATCAGCGTGGCAAATGGCAGCCATTGCCATGACACAATCAAAATGATCGACGGCATCGACGCTTCCGACAGCCATGACACCGGCGTGGCCCCGAAGAACCGCCATAAATGCGCAAACAGCCCGTTCACAGGGTCCATGAACATGTTTTTCCACACCAGCGCGGACACTGTGGGCATAACGAAAAACGGCGCGATGACCAGAATGCGGACAATCCCCTGCCCCCACATCGGCTGATCCAGCAATATGGCCAGCAGCACGCCCAGCACCACCGTAATGAGCAACACACCGCCCACAATCATCAACGTGGCCTGCACCGACGGCCAGAAGGCACTGGAATTCACGAACCGGACATAGTTTTCAAAGCCCACCCAGCCCAGATCGCCGCCACGCATGGGCAGATAGCGCTTGAAGGAAAAGATCACTGTCATCGTCAGCGGCACCAGCATCCAGCCCAGAAGCAGGATGACTGCAGGGGCCAGCATCAGGCGCGCGGCGGCTCTGGAAGCCTTGGTTGCCATGGTCATATCTCCGCCATGGGCGGCAAGGTGCCGCCGAGGGAATGGTCCGGGGTGGGAAGGTCACATCAAGAAAGAAAAAAGCCAGGGGATGGCGCGAAGGCCACCCCCTGACCCAGGGAGGAAAGCATCAGTAACCGGCGGCTTCCATTGCGTCGGTCGTCAATGCCTGCGCACGTTCCAGCGCCACTTCGACCGATTGCTGGCCCGCCAGTGCGTTGGCGAATTCCTGACCGACTTCGGTTGCGAAACCGGCAAATTCGGGAATGGCCACAAACTGCACACCGGTATAGGGGACCGGATCAACCGTTGGCTGCGTCGGGTCTGCCGAATTGATGGACCGCAGCGTCATTTCCGCGAAACTGGCCGCTTCCAGATAGTCGGCATTTTCATAAAGCGATGTGCGCGTTCCCGGCGGGACGTTGGCCCAGCCTTCGTTTTCGGCGACAAGCGCGGTGTAGTCCTTGCTGGTGGCCCATGCGATGAACGCTTTTGCCGCATCCGTCTGTTGCGACCCTGCGGGAACGGCCAGCGACCACGCCCACAACCAGTTGCCCCGCTTGCCAAGCCCGTTATCGGGGGCCAGTGCAAAACCAACCTGATCGGCCACGGTGGAATCGTTGGGGTTGGTCACGAAACTGGCGGCAACAGTGGCGTCAATCCACATGCCACAGCGGCCCTGCTGGAACAGCGACAGGTTTTCGTTGAACCCGTTATTTGCTGCCCCGGGGGGGCCATATTCGCCCATCAGGTCCATGTAGAAATTCAGCGTATTCGCCCATTCCTCGCTGTCGAACTGGGCGTTCCAGTCCTCATCGAACCAGCGCGCGCCGAAGCTGTTGGCCATGGCCGACAAGAAGGCCATATTCTCGCCCCAGCCGGCCTTGCCACGCAGACAAATGCCATACACGTCACCATCGGTCATGGCGCTTGCGGCTTCGCGAATAAACTCCCAGGTCGGGGCTTCGGGCATTTCCAGACCGGCCGCTTCCATCAGGTCGGTGCGATACATCACCATGGAGCTTTCGCCATAGAACGGCGCGGCATACAATTCGCCATCAACGGTCAGGCCGTCACGGATGGCAGGCAGCAGATCATCTGCATCCCAGTCGTCAGGCAGGTCATTCAGGGACACCAGCCAGCCATTCGCGCCCCAGATGGGCACTTCATAAGTGCCGATCGTCATGACATCAAACTGGCCGCCGCGCGTGGCAATGTCCTGTGTAACACGCTGGCGCAGCACATTTTCTTCCAGTGTCACCCATTCAAGGGTGATATCGGGATATTGCGCATTGAAATCGGCAGTCAGGCCCTGCATGCGGATCATGTCGCCGTTATTGACAGTGGCGATTGTCACGGTGCCGGACAATTCCTGCGCATGCCCCGCAGTTGCCGCAGCAATGGCCAGCGCACTCGCGATACCGAGTGACGTTCTGATAGACATCCCTTCTCCTCCCTTGATTGATTGGATGATGGGATGCAGCCTAGGTCGAATCGCATCGCGCAGTCAATAATTATTTTACGCGCGCAAACTTTTAAGCAGACGCCCGCATCACCAAGCGCCCCTCAAACAAAGTTTCGGATCGCGCCTGACCTGATCTGCCGCCCTCGATCAGGTCGAACAATATACGGGTGCTGCGGTTTGACACCGCCTCGTAATCCTGCGCCACTGTCGTCAGCGGCGGACAGGTGAAGCGCGAAAAGGGGTGGTCGTCAATGCCCGCCACACGCAGCGCACAATCAGGGCCGTGCCCGATGCGCAGCCCGCGTTCATAACAGCCCGTCAAAAACCCGATGGCCAAACGGTCATTGCTGCATAAGACTGTGTTCGTGACCAGTTGCCTGTTGTCAATGACATGCAACGCGCCTTCATAGCCAACTTTCTCGAACTCCCACCCCTCGCCTGCGACGCGCAAAACCGTGGGCGCATGGCCAAGCCGTTCCATAACCGAGATATAGGCATTGCGGCGCTTGTTGGCGTTGGGATTCACCGGCTGCATTTCCAGAAAACAAGGCGCCTCGCCCGTGCGGCACAAATACTCTACGATCTGGTCCACGAACTGGGCATTGTCAGACCCCACAAACGCCTCGCCCACCCCTTCGATATAGCTGTCAAACAGCACCGTGGGCACGTCCTTGCAGAATTTTTCAATTCTGGCCCTATCAGACCGCCGCCCCAGCGGCGCAAGCAAGACCCCTGCGGGCTTCAGGGATCGCAGACTATCAAGGATACTGTTTTCCAGCGCCTGATCCCCGTGAGAGCTGAACAGGATAGGCCAGAAACCGGAATCAATGCAGCGCCGTTCAATGCAGCGCGCAATCTCGGCGAAAAACGGATCGGCCAGATACGGCACGACGATGCCGATATTCTTGGTCAGCTTGCGGTTCTGGTTTACGGCAAAAATATTCGGACGGTAATCATACTGCGCCAACGCCTGCTCGATGCGGTCGCGGGTGGTTTTGCGGACGCTTTCGGGGTCATTGAAATATTTGGACACGGTCGGCCGCGAAATGCCCGTCAAGCGGGCGAATTCTTCCATGTTTCTGATCTTGGTCATTGGTCCATCAACATTCTTCCTACCCCATCCTCATCCCGTGCCTGTCGGTCGGCAATGCATCAATGCAAAGAAAAATCTTTACACGCGACAACATCATATCTTTACAGTAGGCTTTTTCGTCAAGACGGGTCAACAGATACTGCCGCCAGCTGCCCCACATCACCAGTTTGCGCAATTTCCAGAACCTGCGCCAGCAGCGGGTTGGGGAAACGCCGCTTTCGGGTCACGGCCAGAAAATACTCGCGCATTCCCTCAAGGCGCGCGGCTTCGCGCAACAGCCCGGATTGCAATTCATCCGCAACGACAATCGGCGGAATCACCGCAAGGCCCGCATTCTCGCGTGCAAGAAGTCGCAGCATGGCCATGTCATCTGCTTCTGCCGCAATGGCGGGAATAACGCCCAGCCGCGCACTCAGCGCATCGAACCCCGCGCGCAAGGCCGTGTCAGGTGCAGGCAGGATCAATGGTTCGCTGGCAAGCAGGTCGCGTATTGTGCGCGGTTGCCTGCCAACACGCGCCGCTGTGCCAATCAGGCTGACAGGTTGTTCCGCCAGCGATGTCACCATCCAGGGGCTGTGCGCATCATGCACGGGCGGCGCGTTGGTCAGAACAACGTCCAGCGCCAGTGTTTCCAACCCGCGCAGCAATTCCACCTGCGAGCCGGACCGCACCACCACCTCCACATCGGCACGGCCCAGAACCGGACGCAGGAACTGCATCTGGAAATTGCGCGACAGCGTGGCCAATGCCCCCACACGCAACGCCCGCCGCGCCGTGCCGGTCTGATGCAAGGTCGCCGTCAAATCCTCGGCGGTGCGAAAAATCGCTTCGGCATGGTCCAGCGCGATCTGGCCCGCCTCTGTCAGGTGCAAGCCGCGCCCCCGCCGTTCAAACAACGCATGCCCAAGCGATGCTTCCAGGGCGCGCAGTTGCGTGGACAGCGCCGATTGCGACAGGTTCAGGACACGCGCGGCGCCCGTCAGCGTGCCATCAAGGGCAACAGCGCGAAACAGGCGCAGGTGATGCAGGTTGATTGCAGCCATAGTTCCACCAGACAGAATAATTAATGCTAAAATATGTAATTTCATAGAAGCACTGCAAGCAGTATCTGGCGCAAAACCATCACTGCACAGGAATTCGCCAATGACAACGCTCCCCCCTCTGACGCTGGTCGCCCCCGTGCTGCTGTTGGCCGTTGCGGCCTTCGGGCTGCGCAATTCGGGTCGCAGGCCGGGACACCTGCCACATCTGGCCGAAGCGGCGGCCTTTGGCGGGCTGGTGCTGGCCATGTGCGGCGCGGTGCAACTGTGGGGAAACGGCCCTGTGACATGGGGGGCGGGCGCGGAACCCGCGATATTTGTGTTCCGGCTTGACGCCCTTAGCGTGACAATGGTGGGTCTTGTTTCCTTCATCGGCTGGATTGTCACCCGCTATGCACGCAGCTATCTGGACGGAGAGGCCCGCGAAGGCGCATTTCACACATTGATGCTGGTCACACTGGCGTCTGTGCTGGTGCTGGTGCAATCGGGCAGCCTGTGGGTGCTGGTGCTGGCGTCACTTGCGATCGGCCAAGGCCTGCGGCGCCTGTTGCTGTTTTACGCAGACCGCCCCGAGGCGCGGCGCGCGGCGACAAAATTCGCGATATGCTGGGGCGCAGGCGATGCGGCACTGATTGCAGCGGCGGCCCTGCTATGGGGCGCATATGGGACCACTGAAATCACGGCACTGACCGCAGCCGCAACAGATGCGCGCCTGCCGATGGGCGTGCAACTCTCGGTTGGCCTGCTGGTTCTGGCGGCCGCGTTGAAAACAGCACTGTTTCCCCTGCATGGCTGGCTGACCGAGGTGATGGAGGCGCCCACCCCTGTTTCCGCCCTGCTGCATGCCGGAATGATCAACGCGGGCGGGTTCATATTGATCCGGCTGGCGGATCTGATACAGGCCACCCCCACTGCCATGGCGGCGCTGGTCATGCTGGGCGGGTTTACCGCCTTGTTCGGGGCTGTGGTCATGCTGACGCAAAGTGCGGTCAAAACCGCACTTGCATGGTCAACTGTGTCACAGATGGGGTTCTTGCTGCTGCAATGCGGTTTGGGCCTGTGGCCGCTGGCGCTGCTGCACATCGTGGCGCATTCACTGTATAAGGCGCATGCATTTCTGGCATCCGGCAACGCCATCGCCCATGTTGCGCAGCTTCGCAAACCCGGCCCTGTCGCGGTGCCGGGGGCGGGTGCGGTATTGCGGGCCTTTGCGGCGGCACTGGTGCTGTATGCGGGGGTTGCGGCGGGCTATGCATTCCTGTCTGGGCCAAAGTCACCACAAGCACTGGCGCTGGGGGCCATCCTGATTTTTGGTGTGGCCTATCTGATTGCACAAGGGCTTGCAGACAGCGCCCCCAAGGCATTGACACTTCGCACAACCATTGCCGCATTCGGGGCGGCCATCGCGTATTTCGGCTTCCATCTTGGTGCCTTTGCACTGTGGGGGGCGCATGTGCCCGCGCCGCCCGTGGCTGGCCCGCTGGAATGGGCGTTGATCACGCTGGCGATCATGTCTTTCGGGGTGGTGGCGATTGCACAGGCGCTGTTTCCGATCTGGGCGCATCATCCGGCAGCCGCCGGTTTGCGGGTCCATCTTGCCAATGGCCTGTATCTGAATGCGGTGCTTGATCGCATGATCGGCGGCTTGCGGCTTCCGCAGCGTCATTGATTTTTCAACATTATGCCCATGGAAAGTAACAAAATGTTCCTGAAACATGCAGAAATCAAACCTGCGCGCATTTCCGCCCTGCTGGGTGCCGCAGAACGGGCCGCGCGCGCCATCCCGCCCGCCTTCCCCCTGACAGCCACTGTTGCGGTCAACCCGTTCATGGGACAGGCCAATCTTGACCTTGCCAATACCCAAGCGCGTCTGGCACGGGTGGCCGGTGTCCGGCTGACACAGACGCGGGCGCAATATGGCGCGCTGCTGGACGCTGGCACCATCACCAACACGGATTTGCATGACGCCTTGCTGGCCAGTGACAGCCCGCGAAAACCCGCCAGCCTGACGGCCCTGCTGGCCCATCTGTCCAGCCCCGGACATCAGCCAGCGGCCCTGCCCACCTTGGCGGATCATGCTGCACAAGCCAGTGGCACGGACTGGCCTGCGATCATTGCGCGCAGTTTCGGCTTGTGGGCCGCAGGACATTTCGAAACCGGACAGGCCCTGTGGACGCCCGCGCCGGGCAAGGGGGCCTTCAGCGCATGGCGCGACTGGGCCAGCCACGACCTGACCCCCGAGATATCGGGCCTGACGGGGTTTTGCGCCCATGTCGCAGCGGCCCCCGACACCGCCGAACGCGCGATCCTGCACGTCTGTGACGCGCTGGACATTCCCGATGCCGCCGCTGAGTCCGTCTTTCACCGCTTGCTGATGGATCTGGGCGGCTGGACACAACATGCGCGCTGGCTGCTGTGGCAGGCCGAACTTGAAGGCGGCACGGACAGCACGGTAACCGACCTTCTGGCCATCCGCCTGATCTGGGAAACGGCGCTGCTGGCGCATGCGCCTGCCCTTGCGACACCATGGGCGCAAACCTGCGCGGCACATGCCGAACCTGTCGCGGCGACAGCGGATCACTGCATTGACGCCATCCTGCAAGATGCCAGCGAACGCGCCTACCAGCGCAAGCTGGCCGCTGCGCTGAGTGGACGGCAGCCCCATGAGGGGCGCGCGACGCTACAGGCCGCGTTCTGTATCGATGTCCGCTCCGAGGTGTTCCGGCGGCAGTTTGAAAGCCTGAACAACGGGATTGAAACACTTGGATTTGTTGGCTTCTTCGGCTTGCCGCTTGCCCATAAGCCGCATGGCACGGATATGGCCCAATCACATTTGCCCGTGTTGTTGCACCCCACGGTGACGTCATGCAACCACGCCACACCTGCGCGCGAACACAGCGCCCGCATCGCGGCACGCGCCGTGCGGGCGTGGGGCCGGTTCCGGCAGGCGGCGGTTTCGTCCTTCGCCTTTGTCGAGGCCGCTGGCCCCCTTTATGGCTGGAAGCTGGTGAAATCGGCGCTTGCCCGCACACCACAGGCCGGACCGACGACACCCGCGCCCCGTTTTGAAACCGCGCTTTCGGCACAGGACAAGGCCGAAACCGCCGCAAAGATCCTGCGCGCCATGAGCCTGCAATCAGGGCATGCGCGGCTGGTTCTGCTGTTGGGCCATGGCGCAACCATACCCAACTCCCCCCATGCCAGCGCGTATCAATGCGGGGCCTGCGGCGGGCAGTCCGGAGAGGTGTCTGCACGCCTTCTGGCACAGTTGCTGAACGATCCCGAAACCCGTGCCGGATTGCCCGCGCAAGGTATCACCCTGCCCGATGACACGCTGTTTCTGGCCGGTCTGCATGACACGACCACGGATAAGGTCACTGTGTTCCCCGACACCCCTGCCCCCGATCACAAGCGCGATATCGCGCAGGCTGTGGACTGGCTGGATCGCGCGGGCGCGCTGACGCGGGCAGTGCGGGCTGCGCGCCTGCCGCGTGCGCGGACCGACAAGATAATCGCGCGTGCGGCAAACTGGGCCGAAACGCGCCCCGAATGGGGGCTGGCGGGCTGTGCGGCCTTCATCGCCGCGCCGCGCACCACCACAGCGGGCGCTGATCTGGGCGGGCGGGCCTTCTTGCACAGTTATGACTGGCAGACCGATGAGGGGTTTTCCACGCTGGAATTGATCCTGACCGCGCCGGTGGTCGTGGCCAGCTGGATAAGTCTGCAATATTATGCGTCCAGTGTCGCACCGGTTGCATTCGGCGGGGGCAACAAACTGATTCATAACGTGGTGGGCGGCATCGGGGTGGTACAGGGAAATGGCGGCATATTGCGGCCGGGTCTGCCATGGCAGGCCGTCCATGACGGGCAGCGTCTTGTCCACACGCCCCTGCGCCTGTCCGTCCTGATCGAGGCCCCGCAGCACGCCATTGCCGATGTGCTGGCCCGCCATGACGGGTTGCGCGCCCTGTTCGACAACACATGGCTACACCTGCTTGCGCTGCAAGACGGGCAGGTTCGGGCACGCTACCGGCCGGGCCTGAACTGGCAGGCTGTGGAACAGCTAGCATGACAACGCCCCATTGACCGCCCTGCCCCCCGTCATTACCACTGGCCAACCGCATATTCAGGAGCGCGCGCGCCATGTTCCAAAGCTACACCGCCACCACCCGCCCGGAAGATGGCCCGCCCCGCCTGCGCGCCTTGCGCAATGCCCTGCAAAATCAGGGCGTTGACGGGTTCATCATTCCGCGCGCCGATGCCCATCAGGGCGAATATGTGGCCGCGTGTGATGAACGGCTGGCATGGCTGACGGGGTTCACCGGCTCGGCTGGGTTCTGCATTGTGCTGCCGGACCGCGCAGGCCTGTTCGTGGACGGGCGCTACCGTGTGCAGGCGCGCCTGCAATGCGCGCCTGATTTCACCCCCGTCAACTGGCCCGAAACCAGACCCGCCGCATGGCTGCAGGATGCACTGCCTGCGGGCGGGACCATCGGGTTTGACCCCTGGCTGCACACCCCTGATGAAATTGACACCCTGGAACAGGGGCTGCAAGGCAGCGGCATTTCCGTGCAACGCATGGACAACCAGATTGATGCGCTATGGACCGACCGCCCTGCCGCCCCCGCGTCCCCTGTCCGGACCTATCCGGAAAATCTGGCGGGTGTATCTGCCGCATCCAAGCAACACAGCATTGCCGCAACCCTTCAGGCCAAAGGCCAGCGCGCGACCATCCTGACGCAGCCCGACAGCATTTGCTGGCTGCTGAACATTCGCGGTGGCGACCTGCCGCGCCTGCCCGTGATGCAGGGATTTGCCATTGTCCATGATGACGGCCGTGTGGACCTGTTTGCGCCGCCCGAAAAGCTGGTCGGGGTGGATCTGGGCAGCCATGTGCAAACCCGCCCCGTTGAGGCGTTTGAACCTGCCTTGCGCACATTGTCCGGCCCTGTGCGTCTGGACAAGGCAACCGTGCCGCTGCGGGTGCTGGACATTCTGCGCGATAACAGTATTTCGACCAGCTTCATGCAAGACCCCTGCCTGCTGCCCAAGGCCTGCAAGTCACAGGCGGAACTGGCGGGCGCGCGTGCAGCCCATCTGCGTGACGGGGCGGCCATGGTGGAATTTCTGTGCTGGCTGGACGCGCAGACCGCCAAACTCGTTGCCGAGCGCAACCATGTTCTGACCGAAATCGATATTGCGCAACATCTGGAAGCATGCCGCCACGCCACTGGCGCGCTGCAAGACCTGAGTTTTGATACAATCGCAGGCTCCGGCCCGAATGGCGCGATTGTGCATTACCGCGTGACCGAGGACAGCAACCGCCGCCTGATTCCGGGGGACCTGATGCTGGTGGATTCGGGCGGGCAGTATCTGGACGGGACAACCGATATTACCCGCACGATCGCCATCGGCCCTGTCGGCCGGCTGGAGGCCGAATGTTTCACCCGCGTTCTGCAAGGCATGATCGCCCTGTCGCGCGCGCGCTTTCCGCGCGGCGTTGCAGGCGGGCATCTGGATGCGCTTGCACGCTATCCGCTGTGGCTGGCGGGGCTGGATTATGACCATGGCACCGGCCACGGTGTCGGGGCGTTCCTGTCGGTGCATGAAGGGCCGCAACGCCTGTCACGCATTTCACAAGTGCCCCTGCGCGAAGGAATGATCCTGTCAAACGAACCCGGATATTACCGCGAAGGGGCCTTTGGCATACGCATAGAAAACCTTGTTGCCGTGCGCATGGACCCCAGCCCCGAGGGGGGCGACCTGCGCGACTGGCTGGCATTCGAGACGCTGACACTGGCACCAATCGACACCCGCCTTGTCATGCCCGAGATGTTGACCAGTGACGAACGGTCATGGTTGAACACCTACCATGAACGGGTTGCTACATTGCTGTCTCCATTGCTGGACGCGCCTGCGCGCGACTGGCTGGCCGATGCGTGCAAACCTGTCTGAAACGAATATCCTTGGACAAATTGCGCACTTTGCCTTCGGGGCAAACCCTGCAATAGTGCGCGCGACAGGGAAATCAGCAAGGACACCAACATTATGATGCGGCATTTGAAGATATATCCCGCCGAAGGAACCTGGGTTGTGCGCGCCAATGGCGCGGTGATCGGGGAAAGCAACGCAGCACTGGAACTGATTCAACGCGACTACCCGTTCGTCATCTTTTTCCCGCGCGATGATATTGCCGCAGCGGTTCTGGAACCCTCGGACCGCACCCTGATCTGTGACGACCGCGGCGCGGGTGAATTCTATCATATTTCAAGCCCTGAAGGGCTGTTGCAGAACGCCGCCTACAGCCTGACCGCCCCCAGCGAAGAAGCGGCAGCCGTGCAGGGGTATCTGGCTTTTGACGCAGGCAAAGTCACTGTCGAACGGGTTTGACGCGCATGCAGGCCGCCTTTGACGCCCTGAATGCGCTGCTGGGCGACAGGTTCACCACCGGCGCATCAGACAGGGCGCTGCACGGACAATCGGAATCGCATTTTACCGACATGCCCCCCGATGGCGTGGCCTATCCCGAAACCACGGCCGAGGTTTCGGGCATCGTCGCCATATGCGCCGAGCATGGCATGGCCGTGACCGGCTGGGGGGCGGGCACATCGCTGGAAGGGCATGCGCTGGCCCCACAGGGCGGAATTACCGTTGATTTCAGCCGCATGAACGCTGTGCTGCATATCAGCGCTGACGATATGCTGGCCGTGGTCCAGCCCGGTGTCACACGCGAACAGTTGAACACCGAACTGCGCGCAACGGGGCTGTTCTTTCCTGTGGACCCCGGTGCCAATGCCTCGATCGGGGGGATGGCGTCGACGCGGGCATCGGGCACGACCGCCGTGCGCTATGGCACGATGCGCGACAATGTTCTGGCGCTGGAGGCTGTGCTGGCCGATGGCCGGACGCTGCGCACAGGCACACGCGCGCCCAAATCCTCGACCGGATATGACCTGACAGGGTTGTTTGTGGGCGCCGAAGGCACGCTTGGGCTGATCACCGAACTGACCTTGCGACTGCAAGGGCAGCCGGACGCCATATCTGCGGCGGTCTGTGCCTTCGACGATTTGAATGCGGCAACGCAGACTGTGATTGCGACCATCCAGTCCGGCATTCCAATGGCGCGCATTGAATTCATCGATGCGACATTCGTGCGGCTGTTCAATACCCAGAACGGCACGGATATGCCGGAAAAAACCGCATCTGATGGTCGAATTCCACGGCACGCCCCAAGGGACCAGCGAACAGGCAGAGAACTTCGGGGAAATTGTTGCCGATATGGGCGGCAGTGCCTTTCAATGGGCGGACCGGCTTGAGGACCGCAACCGCCTGTGGAAAATGCGCCACAACGCCTATTACACCGCGCGTGCGGCATGGCCCAATGCCCATGCCATCACCACCGATGTCTGCGTTCCAATTTCGCAACTGGCCCAAGCGGTGAACGAAACCGCCGATGATATTGCAACGTCCGGCATTCCGGGGCCAATTCTGGGCCATGTCGGCGATGGCAATTTTCACGTCCTGTTGCTGCCCGACCGTGATGACCCCGCACAGATTGCCAAGGCCCATGCGCTGGCCCACAGGATGGCCGAACGCGCCTTGCGGCTGGGTGGCACCGTCAGCGGGGAACATGGTATCGGACTGGGCAAACTGAAATACATGCAGGCCGAACATGGGACTGGCTGGGACGTGATGACCAGTGTAAAGGCGGCGCTGGACCCGCAAGGCATCATGAATCCCGGAAAACTGCTACGCCAGACCTAACGAATTCATCCCCGCGCGGGAATTTCACCTTTCCCTTGGCGTGCCTGCGACTTACATGCCCTTCCATGAATGATGAATTGCGCCCCCGTTTCTGGGACATTGTGCCCCTGAACAAGATGACCCCACAAGAATGGGAAGCCCTGTGCGACGGCTGCGGCAGGTGCTGCCTGAACAAGCTGGAAGATATTGACACAGAAGAACTGGTATTCACCCGCGTGGCCTGCCGGTTGTTTGACGACAGCACATGTCGTTGCGGAAATTACGAGATCCGCAAGCAGATCGTGCCGGAATGCGTTGTGCTGACGCCAGACACCTTGGGCGACATTGCCTATTGGATGCCCGAAACCTGCGCCTATCGCCGCCTGCACGAAGGGCGCAAGCTGCCGCAATGGCACCCGCTGATTACGGGTGACGCCAATTCGGTGCATAGCGCAGGCATTTCCATGCAGGGCCGCACTGTGTCAGAGGTCCAGATCCCGCTGGACGACTGGGAAGATCATCTGCTGGAAGATGACGCCTGACAAAACTGATGGGCGTGGCTGCGTTGGTTCGGCTGAAACATCCGGTTTGCGGGTGGTTCGTGGTCTGAAGCGGTCGCTGGGTATCGTCCCAAGGCGCGGAGCCAAGGCCGCAGGTGGCCCGCGCCATCGGCGGGCCGTCCCGCGGCCTGCCGATTTGGCTGATGACACGCCAAGCCTTTGAAGTCAGGCGTATGCAGCCAGCATAAAGTGAACTTCACCAACCTTGGATCGGCAGCCCCCGGCCCACCGATGGCGCGGACTTTATTCAGGTGCGAAGGGCCGCCTAAGGCCATATTCGCCGTCCGGCAACCTGCTCTCAGGACTTGCGCAGTTGCAATTCACGCGCCACTTCGGCCCGAACCAGTTTGCGGATATTGCGCGTGATCCGTTCACCCAACTCGCCTTGCAATTCCTGCCGGACGATATTTGCGACGATCTGATACAGCATCGCTTCATCGATGACCGGTTCATCCGGCGACAAGGCGCTGCGCTGGTGCTCGGGCACGGCTGGTGCAGTGCCCTCACCATCGGGCAACGGGATTTGCGCTGCGCTATCCGGCGCGGTCCGCGTTTCGGGTTGCGACGTTTCGGGTTGCGACAATGCTTGTTCAAGCCGTGCAAGCGTCGCCTCCAGCGCCAGATCGCGATCATCATCTGTGCCACCCTGCGCGCTGGTGGGTGCCGCATCATCATCCGCCCGCGCTGCGGCCGCGTCCTGCACACCTGCCGCCCGATGGTCTGAAACGCGCTGGTTCATCGCGCGCAACATGTGAATTGCGCTTGGGGTTTGGGCCGCCTGCGCGGGCGTATCAGGTTCCGCATCCGCTGCGGCCGGCATTTCCGCTGGCGTTTCGGGGTCTGCGTCCACGGGCGCCGGGCTGTCCGGTGCGGGCTGAACCGGCCCATCGGCCACGCGCAATTCGGATGTCAAAATCAACTTGCTAGGCGCAGCTTCAGCACCATTTTCCGGCGCTGACTGCTCTTGTCGGGGGGGGTCCTGTGCGACCAACCTGCGGATAGAGGACAACACATCCTCGATTTCGCGCCGTGACATTGCTTCTGTCATTTCCGAACTGCCCTATTCCTTGCCCGCCCAAACTGTCCATGTGCCTTCTTCTGGGGCACTCAGGGCTGATGAAACATGTTATAGCACAAGTCTTAACGCCTCGTGGGGGATGGCACAATCTTTCTGTTGGGCATCGGGTCTGATCAGCGCGCAAGCAACAGGGCGCTGCACCACAGGTAGCGCACCAATGCCGCCTGCCCGCGCAGGCCGCTGCGTGCATAGATCCGTTTGGAATAATTCCGTGCAGTTTCCACGCTCAGGCCCAGACGGGCTGCGGCAGCGTTCAGCGACGCCCCCTCGCCCAGCGCGCGGGCCAACCGCGCCTCGGCGCGCGAAATGCCAAGCGCGGCGGCAATACGGGCGGCATCGGGCAAGGGCGCATCGGTCTGGCGCAAATAGGCCATCACCTGACCGGCGGCGACCTCATCCGCCAGAACCAGCATTTCAAGGCCCGACCCCAAGGCAACCACAGCGGGCGCGGCATGTGTTCTGGCGCTGTCCAGCACTGCACGCGCCTCCAGCCCGTTTTCAAGCAACAGGCGGGCGGCGGTCTGGTCCACATCCAGTATCACGGATCTGGCGACATCCAGCGCGACACCGCCCACCCCGACCCTGCGCGCCATGTCATGCAGCCGGTTCAGTTGCAAAGCCGCAGCCTGCGTGGCGTGCCACTGGTCCAGTGCCTGCGCGATATGCGGCGCGAACGCGGCCAGCCGCGCTGTATCGGCGCCACGAAACGCCAGTTTGTCACGGCGCAACACCAGACAGGCGGGGCCATGGGCCACAGGCAAACCGACTGCGCGGTTATCCTTGCCCAACCATTTCATTTCCTGCGCAAGCGCGCGGTCGCGCAATTCCTCGCCCGAATATACGCGACCAGCACGCAACCCTGAAAACAACAAGGGCATTGGCACAACGTCACGCTGCATCGCGCCCGCCTTGTCCCAGCCCCAAACCTGCGGCGGCACGAAAAGCTGCACCGCGTCTGTCTGGAACACTATCGCAAATTCCTTAAGAAACCCGTCCCACGCGCATTTGTGCGACGCGGCATCGCCCAGCTTCAACAACAATGCAGAGTCTTCGGGGTCCAGCATCAGCGTTCCACAGGTCTGAGAGAGGGCGGGCAGAATATGCCTCCCCCTCCCATTTGGCAGGTTTGCCCACGTTAGGGCCGCAGCGGCGTCATGTCGACGCAAATCGTCAGGAAAACCGGCGTTGCGGGTTGCGCAGGATCAAACCATCACCCACCATAACCTGTTAGATCGGCAGACAAGCACAAGACAAGAAAGTGATGACATGCGCGAAAACTGCACAGCTTGGGCAAGCCCCGCTCAGGACGTTCTAACAGCGCTTGACAGCCAGCCCGACGGGCTGCCGCCGGAGCAGATAAGCCAGCGGCAGGACCGCCACGGCCCGAACATGTTGCCACAAGCCCCCCGCCCCGGCCCGCTGATGCGACTGGCGCGGCAGTTCAACAATGTGCTGATTCTGGTCCTGATGGCGGCCGCGCTGATTACCGCCGCGTTGGGGCACTGGATTGATACAGGCGTCATCATGGCTGTGGTCATCATCAATGCCGTAATCGGTTTCGTTCAGGAAGGCCGCGCCGAAGCGGCGCTTGACGCATTGCGCGACATGCTTGCGCCCAAGGCAAATGTCATTCGCGCAGGCAAAAGGCAGGCCATCGCAGGCGTTGATCTGGTGCCCGGTGACATTGTGCTGCTGGATGCAGGCGACAAGGTTCCCGCAGATCTGCGCTTGTTGGACGTTGCAGGGCTGTCGGTAGAAGAAGCTATTCTGACAGGCGAATCCGTGCCTGTGCGCAAGTCTGTTGCCCCTGTGGACAGCGCCGCAGATCTGGGCGACCGCAAAAGCATGGCGTTCAGTGGCACCATGGTTGCCGAAGGCACCGCAACAGGGGTTGTCACCGCAACAGGCAAAAACACCGAGATTGGCCGCATCAGCACAATGATGGGTCAGGTCCAGACGTTGAAAACCCCGCTGATCCGCCAGATGGAGGCCTTTGCGAAATACCTGACAGGGTTCATTCTGGCACTGTCCGCAGGGATACTGGCCTTCACGGTAACGTTCCGCGACACCCCTTTCGCCGAGGCATTCATGATCGTCGTGGGCCTGTTCGTGGCCGCCATCCCCGAAGGATTGCCCGCAGTGCTGACAGTCACACTGGCCATAGGCGTGCAGACCATGGCACGGCGCAACGCCATTATCCGCCGCCTGCCGATCATCGAGACACTGGGCGCGGTATCCACAATCTGTTCGGATAAAACCGGCACATTGACCCGCAACGAGATGATGGTCGCCTCGGTCGTGACTGCGGCAGACACGCTGAGTGTGACAGGCGACGGCTATTCCCCCGACGGGCACATCGATGGCGGCCACCGCGCAACGCTGGACGCGATGGCCAGAATTGCTGCCTTGTGCAACACTGCGGCCCTTGTGCAAGGCCCGCAGGGCTGGCGCGTCGAGGGGGACCCGATGGAAGGCGCGTTGCTGGCCTTCGCCGCACGGGCGGGGCGTGACCCCGACCAGCGCCCGAAGCCACGCGCCAGCATTCCGTTCGATGCGCGCTACCGCTATATGGCGGTGCTGCATGAAGGGCTTGTCCTGCTGAAAGGCGCGCCTGAACAGGTGATTGCGCATTGTGACCGGCAAATGGGGCCGGACGGGCCGCAGCCGCTGCAGCGCGCCTACTGGAATGATGCGGCCCAGACCATTGCCAATGACGGCCAGCGGGTTCTGGCGCTGGCACAAATGGACCATGGCGGCGACGACCTGAGCCATGAAACTGTGGCGAAGGGGCTTGTTCTGGTAGGTCTGGTCGGGCTGATCGACCCGCCGCGCGACGAAGCCATCGCCGCCGTTGCCGAATGCCACCGCGCCGGAATTTCCGTCAAGATGATCACCGGCGACCATGCCGGAACTGCCGCCGCGATTGGCCGCCAGATCGGGCTTGAACGCACCGACACGCCCCTGACCGGCGCCGAGATTGACCAGATGGACGACACCACGCTGGAAGCTGCGATCCGCCGCACCGACATATTCGCGCGCACCAGCCCCGAACACAAGCTGCGACTGGTGCAGGCACTTCAGGCACGCGGGGCGGTGGTGGCCATGACGGGCGACGGGGTGAATGACGCGCCCGCCCTGAAACGCGCGGATGCGGGCATTGCCATGGGACAAAAAGGGTCCGAGGCCGCGCGCGAGGCGTCGGATTTTGTTCTGGCCGATGACAATTTCGCCTCGATCGCGGAAGCTGTCAAACAGGGGCGCGCGGTCTATGCCAACCTGAAGAAGGTGATCACATTCCTGCTGCCGGTGAACGGAGGAGAGTCGATTTCCCTGATCATAGCTGTGTTGTTCGGGCTGATGCTGCCCATCACGCCCCTGCAAATTCTGTGGGTCAATATGGTCAGTTCGGTGGCGCTGGCCATGTCGCTGGCCTTTGAACGCGCCGAGGCAGGGATCATGCGCCAGCCGCCCCGCCCTGCCCATGCGCCGATCATGTCGCGCTTTATCCTGTGGCGGGTGTTTCTGGTGTCCATCCTGTTTGCCATTGGCATTTTCGGACAGTTCGGGCTGGCACAGGCACAGGGTGCAGGGCTGGATGAGGCGCGCACCATGGCGCTGAACACCCTTGTCGCCATGGAGGTATTCTACCTGTTTTCCGTGCGCTACCGGCAGGGGGCCTCCATGACATGGGACGGCGTAAAAGGCACACCGGCGGTGTTGATCGCTGTCGCACTGGTGGTGGTGCTGCAAGCGGTGTTCACATATTTGCCGGTCATGCAAACCCTGTTTGACACAGTCGCGTTAAGTGCATGGCAACTGGCCCAATGTGCGCTGGCGGGCGTGATCCTGCTGATGGTTCTGGAACTGGACAAATACGCCGCGCAAACATGGAAAAACCTCAAGACCACCTGACGCCGCATATGGATTGTCCCCCCACAGCTCGGGCAGGGACAATCTGACATAAACGTCAATCTTTGGCCCAATTCCAGCCAGAATCACCTGCCATCAGACAGGCTGAGTTTTAGTGTCTGGAGCATGTCATGAACCGTCAAATCGTTATTCGCGGAACCGCAATCGCCATTGCCGGCATCGCCGCCTCAATCTTTGCAGCCAAGGAATTCATCGGTGACGGACAACAGCACACGGCCCGGACCCAGACCAAACCTGCGGCCGAACATGGCAACGGCGGCGTTGTCGGCGCAAGCCTGATCGGTGCGGGGTCGCTGGCGGCCGAACCGGGCAATCCCGCCCCTGCCCCTGCCGCTGTCGATGCATCACAGGAACCCGTTCTGCACCTTGCCACTGACGCCGCCCCCGCCGAGATGTCACCCGCCGCAGCGGCCAACCAGCCCGAACTGGTTCTGGGGGCGCTGGATACCGATCTTCGCAGTGATGGGACACCGCGTCTGGATGCAGATTTCCGCCCCGATCTTGCGTTGGAACTGGCCGAGGCGGTCCTTGACGAACACCCCGCAGATTGCACGGCGCATATGACACTGGAGCCCAGCATCGACGCGCTTGTGAACATGAATATTGTGGCCCCGTGCCATATGTCGGAACGTGTTGTGGTCAGCCATGGTGATCTGGCATTCAGCGCTTACACCGATGAGGATGGCATGTTGTCCGCCTATATTCCCGCGCTGTCCGAAGATGCCAGCATCGACGTATATCTGGCGGATGGCACATTGTTGCAGGCCCGCACACTGGTCGAGGATGTCGCATTGCACCACCGTGTCATCGTTCAGTGGACCGGCGATATCGGCCTTAGCCTACATGCCTTCCACCGTGGCGCGGAATATGGCAGCAGTGGCCATGTCCACGCATCAAGCCCGTTTGACCCCGACCTTCAGGAAGCCTTCATCATCGGGCTGGGCGAAGCGCGCGGCCCCGAAGACATGCTGGCACATATCTATTCCGTGCCGACCGAGTTGCTGACCATGGCACGGGTGGAACTGGAAGCGGCCCATGACCTGCGCAGCTGCGGCAAGGACCTGTCCGCCTATATCTTGCAAAGCAATGGCGGGCAGACAGCGGGCCTGAAAGAACTGTCGCTGGCCATGCCCGATTGCGGACAGGATCAGGGGATGGCCGTGATTTCGCTGCCGTTCGAATATGCACAGCACGCGCAACCGCTGGACGCGGAAGATGACGCGCTGGTCCTTGCCAACAGTCAGGAAGAACCGGAAATCAGCGCACGTTAAGCGCCGCGCCAAGCGCCTTGCCGCTACAGCAACCCGCTGCTGCGAAAACTCAATTCGCACGATTGTCCGATAACAATATGATCATGCAGGGTTATCGACAACGCATCGCAGGCGGCAAGAATGGTCTGTGTCATGTCGATATCTGCCTGTGACGGGGTCGGGTCACCCGACGGGTGATTGTGCACCAATATCAACGCAGATGCATTCAGTTCCAACGCGCGGCGCAGAATTTCGCGCGGATAGACCGGCACATGATCCACCGTGCCCTGCCCCTGCGCCTCATCCGCGACAAGGACATTCTTGCGGTCCAGAAACAACACGCGAAACTGTTCCGTGTCGCGGTGCGACATGGCCGTATGACAATAATCCAGCAATGCCGCCCAACTGGAAATCACCGGTCTGTTCATGACTTTGGCGCGCGCCATACGCTGTGCGCAGGCTTCTACAAGTTTCAGTTCGGCAATCACTGCCTCCCCGACACCAGCCACACTGCGCAACCGTGCAGGCGGTGCGGCAATAACACGGTTCAGGTCGCCGAACATGTCCATCAACACACGCGCAAGCGGCTTCACATCCTGTCGCGGGATGGCACGAAACAGCAGTAATTCCAGCAATTCATAATCCGGCATCGCATCCGCGCCACCGTCAAGAAAGCGCGCGCGCAATCGTTTGCGGTGATCACGCAGGTAGGATGGCACTGCCGCGCCTGACGGCGTGGTGGCCCCTTCGGCGAAAAGGGGCAAACCCGCATCTGCAAACCCTGAACTATCCTGTTTCATGGCCAGCAGCTTGCCCGCAAAGGGCTAAGAAACCGTTAACCATGCCCAGCGCAGGGTCAGTTTTTCATGCCATCCCAGAAGCTTTTGACCTTGTCGAAAAAGCCGCTGCTTTCGGGGTTGTTTTCCGCACTCAGCTTTTCAAACTCTGCCAGCAGTTCCTTCTGCCGCGTGGTCAGGTTCACCGGCGTTTCAACGGCCAGTTCAATCAGCATATCGCCCTGCCCGCCACCGCGCAGCGCGGGCATGCCCTTGCCACGCAGACGCATTTGCCGACCCGACTGGCTGCCGGCGGGAACCTTGACACGCGAACGCCCGCCGTCAATCGTGGGCACCTCGACCTCGCCGCCAAGGGCGGCGCGGGCCATGCTGACCGGAACATGACAATAAAGCGTCACACCATCACGCTTGAATATCTGGTGCTCGGCCACATTGACGAAGATATACAGATCCCCCGCAGGGCCGCCACGCAGCCCTGCCTCGCCCTCGCCGGACAGGCGAATGCGCGTGCCGGTTTCCACGCCTGCGGGAATATTGACCGACAAGGTGGATTCCTTCTCCACGCGCCCGGCGCCGCCGCATGCCCCGCAGGGGTTCTTGACGATCTGGCCGTTGCCGCCACAGGTCGGACAGGTGCGTTCCACCGTGAAAAAGCCCTGCTGCGCACGCACCTTGCCCATGCCCGAACAGGTCGGACAAGTAACAGGTTCCGCGCCCCCTTCGGCGCCGGTGCCGTTACAGGATTCGCATTGCGACAGGCGCGGCACGCGAATGGTCTTGCGGGTTCCGCCAAACGCTTCTTCCAGCGTGATGCGCAGGTTATAGCGCAGGTCCGACCCGCGACTGGCGCGCGTGCGCGCACCACCACGTCCGCCACCGACGAAGTCACCGAACAAATCTTCAAAAACGTCAGAAAACGCGCTGGCAAAATCGCCATTGCCGCCGAAACCGCCACCGCGCGCGCCAGGATGTCCGCCCCCGCCGCCCATGCTGCCGTCAAATGCTGCGTGACCAAACCGGTCATAGGCGGCCTTGCGGTCGGGATCTTTCAGCGCGTCATAGGCTTCATTGGCTTCCTTGAACTGCGCTTCGGCATTGGGGTTGTCGGAATTGCGGTCCGGATGCAGTTCCTTGGCCTTTTTGCGATAGGCTTTCTTGATTTCCTCGCTCGATGCGGACCGGCTGACACCCAGAACTTCATAGAAATCGCGTTTGGCCATGTGGACTTACTTTCCAATGATGCAACCGGCCTGAACGGGGTCAGACCGGCTGCGGGTTTCGTGCCAAGGGGTTTAGCTGCGCTTGTTGTCGTCAAGATCTTCGAAATCGGCATCGACGATGTCATCGTCAACACTGCGCGGCTCATCTTCACCGGCATCCGCGCCTTCGGCGGCTTCTGCCTGTGCCTTGTAAATGGCCTCGCCCAGCTTCATTGACGCCTCGGTCACGTTCTGGATGCCCGACTTGATCTTGCCCGCGTCATCGCCTTCAACCGTTTCCTTCAGCGCGGCCACGGCCAGTTCGATCGCTTCAACCGTGGTCGGGTCGACCTTGTCCTTATGCTCTTCCACGGCCTTCTCGGTCGAGTGGATCAGGCTTTCGGCCTGATTGCGTGCCTCGACCAGTTCACGGCGTTGCTTGTCGGCCTCGGCATTGGCTTCGGCATCCTTGACCATTTTTTCGATATCATCATCGGACAACCCGCCCGACGCCTGAATCGTGATCTTCTGTTCCTTGCCGGTGCCCTTGTCCTTGGCAGACACGTTGACAATGCCGTTGGCATCAATGTCGAATGTCACTTCGATCTGGGGCATGCCGCGCGGTGCGGGCGGGATTTCTTCCAGATTGAACTGGCCCAGCATTTTGTTGTCTGCGGCCATTTCCCGTTCACCCTGGAACACGCGGATGGTCACGGCGTTCTGGTGATCCTCGGCGGTCGAGAAAACCTGCGATTTCTTGGTCGGGATGGTGGTGTTGCGGTCGATCAGGCGGGTGAACACACCGCCCAGCGTTTCAATACCCAGCGACAGCGGCGTCACATCCAGCAGAACAACATCCTTGACGTCACCTTGCAGAACACCGGCCTGAATGGCCGCGCCCATGGCCACAACTTCGTCAGGGTTCACGCCCTTATGGGGTTCCTTGCCGAAGAAATTGGTCACTTCTTCAATCACTTTGGGCATGCGGGTCATGCCGCCCACAAGAATAACCTCGTCAATGTCGCCTTTGGACAGGCCAGCATCTTTCAGCGCGGCGGCGCAAGGCTTCAGCGAGTTCTTGATCAGGTCGCCCACCAGCGATTCCAGCTTGGCGCGGGTCAGCTTCATGACAAGGTGCAACGGCTGGCCGGTGTTCTTGTCCATGCTGATGAAGGGCTGGTTGATTTCCGTCTGGCTGGAGCTGGACAGTTCGATCTTGGCTTTCTCGGCGGCTTCCTTCAGGCGCTGAAGCGCCATCTTGTCCATCGTCAGGTCAACGCCGTTCTCTTTCTTGAACTCACCCGCAAGGTAATTGACGATGCGCATGTCGAAATCCTCACCACCAAGGAACGTGTCCCCGTTGGTCGATTTCACCTCGAACAGGCCATCATCGATTTCCAGAATGGTAATGTCGAACGTGCCGCCACCAAGGTCATAGACTGCAATGGTGCGCGTTTCTTTCTTGTCCAGACCATAGGCCAGCGCCGCAGCGGTCGGTTCGTTGATGATGCGCAGGACTTCCAGACCGGCAATCTTGCCTGCGTCCTTGGTGGCCTGACGCTGGGCATCATTGAAATAGGCGGGCACAGTGATCACGGCCTGCGTGACCTTTTCGCCAAGATAGCTTTCGGCGGTTTCCTTCATCTTTTGCAGGATGAAAGCCGAAATCTGGCTGGGGCTGTATTTTTCGCCGCGCGATTCGACCCATGCATCGCCATTGCCCCCATCAATGATGTTATAGGGAACAAGGTTCTTGTCCTTTTCCACTTCGGCATCGGTCAGGCGACGCCCGATCAGGCGCTTGACGGCAAACACAGTGTTGGTGGGGTTGGTCACCGCCTGACGTTTCGCAGGCTGGCCGACAAGACGTTCGTTTTCCGTAAATGCCACGATGGACGGCGTGGTGCGCGCGCCTTCGGCGTTTTCGATAACCCGTGCTGCTGCCCCGTCCATGATGGCAACACAAGAGTTGGTGGTCCCAAGGTCAATCCCGATGACTTTAGCCATGATGTGCATCCTCTACTTCAAGCGATGTGGCAGCGGGCTGGTCCTGTCAGGCCCCGGCCCATCTGTTTTGCTATGCGATGCCCCAAGCGGGGCGGCTTGAGCGCTATATAGGAAGGGGTTTTGGGGGCTGCAACCGTCACAGAGCTGTGAAATTGGCCCAAAACCGGAATTCTTTCACAAAATGGTCACTGCGTCACAGTTGTGGCCCCGTAGCTGACCTGTCATTCAGGGTCATGTCATTCAAACAGGAGTTATGAGATCATGCTTTATGTAGATATTCCAAGCCAGACCGAGCTGGGCCACCTTATTTCAGCCCGCGGCGAGGCGCAGATCAGCATCTATCTGAAAACCACGCCGGAAACCCAGCATATCGATACCGCCCGCACAAAACTGAAGCAACTGACACAAGATGCCGTGGAACAGCTTGCGCAGGCAGGCGTTGCCAAGCGCACCATATGGCCGATTGAGGAACAGTTGCATGACCTGATGGATGATGATGATTTCTGGCGGCTGCAGGCCAATTCGCTGGCCATTTTCGTAACCCCTGACAGCCTGCGCAGCTACCGCTTGCCCAATCACCTGTCGGAAACCGTGCAAGTGGCCGACAGGTTTCATCTGAAACCCTTGTTGCGGGCCGTGTCCATGCCGCAGCACGCCTTCGTGCTGGCGCTGGCCGAAAACGAGGTGCGCGTGATCGAATTGCTGGGCGATCAGCCCGCGCAGGAAATCAGGCTGCCCGACCTGCCCAAGGATGCCGCATCGGTTGCGGGCACCGCAAATGTCAATTCGCGCAGCTATTCAGGGCGTCAGGGCGGTGGCGAAGGGCAGAAACACCATCTTCGCCAATATGCGCGTGCAGTTGATGCCGGTCTGCGGGCCATGCTGTCGGGCCGCAGCGAGCCGTTGATTCTGGCGGCGACGGACCCGCTTTTGTCCATGTACCGGTCCATCAACACCTACCCGCATCTGGCGCAGCACGCCATCACCACCAGCCCAGCGCGGGTGCCGGCCCATGAACTGGGCGCACAGGCGCGCGAAATTGTCGATGGCATCAATGACGCGTCAATCAAGGCGTTTGGGGCACTGTATGCCGCGCGCGAAAACGAAGGGCGCGCGACGACGCAGGTGGCCCGCGCCGCACGGGCGGCAACCTTCGGGGCCGTGGATACGCTTCTTGTGGATATGGACAGCGTGGTGCCGGGGCTTGTGGATGAAACGACCGGCGAAGTGACATTTGACACTGACCAAAGCGCCGTCAGCTATGGTGTGATTGACGAAATCGCAGGGCGCGTTCTGGCAAATGGCGGCAAGGTGATTGCCGTGCGCCGTGCGGATATCCCGCAAGAGGCAGAACTGGCGGCGGTGCTGCGCTACGCGATCTGACGCAGTTACAATGTTTGTAAAAAGTCGGGGCCGGAAATTTTCCGGCCCCTTGGCCTGAACGGGGCAGAAAGACAGCCTGCGCCAGCAGTGGGCCGGAACTGCCGGTCCGACGATCTGGGGGCCACTTTATGCAGGCGGCATACTCCAAAGCTCACGGGGCTGGTTTGCCGCCGCGCCTTTCGCATCCCGTTGCGCCCCCGTTTTATTTACGCAGCCAGCCCCCGCCCTTTTAGCATCGCGTCCACCCCCGGCATGCGCCCGCGAAAGGCGGTGTACAGCGCTTCCGCCTCGTCACGGCCACCAGCGGACAGGATGAAGCGTTCCAGATTCTGGGCGGTTTGCGCATCAAAGGCGCTGCCTGCCTCGCGGAATGCCTCGAACGCGTCCGCGTCCATCACCTCGGACCACATATAGCTGTAATATCCGCTGGAATAGCCATCACCCGAAAACACATGCGCGAAATGCGGCGTTGCATGGCGCATGCGGATCGCGCGGGGCATGCCCAAGCCTTCCAGCACCTGCGCCTGTTTCTGCATGGGGTCGGCAGGGGGCGGGCCGTCATGGAATTCCAGATCCACCAGCGCGGAGGCCACATATTCAACCGTCGCAAAGCCCTGATCGAAGTTCTGCGCAGCAAGTAGACGGTGCAGCATATCCTGCGGCATGGCCGCGCCTGTGTCCACATGGCGCGCATGGCGGGCCAGCACCTCGGGCACTTCCAGCCAGTGTTCATAAAGCTGGCTGGGCAGTTCCACGAAATCGCGTGCCACCGACGTGCCGGAAATCAGCCCATAGGTCACATCAGACAGAATCTGGTGCAGTGCGTGCCCGAATTCGTGAAACAGCGTGCGCGCATCGTCATAGGACAACAGCGCCGGATCGCCCTTGGCGAAATTGCAGATATTCACCACGATGGGCCGCACATCGCCGCCCAGCTTGCGCTGGCTGCGCATGGTTGAACACCACGCCCCCGACCGTTTGGACCCGCGCGCGAAATAATCACCAATGAACACCGCCATATGCTGGCCGTTGCGCGTCACCTCCCATGCGCGGGCGTCGGGGTGGTACAGGGGCACATCCAGCGCGCGGAATTCCAGCCCGAACAGACGGTTCGCACAGTCGAACGCGGCCGCGATCATATTTTCCAGCGACAGATAGGGTTTCAGCGCGGCCTCATCCAGATCATGTTCCGCGCGGCGCAGTTTCTCCGCATAGAACCGCCAGTCCCACGGCTCCAACGGGCCATCATAGCCATCGGCGTGCAGCATCGCTTCCAGCCTGGCGGCATCGGCCATGGCCTTGGCGCGCGCGGGCGCCCAGACTTGCATCAGCAAATCGCGCACCGCGTCTGGCGTGCCCGCCATTTCGGTTTCCAGCTTGTAGCGGGCAAAATTCACATAGCCCAGCAGGTTCGCGCGTTCACGGCGCAGCGCCAGAATTTCAGCGGCAATCGCGCGGTTGTCGGTTTCGCCGCCATTCGCGCCGCGCGCAGTCCATGCCTGATAGGCTTTTTCGCGCAGGTCCCGCCGCGTCGAAAACTGCAAGAACGGCACAATCAGCGACCGGTTCAGCGTGACGAGATGGCCATCGTGCCCCCGTTCCTGGGCCGCAGCTTTTGCCGTGGCAATCACGAAATCCGGCAGGCCCGCAAGGTCATCCAGCACCATCATCCAGTCGCGTTCATCCGCCAACAGGTTCTGCGTGAACTGCGTTCCCAAACTGGCAAGCCGCGATTTCACATCGGTCAGGCGCACCGCATCCGCCCCGTCCAGCGCAGCCCCCGCGCGCACAAACATACGGCGATACAGCATCAACACGCGCGCCTGTTCGGCGTTCAGGTCCAACTGGTCGCGGTTGGTCCATAATGTTTCAATCCGGTCAAACAGCTTGCGGTTATTCACGATCTCGGACGAATAGGCCGACAGTTTGGGCGACAAATCGCGTTGCAACGCTTCGCGCGCGGGGTTGGAATCACTGCCCGACAGGTTGAAAAACACCCCCGCCACACGGTCCAGCAGGTCATCGGCGCGTTCCATCGCGTCGATGGTGTTGGCGAATGTGGGCGCGTCGGGGTTGTCGGCAATCGCCGCATAGGCTGCGCGCCCGTCCTGCATCGCGGCGTCAAAGGCAGGCGCGAAATCCGCGTCAGTAATCGTTGCGAACGGGGGCAGCCGGAACGCGGTCTGCCAGTCAGTAAGAAGCGGGTTTGTCATGGATGGCCCTTCAGGTCTGCGGTTGCACACAAGCTAGGCGCGATAGAAGGCAGGTTCAATGCAGCGCGGGATGCCAGCGGCGCAAAAGATTACAATCCCCGCGCCGCCTGTTGTGCAACGCGGGCCACATCAAGACTAAGATTGCGCGCGCGGTCCATCTGGTTGACCGGCATCCATCTTGCATCCAGCGCATCATCTGCCGCGACAGGTTCCCCGCCTTGCCAGTCACATTGCACCGCAATCAAGGCGAAATGCTGCAAGATTACCCCGTTTGGTGTGCGGTCATAGGCATCAAGCGCCGTGAATACCCGCCGCGCGACGGCCCTGACACCGGTTTCTTCCAGCAATTCGCGTTCTGCGGCCGCCAGCAGGGTTTCACCGAATTCCAGCTTGCCCCCCGGGAACCCCCACAGGCCCGCATCTGGCGGGTTGGCGCGCTGGATCAATAACGCCTGTTCATCACGAATGACGACAGCCAGCACAGCCGGTATGGGGCGGGTTTTGGGGGCGGGTGCGGCATGCTGCATGGCGGACACGATAGCGCCCGCCTGCACGCACCGCAAGCCGCCGTTGCGCCCCTTACCCGTCCTTGCGCAGTGTCGCGTTCTCCGGGTCATACGGGCTGTCGGCAGTCACCACAGCGTCCCATAGCTGGTTCAGCATCCGCACCTTCAGCCGTGTTCCTTCTACGGCCAGATCGGGGCGGACATAACCCATGCCAATGGATTTGCCGAATACCACGGAATACCCGCCCGATGTCAGGCGCCCGACCTTCGTGTCACCATCATAAAGCGCTTCACGCCCCCATGGGTCGGCATCGGTTGGCCCGTCAATCAGAAGCGTGCAGCATTTGGCACGAATGCCGGTTTGCTGCATCGCGGATTTACCGTGGAAATCCTTGGTCATATCCACAAAGCGTGGCAGATCCGCTTCCAGTGGCGTGGCGTCGCGGCCCAACTCGTTGCCAAAGGCGCGGTAGGATTTTTCCTGCCGCAGCCAGTTCTGTGCGCGCGCACCCACCAGTTTCAGGCCCACATCCGCGCCCGCAGCCATGATCTGGTCGAAAAGGTAATTCTGCATCTCGATCGGGTGGTGCAATTCCCAGCCCAGTTCCCCCGTGTAGGCCACGCGCACTGCGCGCACAGGGCACATGCCCAATTCGATATTGCGCATCGACAGCCACGGGAAGCGCTTGTTGGACAGCACGGTCGCAGGTTCGGCATCCTTGACCAGCTTGCCCAGCAGATCGCGCGATTTGGGGCCTGCGACAGCAAAAACACCCCATTGCGTGGTCACGTCATGGATGTCGATCCAGCCGAAGTCGGCCATCTTGTCTTCGGCGGCCTTGCGCAGGTAATCCCCGTCATAGGCGGTCCATGCGCCTGCGGAAATCAGGTAATATTCATCCTGCGCCAGTCGCACGATGGTATATTCGGTGCGCGTTGTGCCGGTTTCGGTCAGCGCATAGGTCAGGTTGATGCGCCCCACCTTGGGCAGTTTGTTGCAGGTGAACCAGTCCAGAAACGCGATCGCACCGGGGCCGCGCACAAGGTGTTTGGTAAACGCGGTGGCGTCGATCATGCCCACCCCTTCGCGGATGGCGCGCGCTTCATCCACCGCATATTGCCACCAGCCGCCACGGCGGAAGCTGCGCGATGCATGGTCGTCAAAACCTTCGGGCGCGTAGTAATTCGGACGCTCCCACCCGTTCACGCAGCCAAATTGCGCGCCCTGCGCCTTTACGCGGTCATAGCAGGGTGCCGTGCGCAGCGGGCGGCAGGCTTCGCGTTCCTCGTCCGGGTGGTGCAGGACATAGACATGCTCATAGCATTCTTCATTCTTGCGCGCGGCATATTCCGTGGTCATCCATGACCCGTAGCGCTTGGGGTCAAGGGCGGCCATGTCGATCTCGGCCTCGCCCTGAACCATCATCTGCGCAAGGTAATGCCCTGTGCCGCCTGCGGCGGTAATGCCGAAACTGAACCCCTCGGCCAGCCACATGTTGCGCAGGCCCGGTGCGGGGCCAACCAGCGGATTGCCGTCCGGCGTGTAGCAGATGGGGCCGTTATAGTCGTCCTTAAGCCCCACAGTTTCCGAGCTGGGAATCCGGTGGATCATGGACATGTATTCTTCCTCGATCCGGTCAAGATCCAGCGGGAACAGATCAGCGCGGAAGGATTGCGGCACGTCATATTCAAAACACGCGGGCGCATTGCGTTCATAGGGGCCAAGAATCCAGCCGCCGCGTTCTTCGCGCACATACCATTTTGCATCCGCATCGCGCAAAACGGGGTGTTCGGGGTGGTTCTTGCGGTATTCGACCAGCATGGGGTCGGGTTCGGTGACAATATATTGGTGTTCCACCGGAATAGCGGGAATTTTAATGCCCAGCAGGCGCGCGGTGCGCTGTGCATGGTTGCCGGTCGCGGTGACAACATGTTCAGCCGTGATTTCAAACTGCTCCTCAGACGGGACCAGATTGCCGCCCTTTTCGACCATGCGGGTGCAGGACACCACCCATTCCGACCCCGTCCAGCGGTAGGCATCGACCTGCACACGGCGCACGATTTCCGCCCCGAACTGGCGCGCGCCCTTGGCCATGGCCTGCGTCACATCAGCGGGGTTTATGTAACCGTCTGTCGGGTGATAGATCGCCCCTTGCAGGTCTTCGGTGCGCACCAGCGGCCAGCGTTCCCTGATCTGTGCAGGGGTCATCCATTCATAGGGAATGCCCACCGATTCCGCCGTGCTGGCATAGACCATATATTCATCCATGCGCGCCTGCGTTTGCGCCATACGCAGGTTGCCCACAACATAAAAGCCCGCATTCAGGCCGGTCTCTGCCTCCAGCTGTTTATAGAATTTGACGCTGTAGTCGTGAATATGGCTGGTTGCATAGCCCATATTGAACAAGGGCAGCAGGCCCGCTGCATGCCATGTTGACCCCGACGTCAATTCGTCGCGTTCCAGCAGCATTGTGTCCCAACCCGCCTTGGCCAGATGATACGCAATGGACGCGCCAACAGCGCCGCCGCCCACAACAAGCGATTTGACATGAGTTTTCATTCGCACTCTCCGGCAAGGGTCATTTGCGCCTAGATTGCAAATCCTGCACACCTTTGGGCAAGCCTTGCCGACATGCGAAGGTGGAAAAACGACGCCTTGTGCGAAAGCTGCGGCACCTTGCACGCCGGTCAGCAACCGCCTAAGAAATTGGCAGGTTTTTGACGAAAGGCCCCGCATGCACATTTGCCGCACCAAGGCTGCAATCCGCGCCACAGTTCGTGACTGGCGCATCACCGGCGTGCCGGTCGTTCTGGTCCCCACGATGGGGTTCTTGCATGACGGGCATCTGTCACTGATGCGCCGCGCGCGCGAACACGCGGGCGCAGACGGGCGGGTGGTCGCCACAATTTTCGTCAACCCCACCCAATTCGGCCCCGGCGAGGATCTGGACAGCTACCCCCGCGATGAAGCGCGTGATTTCGACCTGCTGCGCGCAGAAGGCGTAGACGCCGTTTTTGCCCCTGAAGCCGGCGAAATTTACGACCCGCAGGCGCAAACCATCGTGGAAACCACCGAACTTGCGCGCATGTTGATTGGCAAACTGCGACCCGGCCATTTTCGCGGGGTCGCCACGATTGTCACCAAATTGTTCAATATCATCCGCCCCGATGCGGCCGTGTTCGGCGAAAAGGATTTCCAGCAACTGGCCGTGATCCGCACCATGGTGCGCGATCTGGATATGGATATCGACATCATCGGCGCCCCCATCATGCGCGAAGGCGACGGGCTGGCCATGTCGTCGCGCAATGTCCGGCTGACCGCGCAGGACCGCACGGCCGCCACCATTCTGGCCCGCGCATTGGGTGAGGCGGAAACCATGGCCCCCACAGGCATCACCGCATCACGCCTGCGCTCGCATGTGCGCGCCACGCTGGAACGCGAACCGCGTGCACAGGTCCAGTCCGTCGATATTCGTGACGCCGCGTCGCTGGACAGTATTTCCGGCCCCCTGACGCGGCCTGCCGTGATATTACTGGCCGTCAAATTCGGCACTGTTTTCCTGATCGATAACCGTGTCGTCCAACCCGCGAAGGAGACAACATGAGCATCACCGCACCGATCCGCCGTATCACAGTGCCGCAAATCCGCGCCAGAAAAGGCGGCGATCCGATTGTGTCGCTGACATCCTATCATGCCCATACAGCGGCCATCGTGGATAAATACGCCGATTTCATTCTGGTGGGTGACAGCCTTGGCATGGTGATGCACGGCATGGAATCGACCATCGGTGTGCCGCTGGATTTGATGATCATGCATGGCCGCGCGGTGGTGCGCGGCACCAAACGCGCGCTGATCGTGGTGGATATGCCTTTTGGCACCTATGAAGAAAGCCCGAACATGGCCTTTCGCAATGCCGCCAAAATCATGAAGGAAACGGCCTGCGGCGCGGTCAAGCTGGAAGGCGGTGCGCGCATGGCCGAAACCATCCATTTCCTGACAGAACGCGGTATTCCGGTGATGGCGCATATCGGGCTGACGCCCCAATCCAGCCATGTCATGGGCGGGTTCAAAACGCAGGGCCGCGATGAGGACACATGGGCCGCCCATATCAATGACGCCGTCGCCGTCGCCGAGGCGGGCGCATTCGCGATGGTGGTCGAAGGCGTGGTTGAACCGCTGGCCGACAAGATTACCGCCGCCGTGGACATTCCCACAATCGGCATCGGCGCATCGGCGCAATGTGACGGGCAAATTCTGGTGCTGGAAGATATGCTTGGCCTGAACCCGTGGGTGCCCAAATTCGTCAAGAAATACGGCGATCTTGGCCCCGCAATCGAACAGGCTGTGTCCGACTACGCGGATGAAGTCAAATCCCGCAATTTCCCCGGTGACGACAACATCTATCGCTGAATGCGCAGCTTTCGGGTCGAAACAACGCAGCCTGCACCATAGGCTGTGGCAGACCAATGCCGAAAGGGGGCAGGATGGATACGGACGACACACACCCCGCCAGCTATCATTACCGCGTGATGGAACGCGCCATTGCGCTGATTGACGCGCCGGGGGGACAGGCGCGCAGGCTGGATGATCTGGCGCGCGAGATGGGGATGAGTGCGGCGCATTTCCAGCGCCTGTTCAGCCAGTGGGTGGGTGTGTCGCCCAAACGCTACCAGCAGTATCTGACACTCGGGCAGGCGCGCGTGCTGATGTCCGAACGCTTCACCACGCTGGATGCCGCGCAGGAACTGGGTCTGTCGGGGTCTGCGCGACTGCATGACCTGTTTGTGCGCTGGGAAGCCATGTCGCCGGGCGACTATGCCCGCAAGGGGGCGGGTCTGGTCATCAGCTACGGGTGGTTTGAAACGCCGTTCGGGCAGGCCCTTGGCATGGCAACGCCCAAGGGCCTTTGCGGTCTGGCCTTCGCGGACCCCGACAATATGGACCACACGCTGCAAGATATGCAACTGCGCTGGCCACATGCGCAATATGTGCATGACCCCGAAGCCCCTGCCCCGCATATTGCCACAGCGTTCGAGCATCATGGGCAGCGACAGCTGCACCTGATCGGCACGCCGTTCCAGATCAAGGTCTGGGAAGCGCTGCTGCATATTCCGCCCGGCCATGTCAGCAGTTACAGCGAAATTGCGCGCAGGGTCTGCACCCCCAAGGCCGCGCGTGCCGTTGGCAGCGCCGTGGGGCGAAACCCCATCGGATATATCATTCCCTGCCATCGATGCCTGCAAAGGAACGGGGCCTTGGGGGGGTATCATTGGGGGCTGGCCCGCAAACGTGCCATGCTGGGACGCGAAGCCGCCCGACTGGAGGCAGGCTGACAACCGCCACAGACAGGAAACACAATTCCGTGGGCATTGGAACTATTTCTGACGTCCGGCGTTATGCCCTGTATAAAGCCGAAATAGTATCTGACGTCTGAAAGGTGTATCATGAGACTGTCTGCATCTGCTCTTCCTTTGGCGGCAGCGGCGCTTGCGCTGGCTGCTTGTGCGCCCGATCCCAACAACCCGCAGAACCGCACGATGACAGGTGCGCTGACAGGGGCCGCCGTGGGGGGCGTGCTTGGCGCGGCAACCGGTGATGGCGGCGGACGCCGCGCAGCCGCCGGCGCAATCATCGGCGGGACAACCGGCGCATTGATCGGCCAGCAACTGGACCGGCAAGCTGCCGAACTGCGCCGCCAGCTTGGCAATAATGTCGACATTCGCAATACCGGACAGGAACTTATCCTGACGCTGCCGCAGGATCTGCTGTTTGCGACCGACAGCGCCACATTGCGCCCCGACCTGCAACAGGATCTGCGCGTGATTGCCCAGAACCTTGTGAATTATCCGCGCAGCGATGTTGTCGTTGTGGGCCATACCGACAATGTGGGCGCGGCATCCTATAATCAGGGCCTGTCCGAACGCCGCGCGGCGTCTGTGGCACAGGTTTTGCGCAGTGCGGGTGTCGGGTCGAACCGCATCCAGACAATCGGGCGCGGCCTGACGCAACCTGTCGCCGACAATTCCACGGCAGCAGGACGCCAGCAAAACCGCCGTGTGGAAATCTTTATCCGGCCACACCAGCCTGCATAAACACTGCATTGCACCAACAAGGGGCCAGCGTCGCTGGCCCTTTTTTATTGCGCAGCCCCCCTTGCGGCCATATTCAGTATAACACAACACGCTGGCCGGTCCTGCCAATACCGGACCGGCCCATCGCGGCAGGAGGCGTGATGCCCTTTCAACGCATTCAACCCGAGAAGCTGTCACACAGCGTCGAGCGTCAGATCGAACTACTGCTGCTGCGCGGCATCCTGCGCCCCGGCGAACGCTTGCCCGCCGAACGCGACCTGGCCGAGAAGCTCGGCGTGTCGCGCCCGTCCCTGCGCGAAGCGCTTGCAAATCTGCAAAATCGGGGGTTGCTGACCGCGCGCGCGGGCGCAGGCGTCTATGTCGAGGAATTGCTGGATTCCGCCTTCTCTGACACGCTGGTGCAATTGTTCGCCGCCCATGACGAAGCGCTGTTCGACTATGTCAGCTTTCGCCGCGACATGGAGGGGATGACCGCCGAACGCGCCGCGCGCCACGGGTCGGACACCGATCTTAAAGTCGTCGATACGGTTTTCAAGCGCATGGAAGCCGCACACCAGAAGCGCGACCCGATGGAAGAAGCGAAACTGGACGCAGAATTTCACCTGTCCATCGTGGAAGCCTCGCATAACATTATCATGCTGCACATGATGCGGGCCATGTTCAACCTGCTGCATGAAGGCGTGTTCTATAACCGCCAGATCATTTTCCGCAATCCGGCCATCCGAAATGACCTGCTTGCGCAGCACAAATGCATCAATGACGCCCTGCAAGCCCGTGACGCCGCTGGTGCCCGACATGCTGCCGAAGCGCATATGGATTTTGTCGACCAGTTTCTAAGCGACATGAAGCGCAGTCAGAAAAACGAAGACATCGCCAGACTAAGGTTCCAGCACGCGCAGCAGGCAAGATAGGCCCCCCGCCCATGGCAGCGAACCACAAAAAAACCCGGCACCATGGCCGGGTTTTTCAGTCTTTTGTTCATACAATCCGTTAGTGCAGCCGTTCGTTCACAGCCTGAATTGCATTACGGACCAACGCATCACTGCGATCTGCGTCCATTTTCTTGGCGATCAGATCACCCGCTGCCGCGATGGATACCGCAGTGGCGCGGTCGCGGACTTCGCGGATTGCAGCAGCTTCAGCCGATGCAATCTGGTCTTCGGCAGCTTTCAGCCTGCGCGTGATCGACGATGCAATCTCGGCTTTGGCAGCATCCGCAGCGATTTGCGCATCAGCCTTGGCCTTCTCGACGATACGGGCCGCCTGTTCCTTGACCTCGGTGCGCTTGCGTTCAAAAGAGGCATGCAACTCCAGCGCTTCTTCACGCAGGCGGCGGGCATCTTCCAACTCGGATTTGATCGTCTCGGCGCGCTGGTCCAGCATGCCGGTAATTTTCGCGGGCACCTTGAAGTAAACCAGAATGCCCACGAAAATGATGAATGCCATAAGCACGATCAGATCGGTGTTATACAACGAAAAGAACGGATAGCCTTCCGCCGCGAATGCGGGGCTTGCCATGGCGGCTGTAGCGGTTGTGGCGAATGCAAGACGCAGCATCATGCAGCCCCCCCTTTCAGGCGTGCGGAAACCGCAGCGGTTACACTGCGTCCGTCCGCTTTCACATCGAAGGCCGACAGGATTTCCTTAGTTACGTCACCCGAAACTTCTGTAACCATCGCCAACGCGTTATCGCGAATCTCTGCGATATGCCGCTCGGATTCGGCGGAACGTGCCGCGATTTCTGCATTTGCCTTGGCAAGCTGCACATCAAGTTCCGCCTGCATTTCTGCTTTCGCGGCCTCGACAATGCTGTTCGCCTCAGTGCGCGCATCTGCAAGCGCCTGATTATAGGCTGCCTCGGCCTCCTGGGCCTTCAGCTTGAAGTCTTCTGCGGCGGCAATGTCACTGGTAATCGTGCCGCGACGATCCGCCAGAACGGCGGCAATACGCGGCAAGGCCACGCGCGACATGATGAAATACAACACCACCATAGTCACCACGAGCCAGAAAATCTGGTTCGAGAAGGTGGATAGATCCAGTTGGGGCATTCCCGGCCCCGAAGTGGCAGCGTCTGCCATGTCGTCCCCCTAAGCCCTGAATTGACCGAAGGGGCCACATGGCCCCCCCGGAGGATACACGATCGGGGTCAGATCAGACAGCGAACATCAGCAGCAAGGCGACCAGGAACGAGAAGATCCCCAGCGCTTCTGCGAATGCGATGCCGATGAAAAGCATGGCGGTCTGGCCAGCAGCTGCCGACGGGTTGCGCAGCGCGCCCGACAGGAAGTTGCCTGCAATGTTGCCCACACCGATTGCGGCGCCGCCCATACCGATGGCGGTCAGACCAACACCGATGTATTTACCCATTTCTGCGATATCGCCTTCCATGTCGTATCTCCTTGAGTTTTGGAATTGGCTGGATTTGGTATTCGACCCTTGGCCCCGCGTATCAGTGCGACGGGTGCAATGCGTCACGCAAGTAAACGCAGGTCAGAATGGTGAAAACATAGGCCTGGATGACCGCGACAAGCAGTTCCAGCGCGTATAGTGCAGTGACCGCCAGCACCGGCACGAAGAAGATCGCCCCCAATGCGCTGGCAAAGCCTGCGAAAACCTTGGCCACAGCGTGGCCCGCCATCATCGCACCGGCCAGACGAATGGAATGGCTGATGGGACGCGCGAAGTAAGAAATCAGCTCGATCAGCGCCAGAACGGGGCGCAGCGCAAGCGGCGCGGAACTGACCCAGAACAGGCCCAGAAACTTGGTTCCGTTCAGAATGAACCCCAGCGCGGTGACCGACAGGAACACCGTCAGCGCCAGAACCGCCGTCACCGCAATATGCGATGTGGTGGTGAAGGCAAACGGGATCAGGCCCAGAAGATTTGCGAACAGCACGAACATGAACAGTGTGAACACATGCGGGAAGAAGCGCACGGCGTCATGCCCTGCCACATCCTCGACCATTTTGTAGATGAAGCCATAGGCCATTTCGGCTGCGGACTGGCCACGCGACGGGATAATCGCGCGACGGCGCGCGCCCAGAACCATCAGCGCTGTCGCTGCAAGAACAGTAAGCGCCATCCACAATGTCACGTTGGTTGGTGTATACCATGCAATGTCGCCACCAAACAGCGCCTTGACCTCGAACTGGTCCATTGGCCTGATCGAGAGGCCGCCACTTTCATCCGCCACTGGTCTTGTCCCCTTTTTCCGCACCTGCATCACGCAAGGCAGTGTTTTCAGCTTGCGCCTGCAACATGCGTGCCGAACGCAACATCGTCTTTATACCGGCCGCGAAGCCCAGCATCGTGAACAGGATCAACAGGAACGGCCCGGTGTTCAGCAACACATCCAGCCCGTATCCAATCGCCGCCCCGATGCCAAGCCCCGACACCAGTTCGATCACCATTCGCCAGCCCACCTGGGCCATGGAATGATGGTCCTGTGCTGCCCTTGGCGGGTTTATCGCGGCTTTGGCCTTGGCGATCCGATCTTCAAGGGCCTTCAGCCGCTCCAATTCGTCACGCTGTGCCATGCCTGCCACCTCCGGCTGCAAGTTGCGCGGAAACTAGGCAGCAAGCCGCACAGAGTCAAGCACCTAAAGCGAGCGATGCGGAAAGTTAAGGCATTGTTTTTATTGTGCAAAATATATTCACGTCGAACCATGCGCCAATCCCGCGCGGGTTTCGCGGCAAACTTCATATTCAACCATTCAGTTGACCTTTTCGTGCGGGCAGGCAACAAGGATGGCATGACCCAAACTGCCGCCCCATCCCTGGATCAGGTTTTCATGGCACTGGCCGACCCGACACGGCGGGCCATTCTGGGAATGCTGCTGGAAGATGACATGGCCGTCACGGATGTGGCAGAGCCGTTTGACATGTCGCTGGCCGCGGTTTCCAAGCATCTTGGCATCCTTGCAGCGGCGGGCCTGATCAGTCAGGAAAAGCGCGGGCGGGTAAAGTGGTGCCAGTTGGAACCCGACGCGCTGCGCGCAGCCAGCATCTGGATGCAGGCCTTCGGCCAGTTCGAAGCGGTCAATCTGGATGCGTTCGAGCGGTTTCTGGAACAGGAACTGCAAACACCATTGCCGGATGCATAAGCGCTGCTGCGTGCGGGGTGCGGGACACGGGAATCCCCGCCGCCCCGCCTGCCGGATTTAAGCGCCGTCCCTGGCCAGTTCCTCCAGCGTGGGGCGGAAGGGTTCCAGCGCATAGCCGTATTTCGCGGGAATTGCGATCAGCTCGTCAATGGGGCGCTGGCCTGCCTGACTGAGCGCCCAGACAATCGATGACCTGTTTCCTGACGCGCAATAGGCCAGCACAGGTCCGGTGCTGCCTGTCAGGGCAGCACCTTGGGCGGTGACATTGTCCATGGTTATGGCCCCGCCAACCACAGGGTTCAGAACAAACCGCAGGCCCGCCCCCTCGACAGCGTCACGCAGCGCCGACGCCTGCACCTCGGGCGGGATTTCCCCGTCGGGGCGGTTGCAGATCACGGTTGTGAATCCGGCTTCCGCGATGGCGGGCACGTCATGCGGGGCAATCTGCGGCGATACGGCGTAAGTGTCGGTCAGGGGGCGAATGTCCATCTGGTACTCCTGCTGGGTCAGAGTGCGGCAAGTTTGTCGATGCGCACACGAATAGGTGTTGCAACAAGCATACCGCCGATCATGGCAAGGATAAAGACGATCCCGCCGGTTCCCCCCCAACTGAGCGATGCAATCGCAGGGCCGGGGCATAACCCCACCAGACCCCACCCCGCACCAAACAGCACGGACCCCACAATAAGGTTATGCCCCAGTCGCGGGTCGGGCTTGGCCGGAAATGGCACGCCAACCAGCGATTGCGCACGCCGCGTGGTCATGTTCCACGCCAGCAGCATGGGCAGAATTGCCCCGCCCAGCACGAAAGCCAGTGTCGGATCCCATGCGCCGAAAATATCCAGCCAGCCCTGAACCTTGGTTGTGTCTGTCATGCCCGACACCAGCAGGCCCGCGCCAAACAGCCCGCCCGACGCGGCGGCAAGGATTACACGTTTCATCAGATCACCCCCAGAACATGGCGGAACAGCACCATGGCGATACCACCAGCCAGCAGATAGAACACTGTCGCAACAATCCCGCGCAGCGAAAACCGCGAAATGCCGCACACCCCGTGGCCGGATGTGCACCCGTTGGCCAGCCTTGTACCAATGCCCACCAGCACCCCGCCTGCAACCACAATCCACAGGTTTTGCGTGATATTTGTCGTCACCTCGACATTGTAGAACGGCAGCAACAAGGCAGGCACCACAACCAGCGCCGCCAGAAAGGCCAGCCTCTCATCCCAGTTGGACAGTCCGCTGCGGTCCACAAGCCCGCCAATAAGGCCGCTTGCGCCCATGATGCGGCCATTGCCCAGCAGGAATATCGCCGCCGAGACACCAATCATCAGGCCGCCGACAAGGCCCCAGATCCAGTCAGTTTCAATCATGTTTTCAGTCCTGTTCGCATGGAAGCGCGGCAGATGGAACTGCCGCGCCTGTGTCCGTAAGTGTGTTTGGAATCAAAGTTTATTGACCGGCACTTTCAGATAGACGGTGCCGTTTTCTTCGGCAGGGGGCATCTGGCCTGCGCGCATGTTCACCTGCAAGGATGGCACGATCAGGCGCGGCATGGCCAGTTGCGCGTCGCGTTCATTGCGGGCGCGCACAAAATCATCTTTCGACTTGCCTTCGCCCACATGTTTGTTCAGCCGCTTTTGCGCGCCGACAGTGGTTTCCCATGCATAGCTGTCGCGCCCTTCGGCCTTGTAATCATGGCCCACGAAAATGCGGGTTTCATCGGGCAGGGCCAGAATTTTCTGGACCGAGTCCCACATCGTTTCCGCCGAACCGCCGGGGAAGTCACACCGTGCCGTGCCGAAATCGGGCATGAACAACGTGTCACCCACAAAGGCCGCATCGCCGATCACATATGTCAGGCAAGCAGGCGTGTGGCCGGGCGTGTGCATGACATCACCGCGCATCTGGCCGATATGGAAACTGTCGCCATGTTTGAACAGGGCGTCAAATTGGGACCCGTCGCGCTGGAACTCCGTCCCTTCATTGAACACCTTGCCGAACGTGTCCTGAACCACGCGAATATTTTCACCAATGGCGATCTTGCCGCCAATACGTTCCTGAATATAAGGCGCGGCAGACAGGTGGTCGGCATGGACGTGGGTTTCCAGAAGCCATTCAACCTCATAGCCCTTATCGCGCACAAAGGCCACGACCGCATCTGCCGAACGCGTATCTGTCCGGCCAGAGGCGTAGTCAAAATCCAGAACCGAGTCCACGATGGCACATTTCGCGCTGCTGGGGTCGCGCACGACATAGGTGACCGTGAAGGTGGCTTCATCAAAAAATGCGGTAACTTCGGGCTGCATGATGCGTTCTCCGTTTTCATATCCTTGGGTGTAATATAGTGGCCCCAAGACATATTGCAATAATAGAATGTATTTCATCTGCACATTCTTGAAAGTCCGTGCAGGGCCTGCCCCCATCATAGCGCACAACCAAGGGCGGAAACAGGTTTCCATTCTGCCATTTTTTCGCTAACCCTTCGGGAACCATGTCGTGCCGTTGCCTGACATACCCGCCCACCCTTTGCGCAACAGGGCGGGTTCGAGTGCCACGGGCCGGGGGCGCACACGGCAGGACAGGTGCGCCACGCGCAGCGCTGCTGCAACTGGCCATCAGATGAAAGGACAGGGCGTGACAATTCCAACAATTGGCGCAGCAATGCTGCTCGAAAACATGGATATTCTGCGCGACTGGCTTTTCGACAAGGACCGCCCGATTGAGATTCAGGACTTTGTCGGGCCGGATGTCATTGCTACTGATACCGGTCCACTGGTCGAACGCTGGCGGGCTGCATTGCAGGGCCATAACGGACCGCGCGGCATTCACGGGCCGTTCTTCGGGCTGGACCTGTCCAACCCTGATGCCGAGATGCGCGCCATTATTCAGGCCCGACTGAACAAGGGGCTGGATATCGCGCAGACGCTGGGCGCTGGCTGGATGGTGGTGCATTCCCCCTTCACCTTCTGGCACAGCCTGAATTATACGAATTACCCCCAGCTGCGCGGCAAGCTGTTTGACGCAGCCGCCGATTGCCTTGCGCCGGTGCTGGCGCGCGCCGCCGATGCGGGCATTACGCTGATGCTGGAAAATATTGACGACACGGCCCCAGCGGATCGGGGGGATCTGGTCACACAGATCAACCACCCCGCCTTGAAACTGTCGGTTGATACAGGACATGCCGATCTGGCGCATGCCAATTATGGCGCGCCCCCTGTCATTGATTTCCTGCATCAGGCGGGTGCGGATCTGGCACATATCCATTTGCAGGATGTAGACGGCCATGCCGACCGGCACTGGCATCCGGGGGACGGGCGCATCAACTGGCGGCCGGTCATGGACCTGCTGGCCAACCACCCTGCCCGCCCGCATCTGCTGTTGGAAGTGCGCAACAACCATCACCGCTTCCCGCAGACCGCCGCGTTTCTGGAAGGGCTGGCCGCGCCACAATGAACCGGCGGCAGCAGGCGGCGGGGCATACACAACCAAGTCACGCATCCTCCATAACAAAGGGGCACCCGAACGGGTGCCCCTTGCAATGCGATCCGGCGTCGGGGTCACATGCGGGATGCGACATTTTCCCAGTTGACCAGCTTTTCAAGAAAGTTGGTCAGATAGGCAGGGCGCTTGTTGCGGAAATCGATGTAGTAGCTGTGCTCCCACACATCGCAGCCCAGAAGCGCTGTCTGCCCGAAGCACAACGGGTTCACGCCGTTTTCGGTCTTGGTGACCTTCAGCGACCCATCCTTGTCCTTGACCAGCCAGCACCAGCCCGACCCGAACTGGCCTGCGCCAGCGGCGGAGAATTCTTCCTTGAACTTGTCCACGGACCCGAAGCTTTCGGTCAGCGCCTTCTCCAGTTCACCCGGCATGCCGCCAGTGCCCGGACCCATCATTTCCCAGAACTGCACATGGTTCCAGTGCTGGCTGGCATTGTTGAAAATGCCGGTCTGTGCCACAGCGCCGGACTGGTAGGTGCCGGTGATGATGTCTTCTACGGATTTGCCTTCCCATTCGGTGCCGGCAATCAGCTTGTTTCCGTTGTCAACATAGGCCTTGTGGTGAATGTCATGGTGGAATTCCAGCGTTTCGCGGCTCATGCCCAAATCGGCCAGTGCATCATGCGAATACGGAAGGTCAGGAAGTTCGAAAGCCATAATCTACCTCTTTTCGGTTATTGGTTCGCGACTGCCCTGAATAAGGGCCTTGAGGGCGCGAACGTCAAGGGGCACAGCGCGAATTCCTGCCGACAGCCCTGCTTTATCAGGAATATAGCGCGGGTTCGGAACCGGGTGCAGCCGCCGCAGATAACAGGTCGAACATATATTGCGCAACCGACCGGAAGCACACCACCGTGACCTGTTCCGGCCCCGACATCCAGACCGCAGCCGCCACCTGTGCCGCGCGGGTGCGGCGTATCTGGCCTTCGGCAAAATCGCTGAAATCCACAGGGCAGATCTTGGCCAGCGCATCGAACACCGCTGCACCTTGCAGCGTGAAAACCGCCCGCGCATCGGACACATTCGCCACTGTGGCGAATTCCCCCGCCAGCGCCTGCGCCAGCGTGTCCGCCACGGCCGCCGCCTGATCATAGGGCAGGATCAACAACACCTCATCCGGTGACATCCATGCCGCGGCCTTGTCGCCTGCAAGGCTGACACGGCGCTGTGCGGGGATGTCCAGCCCCATGGCGTCCGACACCGCGGCCGCAATAGCTGTTGACGACAAGTCCCCCCGCAGGGTGATCATGCCCCGCAACCCCGCCTCGGACACTGTCACAAAGCCCGCGAAATGCGCGCCCGGCAACGCGCTGGTAAGTGTGTCAGACATTTTGCTTCGCGCCTTCCTTGTCGATCAGCACAGGGTCGATGATCCGCGCCTTGATATCCTTGCCATCGTCACCCGCGAATGTCAGCACCTGCCCCATACGGTCAGGGCCGTTGCGGACCAGTGCCATGGCAATACCACGCCCCAGATTGGCCGAATAATAGGTTGATGTAACGCGCCCTTCGGTTTGCGCCTGTCCGTTGGCATTCTTGCCACCCGTCACGGCCAGCGCGGCATGCGGCAAGACCTGCCCGTCCAGTGTTTCAACGCCCACCAGTTTCCAGCGGTCAGGGTTGACCATCGCTTCGCGTTCCATGCCACGCTTGCCCAGAAAATCGGCCTTTTTCTTGCTGATCGCCCAATCAAGCCCCAGATCTTGCGGAATGACCGTGCCATCGGTTTCATCCCCGATCATGATGAAGCCCTTCTCAGCGCGCAAAATATGCAGGGTTTCGGTCCCGTAAGGCATAAGGCCCAGATCCGCCCCTTCCGCCACCAGACGGTCCCAGAAGGCACGCCCCTGCCCTGCGGGCACGGCAATTTCAAACGACAACTCCCCCGAGAAGCTGATGCGGAACACGCGCGCATCAAACCCGCCCAAACTGCCGCCCCGCCATTCCATGAAGGGCAGCGCGTCGCGGCTGACATCCATTCCGCCCAGACGTTCCAGCAGGATGCGCGCTTTGGGGCCAACCACCGCAAATTGGGCGAATTGTTCCGTCAGGTTGACCGTATGCACCTGCCAGTCCCACCATTCGCATTGCAGCCAGTCTTCCATCCACGCATGGATATGATCCGCCCCGCCGCTGGTGGTGTGCACAAGGAAGCTGTCCTCATCCAGCCGCGCGACAACCCCGTCATCCATCAGGAAACCGTTTTCATTGCACATCAGCCCGTAGCGGCATTTGCCGGGCTTCAGCGTGCTGATCATGTTCGTATACAGCATGTCCAGAAAACGCCCTGCATCCGGCCCGCGCACAAGTATCTTGCCAAGGGTGGACGCATCGAGCAGGCCGACATTCTCGCGGGTGTTCCTGACCTCGCGGTTGACGGCATCATGGCGGGACTCGCCTGCCCGCACATAGGCAAAGGGCCGCCGCCACTGGCCCACAGGTTCCCAATCCGCGCCATTGGCCGCATGCCAGTCATGCACCGGACTGCGCCGCAGGGGCTGGAAGATTGCGCCGCGCGCCTCGCCCGCGATGGCGGCTATGGAAATGGGCGTATAGGGCGGGCGGAAGGTCGTTGTTCCGGTTGCCGGAATGGGTTGCCCCAGCGCATCGGACAGAATGGCCAGCCCGTTTATATTGCTAAGTTTTCCCTGATCCGTCGCCATGCCAAGCGTGGTGTAGCGCTTGGTATGCTCAACCGACTGATACCCCTCTCGGGCGGCCAGCTGGACGTCGGACACTTTCACATCATTCTGGTAATCCAGCCACATTTTCATGCGCAGATCATAGCTGGCCTGCGCAGGCATCATCCAGACGGGCTGCATGGCGGCCTCGGCCGGTGCGGTGGCCTGCGCGGGCGCATCGGGCTGGCCCGCCGCCCCAACTGCCTGCGCGGCCTGACCTGCACAGGCATGGGCATCGCCCAGCACATCGTGCAATTCGCCATTGGCGGACCCGCAGGCGCGCACGAACCCCGCACCATCCGCGCCCAAGGGCGGGCGCGCAGGGTCGGGGCGGAAATAACTGCCTGCTGCATCCCACAACAATTTGCCGCCGCAATGCGACCACAGATGCACCACCGGCGACCAGCCGCCCGACATGGCAACCGCGTCGCAGTCTATGCTGCGTTCGACCACGCCGCCGCTGCTGTCCTGACGGCAGATTTCCACGCCGGTCACGCGCTTCCCGCCCTTGACCTTGCGAATGGCGCGGCCTTCCAGAACCTCGATCCCCAAGGCGCGCGCGCGCGCAGCCAGATCGCCCGATGCGACGGGGCGCGGGTCAATGATGGCGGGCACGTCAAGCCCTGCATCATGCGCGGCAATCGCACTGCGATAGGCGTCATCATTATTGGTGACCACCACAATACGCTTGCCCAGTGCCACAGCATAATTCACGATATAGTCACGCAAGGCACTGGCCAGCATGACGCCCGGTACATCATTGCCCGCAAATGACAGCGGGCGTTCAATCGCACCTGTGGCCGTGATGATCTGGCGCGCGCGCATCCGCCACAAACGGTGGCGGGGGGCATCTGCATCCGGCATATGGTCGGCCACGCGTTCATAACCCAGCACATAGCCATGATCATGCACCCCTGCCCCCATGCAACGGGTGCGCAACTGCACATTGTCCATGGCGTGCAGCCGTGCCACTGTCGCGTCAATCCAGTCCTGCGCGGGTTGGCCGTCGATCAGAACACCGTCCACAGGCGCGCGCCCGCCCCAATGGGCGGTCTGTTCCCACAGTGTGACCTTCGCACCGGTCTGTGCCGCACTGAGCGCGGCCTGAAGCCCCGCAATCCCGCCCCCGAGCACCAGAATATCCGTAAAGGCGTAAATCTGTTCATACCGGTCAGGATCGCGCGCATCAGGCGCAGGCGCCTTGCCCAACCCGGCCGAGCGGCGGATGACCGGTTCATAAACATGTTTCCAGAAGGCCCGCGGGCGCAGGAATGTCTTGTAATAAAACCCTGCCGTCAGGAACTGCGGCACCAGATTGTTGACCGACAGCAGGTCGAAGTCCAGACTGGGCCAGTGGTTCTGGCTGGTGGCCACCAACCCGTCGAACAATTCGGTCGTGGTGGCACTCTGGTTCGGTTCATACCGCGCGCCCTGCCCAAGGCCCAGCAGCGCGTTGGGTTCTTCCGCACCCGCCGCCACAACCCCGCGCGGGCGGTGGTATTTGAACGACCGGCCCAGCAGCATCCGGTCATTGGCCAGCAGACCGGCCGCGACCGTATCGCCCTGAAAGCCGGTCATGGAGGTGCCGTTAAAGGTGAATTTTCGGGGGTGCGTGCGGTCAATCAACCGGCCGCCCCTGGGCAAACGATGGCTCATGCGAAGCCCTCCCATTCGGGGCGTCTGGCCTTGATTTTGGCGGTGATGTCGGCGGGCGGTTCTGTGGTCTGCGCCGGATAGGTCCCGAAGACTTCCAGTGTCATGGTGCAGCGCGCGGCCAGAAACCACTTGCCACAGCCATAAGCATGCCGCCAGCGTTCAAAATGCACCCCGCGCGGGTTCTTGCGGTTGAACATGTAGGATTCGTAATCCTGATCGGGCGATCCCGGACCAAAGCGCTTCAGATGCGCCTCTCCTCCGGGGCTGAATTCGGTTTCTTCAGCGGTGACGCCGCAGCAGGGGCAGGTTAGGAGCAGCATGAGACCTCCTTCGGGGAAAGCCGGGGGCGCTGCCCGTCGCCAATGGCGCTCGGACCGGTGGCGCACCAGCGGCGCCCCCCTGGAGTATTTTTTGCAAGATGAAAGCTGTATCGGGAAGAACACATCAATGCGCCACCCCCGCCACGCTCTCATCAATGAAGCGCCCCTCGCGGAAGCGGGTCATGGAGAACTCTGCGGCCAGTGGTCCCGGCTCGCCCTTGGCGATCAGTTCGGCCATGGCCCAGCCGGACCCCGGTGTGGCCTTGAAGCCCCCTGTGCCCCACCCGCAATTGATGAAACACCCCTGCAAGGGCGTTTTGGATATGATGGGCGAGCGGTCGCCGGTCATATCGACAATACCGCCCCATTGGCGCAGCATCTTCAGCCGCGAGATCATGGGGAAGGTTTCCACCAGCGCGCGCACGGTTTCCTCGATATGGTGCCATGATCCGCGCTGGGTGTAATTGTTGAACCCGTCCGCACCGCCGCCAATAACCATTTCGCCCTTGTCGGATTGCGACATGTAGCCATGCACCGTGTTGGCCATGACCACCACATCCATGCAAGGTTTCACGGGTTCACTGACCAGCGCCTGCAGCGCCACGGATTCAACCGGCAGGCGGAAGCCCGCCATATCGGCCAGCGCGCCGGAATGCCCCGCCACGACGATGCCCAGCTTCTTGCACGAGATCGTGCCTTTGGTGGTATTCACGGCCGTAACCTGCCCGCCCGCAGCCTCGACGCCCGTGACGGCGCATTGCTCGATGATATGCATGCCCATGTCGGAACAGGCCCTTGCATAGCCCCACGCCACAGCGTCATGACGTGCCGTGCCCGCGCGCGGCTGCCACAGCGCCCCCAGCACCGGATAGCGCGGACCGTCAAGGTTGATGATGGGCACCAGTTTCTTGACCTCGGCAGGCTGGATGAAGCGCGTTTGCACCCCTTGCAGCGCATTGGCGCGTTCAGTGCGCAAATAGCCGCGCTTTTCATGTTCGGTCTGGGCCAGCATCATCACCCCGCGCGGGCTGAACATGACATTATAGTTCAGATCCTGCGACAGCGTTTCAAACAGCGACCGCGCCTTTTCATAAAGTGCCGCAGACGGGTCCTGCAGATAGTTTGACCGGATGATCGTTGTATTGCGTCCGGTATTGCCCCCGCCAAGCCAGCCTTTCTCGATCACGGCGACATTGGTGATGCCGAAATTGCGGCCCAGATAATAGGCCGTGGCCAGCCCGTGCCCGCCTGCGCCCACGATGACCACGTCATAGGCATTGCGCGGCTCGGGGCTGGCCCAGGCGCGCGACCAGCCCTTGTGCTGGCGAAGCGCCTCTCGGGCGATGGCAAAGGCGGAATAGCGTTTCATGCGCGGGGGCTCCTGCGGGTGGTGGATGCGCTAGGTTGCCTTGTGACCTAACGCAGATCGGTCCGATGATCCAGAAGCGTCATTTTTGCGGCGAAAACCGAAATCCGGATGCGACGGTTTGTCATCCGGTGCAGCGTGGAACCGTCGGCGGCGCGTCATGCCCGTGCGGGACCGAATTGCCATCGCGCCGCACGACCGGACAGGCAGGGCGCCGGATCAGGGCAAACGCCCCATACTGCGGGGGGTATTCGTATGTCCAACGGGAATGCCTACGGGTTTCAGAACCTTATGCCCCACCCTGTGACATCAGGGCGCGCGCAATTTGCTGAAAAACGATTTCAGCAAGAATTCAGCCTCGCTGGCGCATAGCCCGTCATAGATTTCGGGCGCGTGGTGGCATTGCTGGTGCGAAAACACCCGCGCGCCGTGACTCACCCCGCCGGATTTCGGATCACCGGCCCCGAAATACAGCCGCGCAATCCGCGCATGCGAAATGGCCATGGCGCACATCGCGCATGGCTCCAACGTGACATACAGGTCGTATCCTGTCAGCCGTTCGGTTTGCAAATCCTTGCAGGCCGCGCGGATTGCCAGCATTTCGGCATGTGCGGTCGGGTCATTCAACTCTCGCGTACGATTTCCTGCTGCGGCAATGACCTGCCCGTCGCCGCGCACGACCACCGCACCAACCGGCACTTCGCCGCGCAGGGCAGCAGCCCGCGCTTCGTTCAATGCATGGTGCATATGACTGCGGAAGGGACTCATGCTTTTTCAAATGGGCGGGAATGTGATGCAATACAAGCGAAATCCGGATGCCGCTTCATCTTGCCCCAAATACTCAACCTTTTTCTTTTTCATTCGACCGGCTTCATTCGACCGACACGCGCGACCAGACCTGCATGACGTCACCCCCAACCGGTTGCACCCGTGTCAGGTGAAACTGCGGCGCATCCGCAAGGCGCGTTAACGCAAGCCCGCCCAGCGCGGCACGCCCTTCCGCACCGATCAGCTTGCCGGCATTGAACACCACAATCTGGTCCACCAGCCCTGCACGCAGCAGACTGGCAGCCAGCGTGCCGCCCCCCTCGCAAAACACCCGTGTCAGCCCTTGGGCGGCAAGGGTCTGCATCATGGCACGCGGGTCCAGCCCGCGCCCTTGCGCCGCGACCGGGCAGGACAGCGTCTGCGCCCCTGCCCCTTGCCATGCGGCCACATCACCGGCAGGCGCTTCCGGCCCGTGCAGGATCCAGACCGGCGCATCGGGAACGGACCGCCCCAGACGACTATTGGTGTCCAGATCAAGCCTTGGGGCCGCGACAATCCGGACCGGCTGGTGCGCCGAACCAAGGTCACGCACGCGCAAATCGGGGTCATCCATGCGTGCGGTTCCCGCCCCCACCAGCACCGCGTCATGGCAGGCGCGCATGGCATGGACCGCACGCCGCGCCGCCGATCCCGTGATCCAGCGGCTTTCGCCCGATGCTGTGGCAATGCGCCCGTCCAGCGTCATGGCCAGTTTCAATGTCACGAACGGGCGGTTCTGCGTCAGCCGCAGCAAGAAACCGGCATTCGCGGCATGTGCGGCGGTGGCCTCCACGCCTTCTATCACGTCCAGCCCGGCTGCGCGCAACATGGCATGTCCGCGCCCTGCCACACGCGGGTCGGGGTCCGTCAGCGCGGTGACAACACGCACAACACCTGCCGAGATCAGGGCGTTTGAACAGGGCGGTGTCCTGCCATGATGGGCACAGGGTTCCAGACTGACATAGGCCGTGGCCCCGCGCGCATCGCAAGCGGCCAGCGCCATCGCTTCGGCATGGGGCCGCCCGCCCGGTTGTGTCCAGCCACGCGCCAGAATGCGCCCGTCCCTGACGATCACACACCCAACGGCAGGATTGGGCCAGACCCGCCCAAGGACGCGCCGGCCCAGCGCGATGGCCAGACGCATGAAGGCGGGGTCAATGCTGTCAGGCAAGGTCTATTCGGCCTCTTTGGGTTCTGGTCGCAGCTCGGACACGAATTTGTCAAAATCATCGGCTTCCTGAAAGTTCTTGTACACACTGGCAAAGCGCACATAGGCAACCGTGTCGATCCGCGCCAGCGTTTCCATGACGATCTCGCCGATCATCTTGGACGGGATGTCGGTATCGCCAAGCGATTCCAGTCGCCGGACCATACCCGAAATCATCTGGTCAATGCGCTCATGCTCGATGGGGCGTTTCTGCATGGCAATCCGGATGGAGCGTTCCAGTTTCTCGCGGTCAAACGCCTCGCGCCGTCCATTGGTCTTGACGACAACCAGATCGCGCAGTTGCACGCGTTCATAGGTCGTAAAACGCCCCCCGCAGGCCGGACAAAAGCGCCGCCGCCGGATGGCGCCATGATCCTCGGCGGGGCGTGAATCCTTCACTTGCGTGTCGGTATTGCCACAGAACGGACAGCGCATGACCTCTCCCTCGGGTTTGTTCTTGTATCTGACCCCATAACTATAGGCAAACCCCGACCGCTTGGGTAGCGCGAAATGCACACTACCAGATAGGGGCGTTGGGTTGTTGCAGGCGGGACTCAGCGCGCGGCGTGTCTGGCACCACCATCGGGTTCGGGGCGCTGCGCCAGTCCGCTGCGGGTGTTTTGCCCGTAGCAGCGCGGCCCATGCGGCAAGCTGGCCCTTGTCTTGACCGCGAACCAATGGCAATGAACGCCCATGACACAAGAACACCACAAGAAACTTGCCCTGATCACGGGCGCATCGCGCGGCCTTGGCGCTGCATTGGCAGAATCCCTTGCGCGGGCGGGCTGGCATGTCGTTGCCGTGGGGCGCACTTTGGGCGCGCTGGAAGAACTGGACGACCGCATTCAGGCTGCGGGCGGCACAGCAACGCTGGCGGCGCTGGACATCACCAATGATGACGCCATGCGCCATTTGTGCCGCGACATACATGACCGTTGGGGCGCGCTGGACCTTTGGGCGCATATGGCCATTTACGCCCCGCCCATGACGCCGGCCGACCATGTGCCGCTGAAGGACTGGGAAAAATGCGTTGCCGTGAACATGCGCGCAACGGGGTTTCTGATCCCCATGATCGCGCCGCTGCTGGCGGCCAGCGCCGGACGCGGCACCGCATTATTCGTGGATGACGTGGCCGCCTATGGGCGGTTCATGGGGGCTTACGGGGCGTCCAAGGGCGCGCAAATGGCACTGGCACGCGCATGGCAGGACGAAAGCACCAAGACCGGCCCGCGCGTCATCATCGAGGCATGCGCCCCCATGCCCACCGCCACCCGCGCGCGGTTCTACCCCGGCGAGGATCGCGCGAAACTGACCCCCTGTGCCGATGAGGCCGCGCGGCTGACAGCGCTTGTGCAAGCATAGCCCATTACGGTTGGCGCGCCACGGCACGGCGCGCCAAAGCCCTGAAATGCACCGATTTGGGCGTAATGACGCCCAAATCCCGCCACAATAAACAACTAATTTTACGAATAATTAGATGTTTGACGCGCTGCCGGACAACGGCAGTGCAGGCAGCTGTATTTCGGTTGCCGTATTGGTAACAGGTGCACATATATGCAGGTCCACATCCGCCCCCGCCAGAACAGTCGCCCTTGGGTCCGCAGCCTTGCGCTGTTTCGACGCGACGAGGATGGGGCAATCCTGATTTTCGGGCTGTTTGCGTTTGTCATCATGCTTATGGTCGGGGGCGTTGCCGTTGACATGATGCGCTATGAGGCGCACCGCGTGCATATGCAGGGCACCTCCGACAGGGCCGTTCTTGCTGCCGCGATGCTGCGCGACAATCCCGCCAATCCCGACCCGCGCGATGTGGTTCAGTCCTATTTCGATGCCGAAGGACTGGGGGATCATGTACGCGGGCGCATTGAAGTTCAGGAATCACAATCGCAAGGCCGCACTGTGACCGTTTCCCCGCAAGGGCGCTTGAACACATTCTTCATGCGCTGGAGTGGGGTCGATACACTGAACATGACCGCCCCTGCGGCCGCAAGCGAGGGGCTGGCGGCGGTCGATATTGAAATCGTCATGGTTCTCGACGTGTCGGGGTCGATGAACGACTTTAACCGTATGGAAAACCTGCGTTTGGCGGCCATCGATTTTGTCGAGGATATGTTGCACGACACCCATAACGGCAATGTGGCGATCACCTTCGTGCCCTACAGCACCGAAGTTATCATGCCCGCAGGCACGCTGGGCTATTTCAACAATCTGGCCGATCCGCATTCAGGGTCAATGCATAATGCGTTCTGCATCGATTTCTCGACATGGGACAGCGTGACAGACAGCATCAATGCCCCCATGTTCCGCCGGAATTGTGATCTGGGTTCCAACACCAGCTATCTGATCACGGACATGCCCATCCGGCCCTATGTCAACGATGCCAACACGGCGGTGAACTACATCAACTCGCTTGGGCCGAACTGGGGGACGTCCATTGATCTGGGCCTGCGTGCAGGCGCAATGTTCTTTGACCCGACACTGCGTCCGATCATCGACCACCTGATCGACAATGGCGATGTTGATCCGGTTTTCGCCAACCGCCCGCATGACTGGGACCGCCCCGCAACCGCGCGCGCCATGATCCTGATGACGGATGGCGAAAACTGCTGTTTCCACCCCGGCCACTCGGCCACGCGCAAGCCTGATCTGGAAACACAGGATGCGGACACGATTTCCGTGTGCAACGCGCTGAAGGCGCAGAATGTCCAAATCTATGGGGTCGCATTCGAGGCCCCGCCCGCCGGTGTCGCCCTGATGGAAGCCTGCGCATCCTCGCCCAACCATTTCTTCAACAGCAGTGGCGAGGAACTGATCGCGGCCTTTCAATCCATCGCCACCCATGTCCAGACCTTCTCGCTTCGGTTGACACAATGACGCAGCCCCTCCCGCCCCGTAACTGGTTCCACCGCTTTCGCCGCAATGATGATGGCGCAGCCACGGTGGAATTTGCGATCCTGTTCCCGCTGGTTCTGGCCATGATGCTAGGCGCCATCGATCTGGGGATTACCATGGTGCGTCAGGTCATGCTGGACCGCGCAGTCGATATTACCGTGCGCGATGTCCGCCTTGGCAAGGTCGGAACGAACAGTTCAGACCGCATGTCGGACCTGATTTGTGCCAACAGCCTTATGCTGCCCGATTGTGCCAACAATATAGCCGTAGAAATGATGCCCGTGAACACATCGGATTTTACGGGCCTGCACGGACCATTCCCCTGCATCGACGACCAGCAGCAAATCACCCCTGCGGTGACCTTCAACCCCGGCGCTGGCGGGGGGGCACAGGAATTGATGTTGCTGCGCATTTGCGTTGTGGCCGAACCCTTCTTGCGCGTGACCGGACTGTTTTCCGGTCTGGATATCAACCCTGACGGAAAACTTGTGCTGACCAGCAGAAGCGTCTTCGTCAATGAACCAAGGTAGCACGCCATGATGTACCGCCCTTCCCTTGCCCGCCTGACACGCCCTGTCCGTCAGTTTCGCGCCGACAATCGCGGGTCTGTCAGTGTGGAACTTGTGGTGGTTCTGCCAATCCTGATTTTCGCGTATGTCGCAAGTCTGGTGTTTTTCGACGCCTTTCGCGCCCGCAAGGATGCGCAGGTCGCGGCGCTGACTGTGGCCGATCTGTTGTCGCGCAACACCGAAGCGGTCAGCACAGCCTATATGGACGGCCTGAACGAGGTGTATGATTTCCTGACCTCAGGCAATCAGGAAACGCGGTTGCGCATGTCATCGGTCATGTGGGACCACGCTACGAATGAACCGCAGGTCATGTGGTCCTATGGCACGCGCGGCTTCCTGTCGCTGGACGATTTTGCCGCCGTGACCGCCGATGATGACAGGGCTGCGGAGTTTGCCGCAAGTCGCGGGCTGAACGTGGCCGTCAGCGATCTGGCACGGGCGCAGGCCAATGGTGGCGGCGTCGGCCTACGCGTTGCACAGGCAAGGATCAATGCGCGTCTTGGCAATGTTGATACAACGTCGTCCGCCGATAATGATATCACCCCCTCGCTAAGCGGGGATCACGGCCGCTTCAACCTGGTCGATCTGCATGCCCCTGTTGCCAACCTGCAAGACCGCATCCCGCCGGTTCTGCCGGGCGAGGCGCTGCTGCTGGTCGAGAGTTTCAGCATGTGGCAGCCATTATTCACCCAGATCCTGCCGCCCACGCGGCTGGACCCGATCGCCATCACGCGCCCGCGCTTTTCCCCGTTCATCAATTACGAAGGCAATAACACAACCTTTCCCGAAGGATTGCCTGAAATCCTGCCCGACGTCGGCGTGCCCGAAGCCCCGATCGAGGAAGAGGAAGAAGAAGAACAGCCCCCCGAACCTGAAACCAATGTGACCGTTATCGACACAGGCTTCACCAGCGGTGTGCCCGCAGGCTGGTCAACCGACACGGTGACGCAGACCGCCAACAGCACAATCGGGAATTTCCTTGGGCCGTTCGGCGGCGAGACATGGACGGCCCCTGTCACCTATGCCGTCAATCTGGGCGGACAGTCCAAATCCGCAAGGTTTGAATTCGATCTGTTCATCATCGACAGCTGGGACGGCTATGACGACAGATGGGGACGGCCCGAGGGCGAGTTGTTTGCCCTGACAGTGAATGGACAATCCATCGCTACCGAAGCGTTCCAGGCTGGCCCATGGGGCAACATGAGTGCGACGCGCCGCACTGTGGCTTCGCGCGCCGAAGGACAGTTCACCACCACCATGACCCTGTTGGACAGCAACCAGAACCATTGGGGCAACGGCTGGACCGACCAGATCTGGCGTGTGGTGGTCGATGTCGAAAACCCCGCCACCACCTTCACCATGGGGTTCAGCGCCAATCTGGACGAAGCCATCGACAATGAATCCTTCGGCCTGCTGAATTTCAAACTGACGGCGGAACGTGGCACCCATGGCAGCCATTTCATTCCGCCAGCGCATATCGCATTGAACGCCAATAACAAATTCCCGCGCTATTCGGGGTGCCCCGACAGGCGCCTGTCTGCCCAAACGCACAGTTTCAGCGTTGAAGACCTGTGGTCGCCGGAGTTGCACCACCGCGTCCGCGCAGGCGGTGGCCAGCGACTGACCAGCTGTTCAGGCTTTGGCGGATGGTTCAGCCCCTATAGCGGCTATTTCGACGCCAATCCCAGCTTTGTCATAAATTACGACAAGCAAGGTACGGACTGGAATGGCAGCCGCCTGCGGATCGAGACAGATGACGGGAATTCAGGCTATAGCTGCAATACCGCCTTGCTGGCGCGCGACTCCGTGGGGCAGTTTCATTTTAATGACAGCATCAGTTTACTGGGTTGGGCGAACAACAATGCGCGCCTGAATATGGGCCACATCCCCAGCGGTGACATTCACGTCTGGGTCGGGCGTTCGGCATCGGGGCAATGCAACACGGATATCATATTCAGCAATTACTGATGCGCTGCACCGTATGAAAACAGTGCCCTTGGGGCCTATACCCCAGGGGCGCCAACACCTACGCGCCCCCGTGCGAAGGGGCAGTGCTGTCCACGCCCAGCGCGGCACGCAAATCGGCAGCGGGTGATTTCGCATCATTCAGTTGAAGCGCCGCTTCCAGATGATGCAAATGATGCTCCATCATGCCCGCCGCGCGCGCGGTATCGCGCTGCTCGATCGCATCAACGATGGCTTCATGTTCATCCGGACCACATGTCTGCGTGGATTCGTTTTGATACATCGCCGTGATCAGGGATGTGCGCGTCGTCAGGGTGCGCAGGATTTCACCCAGAAACTGCGCATCGGTCAGCCGTGCAATCAGCATGTGAAATTCGCCCGACAAACGGATAATCGCTTCGCTGTCCTGCCCTGCATGGGCGGTGCGTTCCTTGGCAATATGGGCGCGCAGGGCTGCAATATCGTCCTGTGTGGCCGACGCGCATAACCGTTCCACCAGACGCTTTTCAATGAAACCGCGCGTGTAGAACGCATCGCGCGCCTCGGCAACGCTGGGTTCGGCGATACACGCGCCGCGGTTGGGGACCAGCGAGACCAACCCGTCCTTTTCCAGCAACGACAATGCCTGACGCACACGGGCACGCGATACGCCAAAGACTTCGGCCAGATCTTCTTCCTTCAGGCGCGTGCCCGGTCGCAGGCTGCGCTGCACAACAGCCAGCCAGACCCGATCACAGATCAGGGCGACTGTCTCGTTATTTACCGCGTCAGATAGCCAGGGCATTGCGTCATCCATATCGTTCCATGTGACTTATCGCCATATGGCCGGAATGCAAAGCCGGATCGAAAACCGGCCATGAAACACGCCAAATTGTCTACAATAAAATTGACAATCATGCCGCAAACCAACACAGTTTCCCTGTAACGGCTGCTCACCAGACCAGAAAGACGCAACTTGCAGATATTCGTTTATAACCCCAATTCCAGCGCCCCGATGACCGACCTTATCGCGCGCTCGGCGCGCGCTGCTGCGGGTGGCAATGCAACCATCATGGCGGGCGGCGCATTCGCGCCGGTCCCCCCCAGTATCGAGGGGCACCATGACGCGGCCATGGCCATCCCCGCCATGCTGGACGCGCTGCGCCGCGCCGAAGCCGCCGGCGCGCAAGCGCATGTGATCGCGTGCTTTGACGATCCGGGGCTTGCTGCGGCACGCGAGGTCGTTGCCGGTCCGGTCATCGGGATTGCACAGGCCGCGATGCAGGTTGCCACAATGCTGGCCAGCCGCTTCAGCATCGTCACCACATTGCCCCGTTCGGTTCCCATAATCGAGGATCTTGCGCTGCATTATGGCATGTCCCATGCGTTGCAGAATGTGCGCGCCGTGGATCTGCCGGTTCTGGCGCTGGATGCGGACCCGGATCATGCACATGCCCTGCTGCGCCGCGAAATTCTTGCCGCGCGCAACCAAGACGCGGCCGAGGCCGTTATACTGGGCTGTGCGGGCATGTCCGATATGTGCAAGACCCTGAGTGCGGAAACCGGCATTGCCGTGATTGACGGGGTGCATGCGGGGGTGCGTCTTGCCGTGGCCCTTGCCGGTGGCGGATACCAGACCGCGAAAACCGGGGCCTATGGCTGGCCGCGCGACAAATCGCAGGATCAGCATTCGGCCAGCCCCCTGCGCGAAGTGGCACAGTAGTCGCGCCCCGCGCCTGCGTGTTGTCACAACGCAGGCTGCGCGTGGTCGGTTTGCGCCAGTCTGCGGCAGCGGGCCTGATGTGATGGTCCCAGTTCCTGCATTTCGACCGTCCCTGTGGTGCAGGACGCATCCGCCAGAAAACAGCGCGGCGCAAACGGGCACCCGTCGGGCAGGTTCGCCAGATCGGGCGGCGCGCCGGGAATGGCCTCCAGCCGCGCGCCCTTGACCATTGCCCCGTCTGCACGGCTTTTCAGCAGGCCCAGCGTATAGGGGTGGCGAGGGTTGCGGATCAAGTCGCGCGCACTTGCCTGTTCAACGATCTGGCCTGCATACATCACGGCAATCCGGTCGGCCACTTCCACCGCCGCACCAATGTCATGGGTCACGAAAATAATCGACAGGCCCAGATCGCGCTGCAATTCGCGCAGCAGCAGCAACACCTGTATTTGCACTGTCGCGTCCAGTGCCGTGGTGGGTTCATCGGCCAGCAGCAGTTTGGGCCTGCACGACAGCGCCAGCGCAATCATGGCCCGCTGACGCATGCCGCCCGACATTTCATGCGGGTAATTGTCCAGCCGCGATTTGGCCGAAGGAATGCGCACCCGTTCAAACAACTCCAGCGCACGGGCGCGGGCGGCTTCGCGGCTTACGGGTTCATGGCGGCGTATGGTTTCGACAATCTGGTCGCCCAGCGAATAGACAGGGTCCAGCGCCAGCAGCGGTTCCTGAAAGATCATTGCCGCCTGCGCCCCGCGCAGCGCCGACATTTCGCGCGGCGTCATTTTCAGAATATCGCGCCCGCCCAACTCGATACTGCCTTGCAGTTTCGTGCGCTTTTCGGGGTTCAGCCGCATGATCGCGCGCATGGTCACCGATTTGCCCGAACCGGATTCCCCGATCAATGCAACCGCTTCGCCCTGCCCCACATCCAGTGACACATCATTGACCGCCCGCACAGGCCGCGTGCCGCCGGTGAACGCCACACCAAGGTTGCGGATCGAAAGGAACGGGGCATTCATTCGGCGGCCTCCTGCGGGGTTGGGGCGACATAGCCCGATGCGGGGTCATGGGCATGGCACGCGACAAGGTGCTGCGCGGCGCGCTGGGTCAGCGCGGGAACCTTGCGCGCGCAGACATCGGCGACCACAGGGCAGCGCGTGTGGAAACGGCAACCGGATGGCGGGTCGATCGGGTTGGGCGGATCCCCCGTCAACGCGGGTTCCTGCGTGCGGTTGTCGGGGTCCATCGACGGCATGGACGACAACAACGCGCGTGAATACGGGTGCAGCGGCGCTTCATAGAGCGAGTCTGCCGTGCCGATTTCTGCGACCTGCCCCAGATACATGACCATCACGCGGTCAGACACAAACCGCACCACATTCAGATCATGGCTGATGAACACATAGGTCAGGCCGAATTCGGCCTTCAGGTCCGCAAGCAGGTTCAGCACCTGCGCCTCCACGGATTTGTCCAGCGCCGACACCGCTTCGTCCAGAATAATGACCTTCGGGCGCAAGGCCAGTGCGCGCGCGATATTGACGCGCTGGCGCTGGCCGCCGGACAATTCATGCGGATAGCGCCCCGCAAACCGCGCAGGCGCAAGCCCCACGCGCGCCAGCAGGTCATGCGTGCGCGCCAGTGCCTCCTTGGCAGAGGTGCCATGAACACGCGCGCCAAAGGCGATGTTGTCCTCGATCGTCAGGCGCGGGTTCAGCGACGAATAGCTGTCCTGAAACACCATCTGCACCTGACGGCGGTATTCTTTCAGCGGCAGTTCGGGGCTGCCCACCAGCTTGCCCTCAAAATACAGCGCGCCCTGATCGGGGGCAATCAGCTGCATCAGCAACCGCGCGGTGGTGGATTTTCCGCAACCGGATTCGCCCACCACGCCCAGCGTCTCACCGGCGAACACCTCCAGATCGACACCGTCAACGGCATGGACATTCTTGACTGTCCGGCCAAGGATACCGCCCTTGATGGGAAAGTATTTGCGCAACCCGCGCACGGTCAGAATGGCGCCTTGGGTGGTCATTGGCGCACCTCCATCGCGGAGCGTAGCCCGTCAGACAACATGTTGAACGAAATCGACACCATGAAGATCATCGCGCCCGGCAGTGCCGCAACCCATGGCTGCACATAGATGGCCGTGCGCAAGGTATTCAGCATCAGCCCCCATTCTGGGTTGGGCGGACGGACCCCAAGCCCAAGGAAGGACAACCCCGAGGCCAGGATCATGCTGACCGCAATCAGCGAGGTCGCATAGACAAAAATCGGCCCCAGCACATTGCCCAACACATGCACGCGCACAATCGTCAGCGCGCCCGCGCCCGATGCGCGCGCAGCTTCAATGAAATCCGAACTGCGCAGCCGCGTGGTGACCGATTCCGCGACCCGCGCAATGGGCGGGATGAACACCACAGTCAGCGACAACAGCGCATTGCCCAACCCCGCGCCCAGCGCCCCCGACAGCGCAACCGCCAGCAGCACGGACGGAAATGCATAGAACACATCAACCGTGCGCATGATGATCGTGTTGGTCCAGCCGCCTGCATAGCCTGCAACAATCCCCACCGCCGACCCGATGATGAAGGCCAGCACGACAGGCGTCACCCCCATCAGCAGTGACAAGCGCCCGCCCCAGATCAGGCGCGACAGCATATCGCGGCCCAACTCGTCCGTGCCCAGCCAGTGCCCTTCGGTGCCGATGGGTTTCAGCCGGTTGCTCAACCGCCCGTCCAGCGGGTCCAGCGGCGCGACAACGGGCGCAAAGATCGCGGCCAGCAACAAGATCAGCAGCACTGCCGCCGCCGCCATGGCGGTCTTGTCGCGCACCAGACGGGCGCCAACATTCTGCCAGTAGCCTGCACTGCGCACGGCATCCGGCGGCGGGGCTTGGGTCAGGGAAATATCAGCCATGTCACGTTACCTTTTGATACGGGGGTCAAGCGCGCTTTGCAGCACGTCCACGGCCAGATTCAGCACCACGAAAAACAGCGCCAGAACCAGAATGGTGCCCTGCAACAGCGGCAGATCGCGCTGGAAAATGGCCGAATTCAGCAACATGCCCGTGCCGGGCCAGCTGAACACCGTTTCAATCAGGATGGACCCGCCCAGCAAATAGCCCAGTTGCACCCCCATAACGGCCAGCGCCGTGGGGGCCGCATTCTTGACCACATGCAGGAAAACACCCAGTTCCGACAGCCCGCGCGCACGCAGCCCGATGACAAATTCCTGCGCCAGAATTTCCGCTACCAGCGCGCGCACCGTGCGTGCGATAATGCCCATGGGAATGACGCTCATGGTCAGGGCGGGCAGCACCATGTAGCTTAGATGCTCCATGTCGAATTTCCAGCCGCTGGACCCGCCCGGCCCCGCGCCCGCTGCCGGCAACCACCCCAGCTGCGCCGAGAAAATGATGACCAGCACCATGCCCAGCCAGTAATGCGGCACCGAAACCCCGAACACCGCCGCCGCAGACGCGGCCTTGTCCAAAGGCGAATTGCTGAAATAGCCTGCGACAAAACCGAACAGGCACCCCAGCACGAAGCCGATGACAGTGGCGACAGAGGCCAGCATCAGCGTATTGGCAACCGCGCGCATGACTTCGGTGGTGACAGGGCGTCCGGTGGCGATGGACGTGCCAAGATCGCCTTGCAACGCACGCCCCAGCCATAAAATGAACTGTTCGGGATAGCTGCGGTCAAAGCCATAAAGCACGCGAAGCCGGTCTTGCAACTCGACCGAGGCATCAGCGGGCAGGATCGAGATCAGCGGATCACCGGGCGAAATATGGACCAGCGCAAAGCACACGACCGCAACCCCGAACAAGACGGGCGCGGTGTAGATGATGCGTCGCAGGGTATAGCCGAACATGGGCTGTCCTTTCGGATGGCAGGCAGGGCCAAGGCCCCGGCGCGCAGGTCCGGGGCCTCGGGAAGGGCTTATTCGATATCCATCGGTGCAATATCGATGAACCAGCTTCTGGGCTGGACCACGCCTGTCACGCGCGACGACATGGCCCGCGGGCCTGCGTCATGGGCCACCCAGACAAATGGCGCTTCTTCCACCAGCCGTTTGTGCAACCGCCCCAACGCCTCGTCACGGGCGTCATCTTCGAATGTGGTGCGCGCATCGGCGATCAGCGCATCGAATTCGTCATTGCCGAAATAGCCCCAGTTGTTGGAAACGGGCGGGAATGTGCCCGTTGAACTGAAGCGCACCATGGCAAAGAACGGGTCCATCGTTGCATAGGTCACGTTGATGGCATGCGCGCCATTCGCGCTTTCATCCGTTGCCCCGCGCCGCCAGTTGGTGAACAGCGTGTTCCATTCGATGACATCCAGTTCCACATCGAAATAGCAATCCCGCAGCGCCTGTTGCAGGTATTCGTTCATCGGGATGGGCTGCATCTGCCCCGACCCTGATGCAGATGTCTGCACTTTCACTGTCAGCGGGTTTTCTGCCGAAAAACCGGCCTCGGTCATCAGGCGCTGCGCTTCGTCCAGGTCATAGCGGATGTCGAATTCAGGATTGCCCCACCACGGATGTGTCGGGTCAACCGTGCCCTTGGGAATACCCATATACCCGCCCAGCAGGATTTGCAGGTCTTCGCGGTCAAAGCACAGGTTGGCCGCATGACGCACGCGAATGTCCAGCCACGGGCTGCCTTCTGCGAAGGACAATTGCCACGGCCACACATGCGGTTGCGGATTGGCATAGATGGTGAAACCGCGCGATTCAATCTGGGGAATGGCATCGGGCGCGGGCGCTTCGATCCAGTCCACCTGCCCTGACAACAACGCGGCTGTGCGCGCATTCGCTTCGGGCAGCGGGACCAGAACCACACCGTCCAGTTTCGGCGTGCGGTCGGGGTTCCAGTAGTCGGCATTGCCCGCCAGTTCCAGCCGTTCGCGCGGCACAAAGCCGGTCACACGGAACGGGCCGGACCCCGACGGATCAGCGGCAAAAGCGGCCCAAGCGGCTTCCGCATCGCCGGTTTCGTCAAATTTCGCCTGCCAATGGCTGGGGGATGCCATGAACAGGTTGGTCAGGTTGATGGGCAGAAAGCTGTCGGGTTCAGATGTGGTCAGTTCCACGGTGAATTCGTCAATCACCCGCGCAGACCGCAATGTGGGCATGCGCGATGCGGTCACGCCCACCTGACTTGCGTCAAAATGGGGGGCATCTTCGTCCAGAACCTTCTGGACATTCCAGACCACCGCTTCGGCATTGAAGGGGCTGCCATCATGGAAGGTCACATCGTCGCGCAGAACGAAAGTCCATTTGGTGGTGTCGTCAGGGTCAACCGACCAGCTGGTGGCCAGCGACGGGATCACAACCGAGGCTTCGTCTTCCTTGCTCAGATCCCATGCCGTCAGGCTGTCATAGATGGTCATTCCGGTGAAGCGGTTCCCTTCAAACCCCTGATCGGGCTGTCCAAGGGTGCGCGGAATATCTGCTGCTGTCATGCCGATGCGCAAAACCTTGTCCTGTGCCTGCGCCGCGACGGGAACAGACAGGACAGTGGTTGCAAGCAAGGCTGCGGTCAGGGTGAATTTGGCATGCGCCATTGTGAAATCTCCTGTTGGGCCGTTTTATAGTCTTGGGTCGCCAATGATCGGGTTGCCTACAAAATTGTCGACAATTTCAAATTTGTGGCCATTCCTCATATTCAGTCAAGTTTTTTTGCGCAGCGGCACCCGTACAGCGTGAAGTCGGGCCACAAGCACAAAATTGAAACAGCCCGTCCCGCCCGCGCCCAGAAATTGTGCAGCGGTGAATCCTGAAACCGCCATGGCGCATGGGATCGCGCACAGACCGCACGACCACAGGGAACCCGATCAGAAGTTTCGCGTTCTATCCCTGTAATCCAAATGCAACATGCACAGGAGTTTGAAATGAACTGGGATATTGTTGAAGGTAAATGGAAACAGTTTACAGGTTCCGCCAAGGAAAACTGGGGCAAGCTGACCGATGACGACCTGAATCAGGCCGCAGGCAAGCGCGACCAGCTTGTTGGCAAAATTCAGGAAAAATACGGCGTCGCCAAGGACGAGGCTGAAAAGCAGGTCGACGCTTGGTCGTCCAAGCTCTGATCGCGAAAGACGCAGGGGCGCTTGTGACACAGCCGTGCCGCAAGCGCCTTGCCAAACAGGTAAAATCACATTTTCCAATGAAATTTAAGCAGGCAAGCATGGGTTACATGCGCCTGCAGGAGGTTTGAAATGTCACGCCAACCCGCTGCAAAAGTAAAACAGGAAAGCAAGGAAACTGCCGCTAGGGTGAAAGATCACGCCGATGCCGCAGCAGATGAAATCTCTGATCTTGCAGATCTGACCTATGAAGAACTGAAAGAACAACTCGCCCTTGTCAAATCGGATCTTGCCGCACTGAGCGAGGCCACGAAGCAGGCCGGTTGGGCCAAGGCGCAACAAGCACGCGCGAAAGCCCGCCACACCGGCAGGCGCGCGGCAAGCATGGCCGAGGATGGCTATGATTATGCCGCCGAGCAACTGGATGAAGCGCTGGAAAGCGCCGAGACATTCACGAAAGAACGTCCTGCACTGGCGATGGGCATCGCCGCAGGTGCGGGCTTCCTGTTGGCGCTGGCCTTGTCGCGCCGCTGATGTTGCAATCCGTTCATCATATGAAACGGCAGGCCCAATGGCATAGCGGCAACATCGCGCTGGCAGTTCTTGCCGGCGCGATGTTGGCTGTTGGTCTGGGGTTCATGGTCGCTGCAAGCTGGATGATGCTGGCGCAACACTTCACGCCACTGGTTGCAACCTATGCAATCGGGCTGGTGTTTTTGGGCCTGTCCGGCATCTTGTTGTTGATCAAACGCCTGCGCCCTGCCCCGCCGATCCCCAGCCTTGACGCCCAGTTACGGGCGAATGCCGCGCAGGGACGGGCTTATCAGCCACGGGGTGAGTTTCCGGCCTTGCTTGAAGCGTTCCTGTTTGGCGTGAACACCTATGTTCAGGTGCGCAACCGCCGCCGCCGCCAAACAGCCGGCCGTTAAACTACCGCTGCCAGCCCCCGCCCCTACAAGCCGCCACATCAATATTGATGCTGGCGGCTTTCCAGTGCCATTGTGCCCACGCAGGTTATTTTGCCCCCTGCCGCCACGACGCGCGCGCGCGCCCCGCTACCCCGACGGCGGGACACGCGGCTGCGTGTCATCTGCCAGCAGGTTCGCAACCCTTGCCGCGCCGGGGAACTGTTCCAGAATGATACGCGCCATCACCAGCAGCGGCACTGCAATCAGCATTCCCATGAACGACCACATCCATGCCCAGAATGCGACCGACAGAAACACAAGCACACGATTCATGCGCAGCCGTCGGGCCAGCAACAGCGGGGTGACCAACTGCCCTTCCAGTGTGGTCAGCAAAAAATAGGCAAATGTCACCAGAACCACGTCTTGCAGGTTGTCGAACCACAGGATTGCAACCATGCTGGTCAATATCACGCCTGTCACAGCCCCAAGATAGGGAATGAAATTCAACGTGAAGGCCAGAACCGCAAACAGCAGCGGCACCGGCATGCCCAGCGCCCACATGGCCAGCCCGATACACAGCCCAAGCCCTGCATTGATGAATGTCACGGTTCCCAGATACCCGCCCAAATCCCGCTCGATCGTATATAGCGTATTGATCGCAATACGCTTTTGCGAAAATGCGTCGAAACTCTGGACGATTTTCAGATAGATCAGTTCACTGGAGGACAGCAGGAAAAACAGCAATATCAGCATGAACACGACCTGCGCCACCTTTGCGGGCGCTTCCGCCAGATAGGTTAATGCCCCGCTTGCCGTTGACATCACGAAATCCGCGCCGCCGCCGTCCTCGTTCTGGGACAAGGCATCATTTGTGGTCTGGCGCAGGTCAGGCACAAAGCCCTGATCGCTTTCGCCCAAGCCATTCAGCAAGGTCAGGACCGCCCCCTGAAGGGACCTTAGCCGCGCGCTGATATCACTGATGATGTCAGGCATGTTATTGGCCAGCTGCATGACAGGTCCACTTAGCAGGACAAAAACTGCGGCAATACCGGCCATCAGCCCCAGAACCAGCCCCGCCGCAACAGGTGTGCCGGGCAGTCCCAGCCCAAGCAGCCTGCGTTGCACGGGCATGAACACGAAAAACAGCAATATCGCAGTGATCACCGGCAACAGGAAATCCCGCGCGTAATGCACGGCCCCCAGCATCAGAATAATGAAAATGCCGGTCACGACGACGGGCGCGCGCGGCGGTCCGGATGCAGCGATTGTCGCGGGCGCATCCGGCGGGGCCTCTGCTGACCGGCGGTGTGACGACAGGGGCATGGTGGTCCTTTCACATATGGAACAGCCGCGCGCAGTGACAGCCAATCGATAAACGCGGCGGGCGGTCTGCGGTTCCCTGGGACGGCACATGCGCATCGGCGCGCAGCGGGCCGGACGGAACCCAAGCCCCCCCCATGCGTTTTATACCCAGATACAAATTCCTGCTGCCCTGCAATTCCTTTGCTGCGGCACAACAGGCCGGATGGCTTCAAGGCGGCAGTTTTGCCCCTTTGGCGTATGCGCACCGGCCGTCAGAAGAAAGGACAAGACATGAGTGCACCTGACACAAATCTGAAAAAGCAGACAAGGCGCCATCGCGGACCCCTTATCGGTATGGCGCTGGCCGTTATTCTTGCCGTCGCGTTTCTGGGCTGGCTGCTGGTCAGGACACTGGTTGTCGAACCCGAACAACCGGCACAGGCCCCAGCCACGCAAACCGAAAGCGACACCGGAATCCCTGCCGAAGGTACTGTCGTCGGTCCCTTGAATGATCCCGATGACGCGCCCCAGATCATTGATGAACCCACCCCGCCCGCCGAATGATCCGGCATTGACGGCGTAACGCAATAAAGGCCCCGGACACTGTCCGGGGCCATTTGCGTTTCTGCCTATGGTGCGCCACCCTGATACAGCGAACTTTGCCTGTATCGCTGCACTGCGAACCTGACGATCACCCCTGTCGCTGCGGCCAATGGCACCGCGATCAATGCGCCAACGAAGCCAAACACCGTGCCAAATGCGATGACCGCGAAAATCAGCCAGACCGGATGCAGATTCACGGCATCCCCGACCAGTCGCGGAACCAGAACCTCGCTTTCGGCAAACAGGCCAAGCCCGTAGATTGCGACAACCGCCATAATCCAGACCGGATCACCCCAGAATTGCCAGATTGCGATCCCGACCCCCAGCGATGTGCCGATAAACATGCCAAGATAGGGGATGAATGACACTGCGCCCGTCACCGCACCAACAGCAATGGCGAAGGGCAACCCCACCAGTGACAATGCCACACTGTAATAGACGATCAGGATCGAACAGACCATGACCTGACCGCGGATGTAGCCTGCCAGCGCCGCATCAATGTCGCGCGCCAGCCCGCGCAATGTGGGCGCCTGCGGGCGCGGCAACAAGCTGTCCACGGATGCAATCAGGCGTGGCCAGTCAATCAACAGATAGACCGTCACAACCGGCATGACGACCCAGAACATCAGAACAGAAACAAGCCCCGAGACACTACCGGCCATTTGCTCGGTGATGTCGGGCAATGTGCCGCGCAGCGTTTCAAGGGCCTGCCCGACCAGATCCCCCACCCCTGCAAACCGGTCCTCGACCGCATCGGGAATGGTGTCTTCCAGCTGTTCCTCGGCCTCGGCCCAGCTATCGGGCAACATGCCCATCAACTCGGCCCCTTGCGCAAAGGCAAGGGGGACCATCCCGCCCACAAGCGTCAGCAATGTCCCGAAGGTCAGTGTTGCGACAATCAAGGCAGCCGCGACGCGCGACAGCCCGCGCCGTGTCATCGCACGCACTGCCGGATCAAGGAAATAGGCCAGTATCAGCGCAATAACAAAAGGCAGCAACATCGATGACAGCAGCCACAACACCCCGCCCGCAACAAGGGCAATCCCCACCCAGGCAAAGAACTTGCGGTAGGGGTGCATCGGGTTTTCGGACGCATCGCCGCGTCTGGGGTCATGTGGTGTCATCACTCATTCCTTCATTGTCGCATTATCAGGGGGCGGCTTGCCTGTTCACGCCTGTGTGTTTTGCGGCGGCATCGGGGAACCAATCACCACAGCATGCGTTTTTATGGTGTCCCTGTTGGGGCATCAGGCTTTTTGTCCTGCCTGATGTCTTCCAGTCCCGACTTGCCCATCTTGCAGCCGGAAGGTTTGCAAGATGGGCCTTTTCTTGTGCGGACCACCGGACGCCCCCTAACAACTGCTCAGCAGCAGGACCGGAAACAGCGTGAATGCCGTTGCGCCCAGTCCGATCCACGCGCCCGCATGCGGCAGGTTTTCCGCAAGCCCGCCTGCACGGCGGGGCAGCGCGCGCAGCAGCGCAATATGCGCCCCCAGACCTGCAATCCACAGGGCAGCCAGACCAAAGCGCGCGCCGCCCCCCATAGTTTCGGGCAGCACGGCCCCCGCACAGGCCACACCATGCAGCGCATAAAGGGCAACAAACATCACCGCCCACAGTGTCGGACCGGCAAGGGACAGGGCAAGCCACCTCATGTGACACCTGCCTGCACCATGAACACCGCCACGGTGATACCCGTTGTCACTGCCGTAAACATTTGCCAGTTGGCCCATGCAGGGATCGCGCCACCGCCTGTCGCAACCGCGATCTCGCCGCGCCGGAACTGGTCGGCGGCGAAGGCCGCCATGGCTGCGGCAACCAGAATATGCAGACCGACATACCCCGCCATGGCCGCGCGCAGCGCGTCGCGGGCATGGATGCGCGGGTCATCCAACTGGAACGCGACCCATGCCAGCAGGACCAGCGCAACAAGGTTGCACACCACCCCTGCCCAAGGCCAAAGCGGCGAAGCTGTCGCCGCCGCCGCCGCCGCGCCCCGCGCCAGCCTTGCACTGGCCGCAGCCAGCGCAAGGGCGCAAACGATGCTGGCAAGCGCCAGCCCAACGCCGCCCCCCCCGGCCAGCGGCGGGGGGGCTGGCGGCCCCTGGGTCACGACCGACAGGAACCCCACCCCGAACAGCAAGGATGCAAACAACGCCCCGTCCGCGACCAACAGGGCCTGAAGGCCCGATTGCGCCAATGTGGGGCTACGCGCATGATGATGCACTGGCAAACGCAATTCCGGCGCAACTGCAACAGGGTGCAAGTCCCCCATAGGGGCCATTCCCCGCACCCAGACCCAGACCAGCACCGCCACCGGCACAAGGGCCAGTGCCGCCAGCACATACAGGCTGCCCAGCATCAGCAGGACAAACACCCCGATACTGGCCGACAGCACCAACGGCAGCGCCGTGTTCCCCGGCAGCAGCGCAACATGGCAGGGTCGCGCATTGGTGACACTGGTGACCAGCACTTCACGCCGTGCGCGCGGCGCGCCCGCAAGCGCGCCCTCCCCGCGCGCAAGGGCCTGAATGGCATCGCGGGCAGGCATGTTCTGATGACGCAGCAAAGGCAGGGCTGCAAAATTGTAGTTGGGCGCTGGCACCAGCATCGCCCAATCCAGCGTCGGCGCCTGCCACGGGTCGCGGCGTGCGCGTTTGCCAAGGCAGGCCTGCAAGATCAGATCCAGCGCGAACATGGCAAACCCGATGGTCAGCACAAAACCGAAGATCGACGATGTCAGGTTCAGCCCCACCCATTCGGGATTGTCGGGATACACATCAATCCGGCGCGGCATCCCCAGCAGCCCCGTCAGGTGCATGATGAAAAACGTGCCATGAAACCCCAGCAGGATGACCCAGAACGCGGCCTCTCCCAACCCGTTGACGCGGGCCTTGCCGGTGATCAGGGGCATCCAGTATGTGGCCGCCGCCATCATGGGAAAGACAAATCCGCCAATCAGCACATAATGCAGATGCGCGGTCACAAAGGCCGTGTCATGGGCCTGCCAGTTGAAGGGCACGATGGCCAGCATCACCCCCGTCAGCCCGCCCATCACGAAGGTCAGGAAGAACCCCAGAATATGCAGCATCGGCAAATGCAGTTCCGGCCGCCCCTTCCACATGGTGCCGATCCACGCAAAGACCTGCACCGCCGTGGGCACCGCCACCAGCACCGATGCGGCCGAAAAGAACGCAAGCGCCATATGCGGAATGCCCACTGTGAACATATGGTGCACCCACAACCCGAAGGACAAAAACACCAGCCCCAGAATGGCCGCCACAATCGCGCCATAGCCCAGAATGGGCGTGCGACACATGACCGGAATGATGGTGGACATGGCCCCCGCCGCGGGCAGGAAGATGATATACACCTCCGGATGGCCGAACAGCCAGAACAGGTGTTGCCACAGCAGCGGGTCGCCCCCGCGCAGCGGGTCGAAGAACGGCCAGTCAAACGCGCGCTCCACCTCCAGCAACACTGAACCCGCAATCAGCGGCGGAAAGCCCACCAGCATCATCACACTGGTGCCCAGCATGTACCACGCAAACAGCGGCATTTCGGTCAGCTTCATGCCCGGCGCGCGCTGGCGCAGGATGGTGACAGTGATCTCCACTGCCGCCGCAATCGCCGAGATTTCCACAAAGGTCACCCCCAGCAGCCACACATCGGCATTGATGCCGGGGCTGTGCGTGGCATCCGACAGCGGCGTATACATGAACCAGCCATCACGCGGGGCCACGCCGAACAAAAGCGCGGTCAGCATGATCAGCCCGCCAAACAGATAGCACCAATAGCCCAGCGCGGTCAGGCGCGGGAATGCCATGTCGCGCGTGCCCAGCAGTTTCGGCAACAGCCAGATGCCCAGCCCTTCCAGCATGGGAATGGCGAACAGGAACATCATGATGCTGCCATGCATGGTGAAAATCTGGTTATACAGTTCCGTGTCCAGAAACGCGCCCTGATGGGTGGCAAGCTGCGCGCGGATCAGCATGGACAGGATGCCGCCAATGGCAAAAAACACAAACGCCGTCGCCATGAAGCGCAGGCCCAGCGTCGTGTGACTGACGGCCGTGATCTGGCCCCAAAACCCGCGATCATTGGCCCAGACGCGCGACAATTCGCGGTGCAGCCGCAAGGCGGGTTGCGGCGGGTTGGGTGCAATGTCTGCGGCAGCCGTATCGTCGGTTGGTGACATGCGATCGTGGTGTGACGCGTCGGTCATGGCCCCTCCGGACTCTCTGGATCAACGGGGGGCCAGGTGTCATGGGCGACCACCTCGAAGCGCATGGCCGCATGGCCCAGCCCGCAAAACTCGGCGCATAGCCCGTCAAAGCGGCCTGCGCTGTCGGCCTGCACACGCAAGCGGTTCTCGCGTCCCGGGATTGCATCCAGCTTGCCACCAAGGCGCGGCACCCAGAAGGAATGGATAACATCCTGCGATGTGATCAGGATATCCACCGGCTGGCCTGCCGGAATATGCAAGATCCCCTCGGACTCGACCGGCTGGCCATCCGCGCCGTCATGGCTGAAGGTCCAGCCCCATTGAAACGCATGCGCCTGCACTGTGACCGCACCGTCATCACGCGGCAGGATGCGTTCGCCCACCCAAAGCCCTGCCGCCAGCACCGCGCCCAGCACGGCCATGGAAAACCACAGCCCCAGCCCGTAGACCCAGCGCCCTTGCGTGGTTGCGCGGGGCCGCCCCATGGCCAGCACCAGCAAAACCAGCACGAACACCGTGATTGCCCCTGCCCCCGCCAGCATACCCCACCATAACAGGGCAATATCGCGCGCGGCATGCCCGACGGGGTCCAGCGTTGACAACGGCCCCGAACACCCCGCCAGCGCCACGGGCGCGGCCGATATCATGCGCAGCGCCTTCATAGGGGGTCCAGCCGCGCGGGAATGGTATGCCCGCGCGGTTCACGCAGCATTTCGGGGAACAGGGCGATCACCTCATCCAGTGCGGGCTTGGCCAGAACCAGCCACAAAACCGCGCCCATCAGGGGCAGCAACACCACCAGCACCAGACCGGCAGGCGGCAAACGATAGGCATCGCGCCGCGCCCCCGCCAGACCGATCACATGACCCAGCCATGCGTGTACCAGCACCATGCCGGTCACCACGACCAGCTTGGCCAGCAACCAGATGTCCAGAACCTCCAACACGAAAATCAACACTGTTCCTGCCGCGACCGCAACAACCGCAGCGGGCGTCACGACCAGCCGGTAGGCATGATGTGTCAGCCAGCGGAATTCTGTAAAGCCCGCCTGATTGCGGGATGCATGGCTGCGGCGGTAGCCGTGAATGACGATTGGCAGCAATATCAACCCCGCACACCAGACCGACAAGGCAGCGATATGCAGCGCCTTCCACAAGGCAATCATGCGCGCGCCCCCCGCCACAGCGCCTGCCAGATCATCAGTGCAGCAAGCGCCGCAACCGGAACCATGCCCGGCACCCACATCACCAGCCCCGCAAGCTGCTGGTCTTGCAACGCATCCAGACCGAAACGTGGCGCATGGGCCAGATGTTCCAGATAGAATGCGCGCGGCGCAAATGTCAGCAACGCCCCCAGAATACCCATTTGACCGACCAGCGAGACCAGCCAGACCACACCCGACACTGTGTCGCGCCCCTGCCCAGTGCCACGCCCCTGCCCCAGAACCGCCGACCAGAACACCCAACCCGGCAGGATCAACGCCATTTGCAGCGCCCAATATACCGCGGCACTGTCCCATGCAGCACTGTAGGCAACCGGAAGGTGCCAGATCCAGATTGCCGCCGACAAACCCAGAAAGGCCACGGCCCCG
>NZ_JBHYFM010000001.1:0-4610 GCF_051859525.1 Roseinatronobacter sp. | reverse complement strand
CCCGGGGGCACGGCGCAGCGGAAACGCCAGCGCAAGCGCCGGCGCCAGAATCAGGATCACAACCAGATGATGCAACGTGCGCGCCGAAAACAGGGCCACCGTCATCGCACACAAGGGCGACACAAAGGCAAGCGCAGCCGCCGTCAGCGCACAGGCGAATGCGCGCTGACGTGCGCCGGACCGGCTTCGTAGCGCCACGCCCCCACCCAATGCCAATACGCCAAGGCAACCAAGCAGCACGGGGTCAAAATTCCATGCCATGATCCAGTCCTGCGGATCAGGCGCGGGTCCGCAATAGGGATAATCGGGTTCCATCACACTCCGGTGTTCAAATGCGTCTGTCATCCAACGCAGCCACAGGCCCGCGGTTCCTTGATTGCACACGGGAAACGAAAAAAGGCGCAGCCGATGCCACGCCCCTTTTCAGAAAATCCGGTATCGGATCAAAACACACCGAACAGATACAACAGAATGATCAACGGTAGCGGAATGCCGATAATCCACAGTAACAAACCACGCATCTTGCTTTCCTTTCCTTGTTCAATATCAACTTTTACATCTGCTAAATAACGGGCGGGCTGGCAGAAGGTTCCGCAAAAAACATTATTAAAATCAGTTTATTGCAAAAGCCCCGCCGGAATCCGGCGGGGCATTCACATTCATCACACAACGGTATCCGGAGACAGGTTACCCTTGGTATTCAGGCAGGCTCTCCAGCTGTTCCTGAGTCATCGGAACCGAAACTCGCACGTCGCCGTCTTCGTCGTTCCACATGATGTCGACATCGGCGACTTCAAGGGCGATGGTGTGGCTTGCAAGTCCAAGAAAACCGCCCACATCCATGATCAGATGCGTCATTGCGCCATCATCTGCCAGAACAACGTCATCAACGGTCGCGATATTGTCGCCTTCGCCGCCATAGACATCGGCACCCAGCAGGTTTTCGGCAGTGCGGTCCTGCTCGGTCATCTCGGTATAGCCGTCCATTGCGGGGGCTGCGGCAGTATCGGCAGGCTGTTCGGACATCGCGGGTTGCTCGGTCATGGCTGTCTCGCTCTCGGCCATGCCGTTGGACTCGTCCAGCATACCCACATCATGCCCGGCTGCATCTGCTTGGTAGCCCTGTGCCTCAAAGCCGACGGTCAGTTGGTCCTCGTCCCATTCAGGCAAGGCTTCCAGCTGTTCCTCGCTCATGGCGGCCACGACGAAGTAATCGGACAGGTCTTCCGGTGCTGTCTCGTCTGCAACGAAATACAGATCATCAATGTCCACCATCACAGTGCGCGCACCCAGACCCAGGAAACCGCCAACATCGATCAGGATACCACGGATTTCACCATCCTTGGTCATGACGATGTCTTGGATATTGCCGACATTTTCCCACGCATCACGATCCGACGCGAAGGCATCGCTGCTTTCCCAACGCAGGGTCGCGCGATCCCACATGCTGCGATCTTCGGCAGCGCGGTCTTGCGTCAATGCGCGGGTTTCTTCGGTGTCCAGCGTGTACAGGTTCTTGCTGGTAAAATCAGACGACAGGAATGCAGGAACGAACTGATCGCCCCCGGCGCCCGCGCCAACCTCGCCGTTCATTGTGGTGTCAGCGGTCTGCGCCACTGCGCCCATCGACGTTACAGCAACAATCGCGGTCGTAAGCATTAGCTTTTTCATCTTAACTCTCCTGTGTTGTATTGGCCTTCTTCAAGGCTCTGCACATACAACAGCGGGGGCAGGACAAGGTTCCTGAAAAAGTAAAAAAGATTTTTAATATCAATATATTACAACTATAAACGCAAGAATTCACCAAGCCGGTTTCGGCTTGGTGGTCAACGAATACATCCGGACTGCATGGGGCGGCCAGCCCCCCGTTCAACGCCGTTCGCGAGAGCGTTCGCGCGCGGGTTTGTCGCCCACATCATCAAGCGCACCAGATGGGGCCTGATCAACATGTTCAATGCGGCGCATTCCCAGATCGGGGGTTTTATCCGTCGGATAGGGCGCATCATCGCTGGCGTTTTCCGTCTTCAGCTTGCGCGCCTCTTTGGCGAAATCCTGTTGCGCAGTGGTGCGGGTGTTTTTCGGTGCGCTCATCATCTGTCCTTTCAAGGCGGTGAATGGCTTCATCTGTTCAACGTCCGGTCCCTGCGCAGGGTTCCACGTTGCAACCATTACGAGCGTCTATCAGGGCAAAAAAAAACGCTGACCCGAAGGTCAGCGTAAAGTGTGCCGATGGGCATTTCCATTCGACAAGAGGGAACATCTCAGACTTTCTTCGGACCGGCCAGAAACCAGATAATCAGGCCGATGACGGGAAACACCAATACAAGCAATATCCATAAAACCTTCTGGCCCTGACTGGCACCAGAGCCAAGAATCGAAACGGCGGCCCAGACAACAAGTGCCAGATGCAGGACGCCCAGAAGACCCGTGAAATTCGTGTTCATTTATTTGCCTCATCAAACAAGCTTCAAACACTCTAACGTGTTCGCGCCGTTTCGGTTCCCCGGAAAATTTGCAGCGGCCATCATTACAGTCCCGCCTGTGCCAGCCAGATGGACAGACCGACGGCCAGCAAGGTCAGTGCGATGGCAAAAGCAAGGGCTAGTTTCGGGCGCATGTCAGACCAACTCGAAGATTTCGTAATCAATATGGCGGTCATGCACACCAAGCCGGTGCAGATCGCCGCGCAGGGATGCAATCATCGGCGCAGGCCCACACAGCAGATGCGGCCAGTCGCGTGTGTCAGCGGCAAGGTGGCGTGTCAGGATATCGAAATCCACCTGTCCGCGTTCGCCGTCCCAATCCTCGGGCGGGTCGGCCAGCACATGAACCAATGTCAGGTTCAGTCGCTGGCGCAGGGCGTCCAGTTCGGTCCGGAAGGCGATATTGTCCCATGTCTGGTTGGCATACACCAAAATCACGGGCCGCGGATCATTGCGCGCATCCAGGGCATGCAGATTGGACAGGATCGGGGTAATCCCCACGCCGCCCGCAATCATCACAAACCCGCTTGCCCGTGCCATACGGTCCACCGAAAATGCGCCATATGGCCCGTCAACATACGCCCGCGCGCCGATTTCGGTTTGCGCCAGCGCGGAACTGTGATCGCCCAGCGCCTTGATCGAGAAAGACAGGTTTGGCCCCTTCTCGGGCGCGGTGGAGATCGTAAATGGGTGTTCGATCAGCCCATAGGGCGAGCGCTCGACCTTCAGCCATGCGAACTGGCCGGGTTTCCAGCGCGTCAGCCCACGGCCTTCGGGTTCCAGTTCCAGACGCCGCACGCCGCCCCCTTCGTCATGGTTGGCAATGACGCGCCACGGGTTGCGCGACTGAACCCATGGCCGCAGCAGTCGCGTAAACACCAGCACCCCTGCCCAACCCAGCGTTGCCCCCAGCCATAGCATACGTTTTTCCGGCGTATCCGTCAGGTTGCCCACACCCAGCACATGCAGGATGGCAGCAACAAAACCGGTGATCGCCAGCGCCAGATGCAGCTTGCGCCACCATTCATAGGACAGCCCCAATGCCTTGCGCCATTGCGAGGTTATGACCAGCCCCGCGAAGCAGACCATGGCCACACGTCCGGCGGTCAGTTCCCAACGCGCCTGAAACGGGTTCAGCGCGCCCAGCGCGGGTTCATGGAACACATACAGCACAGCAAAATGCGCGCCCATCAACACCAGCGCACCCCAACTTAAGTAACGATGCGCCAGATAGACGATATCCGCGCCGAACGGGTGCGTAATCCAGCGCAGACGGCCCGTCATGGCAAATTGCAAGGTGATCATGGCCAAGGCACCAAATCCCAGCCCCATGCTGAAATCCCATGTGACACCCCCCGATGGCGCAGGTTCCCCCACAAGGATGATCACGGCGAACGGCACCCCCAAGGCCAGCAAACCAAGCGCCAGCACGGCACAGGCATGCGCGACAACCATCAGGGGCCGGTCATGGCGGGGTTGGTGCTGACGGGCCACAGCGGTGGTCACGCCACCGGACTTCGGGGAATGTCTGTTCATCACACCCTAACGTGCAACCACCAGCTGTGGTTCCACGCGCTCTTGCTCAGGGTGGCGGGTCCGGCATTTTCGTGCCGATCTGGTAATCGAAAACAAGTTTGCCGCCATGCCACCCCGTAACCGCCGTCAGACCTGCCGCAACAAGCGACAATGACAGGCCCAAGGGCAGAACCGCCTCCTCGGGCTGGCCGATACGAAAGCCCCAATTCGCGCCGATCAGTGACAGCAGCATGACCGCAAGGATGAAATGCGTCCAACTGGCAGAGCGGTTGCGAATACCGCGCACAACCAGCAATTCCACTGTGCCCGTCACCCCGGCAATCACCCCCATTATAAACGCACCGAACGCGGCCCAACCGGCAACCCGCGCCCAGAACCCGTCAGCAGTCCACCAATACAGCAGATCAGCGCCCAGCACAGACATGGTCAGCGCAATAGGAAAGGCCACAAGCATCGCATGCAGCGGGTGGCCCGCAATCGCGATGCGGGATTCGGTTTCCAACAGTGCGCGATGTTCTTCGATAGGGTCGGTGAAGCCGTTCGTCTTGCGGGTCATTCCTGCAGTCCCCTTTCGGTGATTAGAGCGATTCG